>DATLEB010000170.1:0-112365 GCA_035525615.1 Kofleriaceae bacterium | reverse complement strand
GTCAGCGAGATGTAGCTGCGCCAGCCGTAGACGAAGAGGAGGACGCAGATGATGGTCGGGATGACGGTCCAGGTGATCTCGAGGACGTCGTTGTGGGCCGCCGACGGCTCGGGCTTTCGTCCCGGCTTGTGGCGGTACTTGATGACGAAGTAGACGACGACGATGAGGATCGCGAAGAAGAAGAAGAACGACAGGCCGAGCACCCAGATGAAGAGATCATCGGGGCCCTTCGCGTCCTTCGACGCGGCCGGCGGCAGCCAGTACGTGCCCTCGTAGACGTAGGGCTGAGCGGCCTTCTTCTCCCACCACGTGGCCTCGGCCGGTGGCGCGGCGGCGGCCGGCGCCGTGGTCGCGACAGCCGCGGGCGGCGGCGCGCCAGCCGGTTGCGCGTGCGCGACCGACGGCGTCGACCCCGTCGCAGCGAGCAGCCCCAGGATGAGGGCCAACGCGAAGACGTACAGTTTCATGACGGGACTCCAGAGGGATGCCGCGAGCGGCGCCACCAGACGATGGCGAAGACCGCGATGAGGACCGAGGCGAAGCTGAAGGCGCCGTAGCGCATGAGTTTGCGACCCCAGGCCGCGCGGCCGTCGGGGTCCCAGTGGAAACACGACATGACGAAGCCCGACGACGCCGACGGCTCGGAGAGGCCGGCCTTCACGATGGTCTGCTCGAGGTCGCTGCCGACCGGTGTGATGCCGTGGACGTAGCGCGTGACCACGCCCGAGACCGAGAGCGCGACCAGCGTCGCGGGATGCGCGTACTCGTCCTGGCGCGCGTCGTAGCGGTAGCCGAAGCCGACCGCCGCGGCGACCGCCGCGATCGCGTGCGTGTCCTTGCCGTCGCGCGAGACGAGGAAGGTCCAGCCGTCGACGCCGCCGTCGCGCGCCACGTCGCCGCCCAGCGAGCGCAGCTTCTCGACGTGATGCGCGCGCGTCTTGGCCGCGCGCTCCGGCGTCTCCGCCGGCGCGAGGATGACGGTGACGAGGCGGAACTGCTTGCCGGGCACGAGGCGCACCGTGGCGAGCGCGTTCACCACGCCGTTGAGCTGCAGGTCGCAGAGCTGCGGGCAGCTCGAGTAGTTGAACGTGACGAGCGCCGGCAGGTCGCCGCGCACCACATCGGCGAGCGTGACGTCCTTGCCGGTGTGATCGCGGAAGCGCGCGTCGAGCGGCACCTGCGCGCCGAGCTTCTCGACGACCTCGACGCCCTTGAAGACGCCGGGGGGAACGGGCATCGGTTCGTCGGCGATCGCGGGCCGAACCTCGGCACCGAACGCGACGGCCGATACGATGATCGACGCCGTGGCGAGCATGCCGAGATGGACCGAGGACGACCGACGCATCGCGAGCTCTTAGTGGCCTCCGCCGTGCGCGGGAGCCGGAGCGGGAGGAGGCGTAGCAGGAGGAGGCGTAGCAGGAGGAGGCGTAGCAGAGCCAGCCGTCGGCGCCACGGCAGGCGCCGGCGAGGTCGGCGTGCCCGTGCCGGGGTTGGGCTGGCCAGGCGTCGCGCCCGTGCCCGGCGCCGTGCCCGGCGCGGTGGCCGGTGCAGCGCCCGGAGCCGTCCCCGGTGCGGCGCCCGGCGCAGCAGCCGGAGCCGCCGTGCCGGTACCGGCACCGGCACCGGCGCCGTCGGGTGGAACCGCACCCGGCACCGAGCCGTCGGCCGGCGGCGGAACCGCGTCGGTCGGGGGCGGCGGCAGCGCGACCGGCCGACCGAAGATCGGCTGGATCGTGCCCTTGTCCGAGCGGCCGACGATCGGCACGAGGTTCGACGGATCGACCTTCGCGCCCTCGACGACGAGCTTCTTCGCCTGATCGATGCCGATCGAGACGACCGGCCGGCCGTCAGCGGCGTTGCCCTTGCGGACGAAGTCGCTGATGTGACCGGACTGCTCGGCCTTCAGGCTGGTGCGGACCTTCTCCTGGTCGCCGAAGCTGCGCACCTCGTCGACGATCGCGGTCTCGTCGACGTAGAACGCCTGGAGACCGACGATCGAGAGGTACACGAGGGCGGCACCCACAAGACCAACGGTGATGATGCCGATGGTGTTGAGGTTGTCGGGGTTCTTCTTTGGTCCATCGCTCATGACGACCTCAGTAGTTCTCGAAGGCGATCGACTCGCCCAGCTTCGGGTCCTTGATCGGCATCAGGTTCCCCTTCATCACGCGACCGACGCCGGCGATGAAGAAGCCGACCATCGCGAAGAGCAGCGTCACGTCGACGGCGCTGAAGCCGACCTTGTTGTTCTCCGGCTCGCCGAACAGCGGGCCCATCAGGTGACCGGCCTTGTCGGCCTCCCAGTGGTAGTTCGGCATGATGTTCCAGTACAGGTCGAGCCAGTGGAAGACGAGCTGCCACACGGCGAAGAACATCAAGAGCGGCAGGATGCGCTTCGTCCACCGCGTCACGAGACACAGGTACGGGAACGCCCACTGTCCGAGGAGCACGGCCAGCGAGACCCACTTCCACTCGCTGAACATGCGGTAGTTGTAGAAGACGGTCTCCTCCGGCATGTTTCCGTACCACTGCAGCATGAACTGGCTGAACGCCGTGTAGATCCAGAAGAACGTCCAGCCGAACATGTACTTGCCGATGTCGTGGTAGTGCTCCGTCGTCACGGAGTGCTCGAGCTTGCCGTACTGCTGGAGCACGCGCGCGAGGAGCGCGAGCACGCAGTACGTGGCGAGCATGCCGCCGGCGTACCAGTTGACCGAGTAGATCGTGGAGTACCAGGTCGGCTGGAAGGTCATGAACAGGTCGGTCACGAAGAAGATCGTGTTCAGCGCGAAGATGACCGTGCCCGGACCTGACGCGACGCGGAGCTTGTCCCAGATCTTGTAGGCCTCGGCGTCGTCCTTGGCGTCGTCCATCGCGATCGACTTCTTCGCGAAGTAGAACGCGAGGCCGGTGTAGACGACGAAGTAGAAGACGTAGCGAACCGCGAAGAACGCGGGGGACAGCCACGTCGCCTTGTGGTGCATGTGGTGCCACAACGGGTGCGTCTCGTTGTGGAGCGTCGGCTCGGTCCAGAAGTAGAGGTGGTTGTTGCCGGCGAGCAGCGGGATGATGAACCCGAGCCCGAGGACGCCGAGGAACGGGATGCTGAGGGTGATGAACTCGGCGAGGCGGCGGAGCACGATGGCCCACTTCGCGCGCGCCAGATGGTGGCTCAGCACGAAGAAGAGTGAGCCGACCGCGATCGACACCACGAAGCCCCACGCGATCACGTACGCGTAGAGGAAGCGGCTCCAGTGGTCGCCCTTGGTGGCGCCGAAGATGAGCGAGACGATGAGGAACAAGAGGCCGATGCCGGCACCCGCCTTGAACAGGCGGCCGCCCATCTTGTCGGCCTTGAACTTCTCTTCGGGGTGAATGGACTTGGTTGCGCTCATGGTCGTGTCCTCACCGCACCTGGGCGTTGGCCGGGAGCTCGGCCTCGGCGGCGTTCTGGCTGCGCTCGAGAGCGCGCACGTAGAGGACGATCGCCCAGCGATCCTGAACCGGGATCTGCGAGGCGTAGCCCATCATCGAGTTGAAGCCGTTGCTGATGGTGTTGAACAGCTGGCCGTTGGGCATCGTGATGACGCCCGCCTTCGGATCGACCAGGTTGCGCGCCGCCCAGGCGCCGCCGATCGACTCGACGCGCGCCGGCACGATGCCGTGACCGGCGCCGTCGTAGCCGTGGCAGGGAGCGCAGTAGATGTTGAAGCGCTCCTGACCGCGGTCGACGAACGCCGAGGTGACCTCGACCTGAGCCGGCAGGCCGGTGAGCCACGCGCCGTTCTCGAGGCCGCGGTAATACGCGTCGTCGGCCTTGAGCTGCCCGCGCGCCACCGTGTTCGGGGCCTGACCGCGGTTGGCGCGGCCGTCGGCGAACTCGGCGAAGGGCTGATCGCTCTTCGCCTTGTTCTGGAAGTCCATGTCCGAGAACACGTGGTAGTGCGGGTCGGGAGACTTGGTCGCGCGCGCCTTGTAGACCAGCGCCACCGGGATGAGCGCCAGCATCGTCATGACGGTCATCGCGGCCCAGATCCACTTCGGCACGTTGCGCGCCTCGGGACGGGCATCGACGTAACACTCCTCGATGTGCGTCGCGCCGGCCGCGACGAGCAGCTGCTTGGTCTGCTCGAGCTCGAAGCGCTTGTCACCGGCCTCGACGCCCAGGAAGAACCCGTCGTCGGTGACCTTGGTGAAGCGGTCGAGGCGGAAGAACGGGTGCCACACCTGCGGCAGCTTGTTGGCCGCCCACATTCCGAAGAACGTGGTGAGCACCGACAAGAGGATGGTGGTCTCGTACGAGATGGGCACGTTGGCCGGGATGGACCACGTCGGCTTGCCGGCGACGTTCCACGGCCAGTTGTAGGCGTTCATCCACCACTGCATCAGCGTGCCCAGGAAGAGGCCGCTGAGACCGCCGGCGAAGACGACCAGCGGGAGCTTGGTCATCTTGGTGCCCATGGCGGCGTCGATGCCGTGGACGGGGAACGGGCTGTAGCAGTCGAACTCGGTGTAACCCGCGTTCTTGACCTTGCGTGCAGCCGCGATGAGCGCGCCCGGCGTGTCGAACTCGGCCAGGAGCCCGTGCATCTCGTCGTCGGGTCCGTTGCCGTTCGGCTTGTCGGCCGACTCGGGGGTATCTGTTGAAGTGCTCATCAGTGGTCGTCCTTACCCGCGTGAGCTTCCGGCGTCACGGCCTTCACCTCGGCGATGGCGATGATGGGGAGGAAGCGGACGAAGAGGAGGAACAGAGTGAAGAAGAGACCGAAGCTGCCGATCATCGTCAGCAGGTCCCAGCGGGTCGGGCTGAAGTAGCCCCACATGCCGGGGAGCCCCTGGCGCGCGAGCGACGTCGCGATGATGACGAAGCGCTCGAACCACATACCGACGTTGATGAGGATCGAGAGACCGACGACGATCCAGGGATTGGTGCGGCACTTCTTGAACCAGAAGAACTGCGGCACGAGGACGTTGCAGCTCACCATCATGAAGTACGCCCACGAGTACTCACCGAAGATGCGGTTGCGGAAGGTGAACCACTCGGCCGCGTTGCCCGAGTACCAGGCGACGAAGAGCTCGATCGAGTAGGCGCCGCCGACCATCATGCCGGTGGCGATCATGATCTTGCACATCGCCTCGATGTGGCTCGACTTGATGATGTGCTTCAGGCCGCACAGCTCGCGCAGCGGCACGAGCAGCGTGGCCACCATCGCGAAGCCGGAGAAGATGGCGCCGGCGACGAAGTACGGCGGGAAGATCGTCGTGTGCCAGCCTGGGTTCTGCGACGTGGCGAAGTCGAAGGACACGACCGAGTGGACCGAGAGGACCAGCGGCGTGGAGAGCGCGGCGAGGATGAGGTAGGCGCGCTCGTAGCGGTGCCACTGACGGGCCGAGCCGCGCCAGCCGAGCGAGAGCAGGCCGTAGCCGATCTGCTTCCACTTCTCCTTCGACTTGTCGCGCAGCGTCGCGAGGTCGGGGACCATGCCCATGTACCAGAACAGGATCGAGGTGGTCGCGTACGTCGAGATCGCGAACACGTCCCACATGAGCGGGCTGCGGAACTGCGGCCACATGCCCATGTCGTTCGGGTGCGGGATGAGCCACCACGCGAACCACGGACGGCCGGTGTGGATGATGGGGAAGATGCCGGCGGCCGCGACGGCGAAGATCGTCATCGCCTCGGCGGAGCGGTTGATGCTCGTGCGCCAGTCCTGACGGAACAGATAGAGGACGGCGGAGATCAGCGTTCCGGCGTGACCGATACCGATCCAGAAGACGAAGTTCGTGATGTCCCAGGCCCAGCCCTGGACGTTGTTGTTGCCCCAGACGCCGATGCCGGTCGTGAACAGGTGGTAAAGGGCGACCACCAGGCACAGGAGCATCAGGTTGGCGACGCCGAACGCCGGGTACCACCACTTGGGCGTGGGGTTCAGCGAGACCTTGACGACGTCGTCCGTGATCCCGCGGAACACCGCGCGAGCATCACCGCCGTCGTGACCGCCGGGACCTGTCGTTGCTTCAGGTGAGGTTGCCATGGCGGTCGCTCAGTGGTGCGCGGGCTGGCTCGCGTGCGCGACCAGCTCCGGGTTGGGGTTGCGCACGCGCGACAGGAAGCGCGTACGAGGCTTGTCGTTGAGCTCGCCGAGCAGCTCGTACTGGCGGCGATCGCCATGCATCTTCGACACGCGGCTCTCGGGGTCCGACAGATCGCCGAACACGATCGCCTCGGTCGGGCACGCGGCCTGACACGCGGTGGTGATCGTGCCGTCGGGCATGAACCCGCGCTCGCCGGCGTTCTTCGCCTTGATCTTGGCGCCCTGGATGCGCTGCACGCAGTACGTGCACTTCTCCATCACGCCGCGCTCGCGCACGGTGACGTCCGGGTTGAACAGGAGCTTGCGGACGTTGTTGCGCGCGTCCTTGAACTCCTTGTGGTAGTCGAAGAAGTTGAAGCGACGGACGCGGTACGGGCAGTTGTTGAGGCAGTAGCGCGTGCCGACGCAGCGGTTGTAGACCATGTCGTTCAGGCCTTCGCTCGAGTGGAGCGTGGCGCCGACCGGACACACGGTCTCGCAGGGGGCGTTCTCGCAGTGCTGGCACGCGACCGGCTGACCCACGACCTCGGGGTCGTTGATGTCACCCTTGAAGTAGCGGTCGATGCGGATCCACGACATCTCGCGGTTGCGCGTGACCTCGCGCTTGCCGACGACGGGAACGTTGTTCTCCGACTGGCAGGCGACCACGCAGGCGTTGCAGCCCATGCAGTTGCCGAGGTCGATCGCCATCGCCCACTTGCGGTCGTGATACTGCTTCTCCCAGAAGAGGGAGCCGCCGCGGCCGTGGTGGTGGTCGTGGTAGTACGGGTGGTCCTTCTCGGCCTTGTAGGCCGGGTCGGTCAGCTCCTCGCGCTCGACCTCGCGGACGAGGTCGGGGACCTTCTTGGCGTACTCCTTGTCGCCGACGGTCTTCGAGATCGAGAAGCCACGGCGGATGTCGTGGTGCTCCTGGGTCGTCGCGATCTTGTACCGGCTGCCGGTCTTCGAGACCGTCGCGCCGACGGCGATGTCGAGGCCGGTCGAGGCGCGCAGCTTGTAGCTGTCGAAGCCGCCGCCGGCCCACTCGCGCTGCTTGTTGCCGACCGAGCCGGCCTTGGTGCGACCGCCGCCGAGGACGACGGCGATCGAGCCCTTGGCCTGGCCCGGCATCACGAGCGCCGCGATGTCGAGCTGACGATCGCCGAGCTTGATGCGGATGACGTCCTGCGACGAGACGCCGAGCTTGTCCGCCGTGTCGGGCGAGAGCAGCGCGACGTTGTCCCACACCACCTTGGTGAGGAAGTCGGGCGTCTCCTGGAGCCAGGCGTTATTGGCGAAGCGGCCGTCGTACGTCGCCGACGAGTGGACGAACGTGACCTCGAGCTGGCCGTTGGTGACGTCCGAGCCGCCGGTCGCGCCGCCCAGCCCGCCGCCTCCGCCGCCGGCCTGCACGGCCTGGGGCGCGAGCTGCGTCTTGTCGACGAAGCCGTCGTGCACCGCCTGGCGCCACGTGCCGCCCGCTCCGCTCTCGGAGAAGGTCTTGGCCACGATGGCGTCGGTCGGGGTCTCGTCGCCGAGCAGCATGGCGCAGAGCTCGATGATCGAGATGCCGCCGTACATCGGCGCGATCAGCGGCTGCTGCAGCGTCAGCGTGCCGTCCCACGTCTGCGCATCACCCCAGGTCTCGAGGTAGTGCGCCTTGGGGACGTGCCACGTCGCCTTGGCCGACGTCTCGTTGTTGTACTCGGAGAGGTGGACGCTGGTGGCGACCTTCGCCAGCTTGCCGGCGAAGTCGAGGTCGGCCGGGGCGTCGTACACCGGGTTGCCGCCGAGGATGAACAGGGTCTCGACCTGCTGCTGATCGATCTCGCGCGCGAGCGTCGCGATCGCCTCGGCGTGGGTCGGGCGGGTCGGGTTGGGATCGTCCAGGTACTCGACGGTCGAGCTGCCGAAGGTCTGGTTGAGCCGCGCGGCGAGCGCGTGCACCGCGGCGGGCTGCTTGCGGCCGGCCAGGAACACGACGCGGCCGGTGTTGGCCTTCACCTCGCGCGAGAGCGCCTCGAGGACGCGCGCGACCTTGGCCTCCTTGACGACCTCGGACTGCGGAGCGGCGGTGCCGCTGAGCAGGTGCTCGAGCTGCTGCGCCACCGCGAGCACGTGCTCGCTGCGGACCGGCAGGCGGTGATCCGCCAGCACGCCGGCCGACGAGTACACGCTCTCGATCACGTAGAGGCGGTTCATGCGACCGCGGCCGAGGCTGCCGGTCTCGGCGTTGCGGCTGCGCGCCCAGTCACGGCTGTAGCGGAGCGCCGCGGGGTGGTCGACGAAGAAGTCGCAGTCGAGCGACACGATCGTCTCGGCGCGGTCGAGGTGCGCCAGCGGACGCACGACCTTGCCGAACGCGGCGGCCATGCCGGCGCGCTCGTTGTCCCACGAGAGGGGCTCCCACTCGTGCCAGACGAGGCCCGGCATCGCGGTGGTGAGACGGCGGCGGAGCGCGGCGACCGTCGGCGACGACGTCGCCTCGGAGAGCACGCGGACCTTGTTGAAGCTGGCCTGCTTGCGCAGCTCGGCCATCCACGCCCTCCAGTCGGAGAACGACGCACCCTTGCCGGAGTGCGCGACCGACTGCGAGCGATCGGGATCGTAGAGGTGAAGGATCGAGCCCTGCGCGAACGCCGTGGTGCCGGCGTGACGCCTGGTGCCGGCGACGATGCCGCCACCCGCGAAGGGGTGCTCGGGGTTGCCGTCGACCTTGATGGGACGGCCCTCGTACGAGGTCACGACGAGCGGCTGGACGTGACCGCCCAGCTCGAACGCGGTGGCGTACTCCTGGGTCGTGCCCGGGACCTGGTCCTCGGGACGGCGGGCCAGGGGCACGATCTCCTCGCGCGAGTAACGCTTGCAGCCGGCACCGGCCACGCCGGCGAGCGCCAGTGACGCGCCCATCAGCTTGGCGAAGTTGCGGCGGCTCAGCGGATCGACGCCGTCGTCGTCACCCTCGACATCGGCCGGGGTGAATTCCTCGCCCGCGGGCAGGTCTGCCTCGAGCTCGGAGATGCTCTTCCAGTAGCCGTGGTTCAGCGATGACATGTCGAGCAATCCGTCGGGGGGTTGATCTTCAGGCTTTCCTTCACGCGCTTGCCCTCGCCCGCCGCCGGCTTGTAGCCCATCTGCGTCACCTTCGACGGGTCACGCAGGTTGGGCTCCGGGTTGCGGTGGCATTCGAGGCACCACTTCATCGTGAGCGGCTTCGCCTGCCACACGCGGACCATGCGGTCGATGCGGCCGTGGCAGGACTCGCAGCCGACGCCGCGAGTCACGTGAGCCGAGTGGTTGAAGTAGACGTAGTCCGGCAGGTCGTGGACGCGGATCCACTTGAGCGGCTCGTTCTCGAAGAACGCCTGACGCACGGGCAGGAGGTTCTCGCTCTTGGGGTGAACCGTCTGATGACAGTTCATGCACGTGGCGGCGGGCGGCACCGCCGCCTTGGGAGACCGCTCCACCACGTTGTGGCAGTAGCGGCAATCGAGCCCCATCTCGCCTGCGTGCAGCGCGTGGCTGTACGGCACGGGCTGCTCCGGCATGTAACCGATACGCAGCGTCTCGGGGTCCTTGATCAGGGCCGCCATGATGACGATGTAGACCGGCCCGATCATGAGGGCGGGCGTGATCACGTACTTCTTGAGTGGCTGAGTCCACTCGGGGAACAGGAAACGGGACATGTCGGGTTTCCTTCGCGCGGTAGCGCCGGAACGAGACACCAGAACGACAAACTAACGACGGGGTGTTCTCATCACGAACAGCAAGGACGTCGCAAGGTTCGGCGGGAAAAAAGGCTGCATGTGGATCACTCGCGAGTGACGGAGCGTCGTTTCCTCACCACGACGATCCGATGCCCCTTGTGCCTGAAAAGGCAGGCTCTTGGAGTGCGGCATTTTGTTCGCGCCTCCGCACGACTTGCAGGTGATCTCCGTGCTCGTCGGAGTTCGCGACAATTCACCGCATCGGGAGTGCGGCGGATTGACGCACGAACACCGGTTCGTGCGATGCTCCTGCGCGATGTCGCAGTCGCAGTCTCCCGATGACGAGCACGATCACGTGGAGCTCATCGACGCGTCCGCATCGCACGAGCGCGCGCTGTCGGGAGACGAGGACCTGCCGGTGGTCGCGCGCCTCGTGGTCGAGATCCGTAGCGATGGCCGGCGCACGGTCGCCCGCGGCGCGATCGAGGACGTGAGCAGCGGCGCGAAGACGGCGGTCGTCGCGCGCGGCGACTCGCCGGTGCGCCTCGCGGTCGACCTGGCGCGGGCGATC
Source organism: Kofleriaceae bacterium (assembly GCA_035525615.1). Lineage (GTDB taxonomy): Bacteria > Myxococcota_A > Polyangia > Haliangiales > Haliangiaceae > UBA2376. The sequence continues at coordinate 102,013 of DATLEB010000170.1, read as the reverse complement.
GCGCGGCTACCGCGGATGGCGGCGCGCAGCGCGATCGGCAGCGCGATGAAGAGCCTTCGCGATCGCCGCGAGCAGTAGGAGGAGCGCGCCGGTCGCGGCAGCGGTGATCGCAGCGTCCGGCCCGCTGGTCGCGCAGCCGCAGCCTTGCGGCTTGCGCGCGGGGAGCGGCAGCTTGTTGTCTCCGCTGGCGAGGATGCCGATCTCGGGGACGTCGCTGGCGACGAGGCCGCCGAGCTCGACCTTGCCGCGCGGCGCGAAGGCGAGCTCGCTGGCGGTCGGCGTCGCGATCTGGTTGCCGCCGCCGGAAGGCGGGCCGCCCCAGCGACCGCGCACCGGGCTCTCGCACGCGATCGCGCCGGTCCACGGGTGGAGGATCATGTAGCGGCCCTGGAAGTTGTTCGTCGACGAGAGCGTCGCACCGCCCTGGATCGCGCCCTTGGCGTCGGGGATGCCGCGGCCGCCCTCGAGCGGCTCGACGGCGCGGAAGACGAGATCGTCGGCGACCTCGGTGCCGTACCGCGCGTGCAGGCGCGTGAGCGTCATGCTCCACAGCTGGAGATCCTTGTAGGTCGCGGCGAGGACGTCGCCGCCGAACGTGGCGATGTCGTTCTGGTCGAGGGTCGGGCCCGGGCACGGATCGCAGCTGCCCGAGTCCCACGCGTACTCGGTGACGACGGCGCCGGGGACCTTCTGGAGGACGTGATCGAAGAGCGCGGCGTAGAACTCGCCGAAGCGGGTGCGCACCTCGTCCGTCACGAGCAGGTTGGTCGGGATGGTCGCGCTCGGGCGGTTGGCCACCTCGTAGCGCGTGCTGGGCGCGAGCACGTTGACGATGAGGTCCTGCGCGCCGCTCGAGTTGGCGAGGCCGAGACGGATCGGCAGGACGAACTCGGCGCTGTCGTAGGCGACGCGCAGCGGCGAGAGCGTCGCCATGCCGCCGGAGAACGTGACCTTCTTCGGGTCGACCTTGGCGACGAAGAACTTGGTGCCGCTCTCGACGTACGGACGGAGCAGCGGCTCGGCGCCCGACGGGATCTGGTACTTGTTGTCGCGCAGCCAGCGATCGAGGCCGGTCGATTCCTTGGCGGAGAGGACGACGATGTCGTACTCGCCGACGGAGAACTGGGCCTCGATCGTGACCTTGTAGTCGTCGTCGCCGCCGCCGCCCTCGCTCTCGGTGTCGGGCGCGGCCGAGTCCGACATCATGTACTCGACGCTCTCGTACGGCGGCTCGACGTAGCAGGGATCCTGCTCCCAGTACTCCACGAGGCGCGGCGCACCGAGCGTGTCGACCTTGGCGAAGACCTCGCGCGGCAACGTCTTCACCTGGTCTTCCTTGACGACCACCGGCACCGGGATGACGAGCGCGAAGCCTTCGGGCGGGCCCTGGTAGTTGTTCTGCATCGACAGCACCGTCGTGGTGCCGTGGCGCATCAGCACGACCTGCGTCGCGTTGTTGAACAGCTCGGCGCCGGCGCCGCCGACGTAGAAGCCGCAGAACGCGTCCGCGGTCGCCGGGACCACGATCATGGAAAGGAACGCAGCCAATGCCATTCGCTTCATGATTTCTTCTCTTCCCGAGGTCTGAGGACTGAGGCCCGAGGCCCGCCCGACACCGACGGTGGCGGCTAGAACGCGGCCTCGAGCCCGACACCGACGGTGGCGGGCTTCGACTGTCGCGTGACGGCGCCGCTCAGGTGCAGGCCGATGCTGAGCGGACCGCGGGTGGTGCCGAGGCCGGCGCGATACGCGAAGCCGACCTCGCCCGCCCAGCCGATGCCGGCGCCGACGTCGAGCGAGATGGTGCGCAGCGCGTAGCGCGTGACGTCGAGCAGCAGGCCGCCGGCGAAGCGCTGATCGATGTCGGCGCCGACGGCGACGCCCGCGTCGAGGCGCAACGCGAGGTCGGTGCGCGGCGCGACGCGCTGGGCGAACGCGAGCGACAGCATCGCGGCGGGCGCCGGCTCGTCGACGCGCGCGCCGAGCGTGAGGCCCAGGGTCAGGTAGCGGCGCGACACGGCGCGACCGAGCAGCGAGCGCTCGGCGACCGCGCCGCCCATCGTGTAGACGACCTCGGACTCGTCCGCGGTGGGCGCGCGCGGCGCGGGCTCGGCGGCCTCGCCTCCCGTGGCGCCTCCACCGGCGCCGCCGGCGTCGATGCGACCGTCGAGGTTCTCCTCGGCTTCCTCGTCGTCGCCGCCGCGATCGAGATCGTCGACATCTCCGGCTCGGCGCGTGAGCGCGTCGCGACGCATGCCGGCGGGCAACGGGACCGGCACGCTGACGGTCGAGCGCACGACGTCGCCGCCTGGACCATCGGCCGCGGCGACCAGCGCGGTGGTCGGCGCGACGATGCCGCGCTCGACGGCGAGCCGCGTGGCGGCGTCGAGCTCGCCCGACGCCCACAGGCGCGTGACGCGCTGGCGGGCCCACTCGGTGGCGAGCGCGGTGCCGGCGATGCGCACGATGGGCGCGCGCAGCTTGCGGGACCCGATGACGACCTCGACCTCGCCCGACGGCACGCTCTTGCGATCGACGGCGACGATGAGCGTGGCGCCGCCGGCCAGCGCCAGCGCGCGCACCGGCTCGGCATCCTCGACGGTAGGCTTCTTCCAGTTGACGGTGACCGGCAACGGCGGCTCGGCACGCGCGAGCGCCGCGGCGATGACGTTGGCGTCCTCGGGCGCGGTGATGACCTGCGCGGTGCCGCCGGTGCGGAGCGCGATCGCCTCGAGGAGCCAGCGGTTGGGCGCGTTGCCGACGCCGACGGTGTGGACGACGACGCCGGCGGCCGCGGCGCGCGCGATGGCGGCGGTGTCGTCGGCGACGAGGCCGTCGGTGACGAGCACGACCGAGGTGGTCGCGCCGCGCGGGACGGTGCCGAGCGTGGTGGCGAGCCCCGTCGTGAGGTCGCCGGTGCCGACCGCGAGTCGATCGATCTGCTCGTCGGCCCGGCGGCGCTCGGCCGGGGTGGCGCGCGTGAAGCGCGGGCGCTCGCCGACGCCGACCACCGCGACCTGATCGTCGTCGCGCAAGTGGCTGACGACGCCGTGCGCGACGGCGCGGGCGTGCGCGGCGGCGCTGCCGTCGAGCGAGGCCGAGCGATCGATCGCGACCAGCCACGTACGCGACGTGCGTCGCGGGCGGGCGATCTCGGGCTCGCTCTCGACGAGCACGGCGATGTACGCGCCCTTCCCCGCCGGCTCGGCGACCGCGCGGACGCCTGACGTCGCGCGTCCGCGCCAGCGCACGATCAGCTCGCGGCTGCCGCGATCGTCGGTGACGCGGGCGACGCTCGGGCCTTCGTGACGGGCCGAGGGATCGAGCGCGAGCTCGTGGGTCGGTGACACGATCGAGTCGGCATCGTCGATCGTCAGCGTGAACGCGAACGGCGTGGTCGCGCCGTTGCCGGTGGGCGGCGTCACGCGCGACGCGTCGGGCGCGCGATCGGTGTCGACCGCGGTGCCACCGCCGCGCGTCGGCGCGCCGGTCGCGCTGCCGGCGACGAAGCGCGGCCCGACGACCATGGGATGCGCGAGCTCCCACGCGCCGCCCTTGCGATCGAGGCGCGCCTGCCACGTGAGCGTGATGGCGACCTCGCCGCCGGCGGGCACCGGCGCGATCGACTGCGTGTACACGCCGGGACGTTCGCGCTCGGTCAGCGCGGCGGCCTTGCCGGCCTGCACCGCCGCCTCGTACGCACCTTGGGCCGCGGGGCGCGGCAGGATCGTCGCCTGGATGGTGTGGCCGCCGACGGAGACGCGCATCGCGGTCACCGCGGCGCCGGTCGGCAGCGGGAACACGTAGACGGCCTCGGCGGCGCGATCGGACGTGTTTCGAAACGTCTGCGTGACCGTGCCGTGCGCGACGCCCATGCGGACGTCGACGTCGACCTTGTTCTCGACCCACGGCGCGGGCGCGTTGCCGATGTAGAGCGCCGCGCCCGAAGACGCGGCGTCGGCGCGCGGGCACGCGACGATCATCGCGATCCCGAACGCGAGGATGGCGGCACGCACCCGCACGGTGGGGACATTACACGCACCTCGCGGCCGGTCGGTCTGCACAATCGCGGGTCTCGGCCCACGGGGCGGCGTGTCCGCGCGAGCACAGGTCCGAGCTCCGCGGCGCAACAGGGCGTGACGCCAGGAGATCACGCCGATTTCGGCCGTGGCTCGGGCCGTGCAATCCGGGCCACTCGATGATGCGAACGCGACGGTTTGCGTGTGTGGTCTCGACCCTCGGGCTGGTCCTCGGGAGCTGTGGCTCGGGCCAGCGACCGGATCTGACCGTCACCACCTTCTCGCCCACCAGGACCGCCGGCGAGGCGACGCCGATCGAGGTCAGCTTCGACCGCCCGGTGATCGAGGACGTGCAGGTCGGCACGGCGGTCGATCCGGCGACGGTGTCGCTCACGCCCGCGGTCCCGTGGACCGGGCGCTGGCGCGATCGCCACACGCTCGTCATCGAGCCGAGCGAGGCGCTGAAGGTGTCGACGCGCTACAAGGTCGCGCTCGACGGCGAGCTCGCGCGCCGCACGGGCGGCTTCCACTTCGAGTTCGTGCACCAGCCGCTCGAGGTCGAGGGCCTCGCCGGCGCGGATCCCGAGGCGCTGCCCGTCGACGGCGCGTGGCGCATCGGGTTCAATCACGCGGTCGCGGCCGGCGATGCGGCGGGCGCGTGCTCGCTGAACGGCATGCGCGGCAATGTCGCGCTCGTCGCGCAGACGCCCGACGAGGTCGGCACCGACATCACGGTGAAGCCGGCCAAGGCGCTCGACGCCGACGCGGCGTACACGCTGCACTGCGCCGGCCTGGTGCCGGTGGGAGGCGACGCGGCGCTGCCCGAGCCGTGGTCGCTCGCGGTGCGCACGCGCTCGAACCTGTTCGTGAAGCGCGTCAAACCGGGCGGCTGGGACGTCGCCGCCGACGAGGTCTCGCTCGAGCTCGTGTTCTCGACGCCGGTCTCGCTCGAGGCCGCGCGCAAGGCGATCACGTCGGAGCCGAAGATCCCGGGGCTCGACCTCGGCTGGCTCGACGGCGGCGGGACGCGCTACCGCGTGACGACCGACCTCGCGGTCGAGACCGAGTATCACCTGAAGGTCGCGGAGCTCGCCGACAGCTACGGCCAGCACCTCACGGCGCCGTACGAGCACGTGTTCCGGACCGGCGACGCGAAGCCGCGCATCTCCATGGAGCGCGGCATCTACGCGCTCGAGGCGTCGGCGAAGGGTTACCCGATCTGGTCGCGCAACGTGAACAGCTACGAGATCGAGTGCGCATCGATCCCGGCGCCCAAGCTGGTCGAGATCCTGACGACGGAGATGAACTACGACCCGTGGGGCGGCTCCGATGACGCGGGGCCGATCGACTGGAAGAAGCTCGGGCTCGCGGCGCGACTGAAGCCGATGGGCGTCGCCGGCGCGAAGAACAAGTGGCACCTCGACGACGTCGACCTGGCCGCGACGTGCGGGGCGAAGACCGGCACGCGCGGCGTGTACCTCGCCGACGTGCGCTCGAAGGAGGTCAAGGTCGATCCCGACGAGCCGTGGCGCACGCGCACGTCGCATCGCGTGCTCGCCAACGTCACCGACCTCGGCGTGCTCATCCAGTCCGGTCCGGCGTCGGGCCTGGTGTGGGTGACGTCGCTCTCGTCGGGCACGCCGGTGGGCGGCGCCAAGATCACGATCTACACGCCGCAGGGCAAGGCGGTGTTCACGGGGACCAGCGACGCGCGCGGCGTCTTGAAGACGCCGGGTTCGGCCAAGCTGCTCGAGACCGTCGTCGCGGACGAAGACGCGGACGGAGACGCGGACGGAGACGCGGACGGAGACGCGGAGGAAGGCGAGTGGGACAGCTACCGCGCGCAGCGGCTCATCGCCGTGGTGCAGAAGGACACCGACCTCGCCGTCGTCGATGGCAACTGGGCCAACGGGATCCAGATCTGGAACTTCGGCGTGCCCGAGGACCGCACCGGCGGCAAGACGATGCTGCGCGGCTTCATCCAGAGCGACCGCGGGTTGTACCGGCCCGGCGAGGAGGTGCACTTCAAGGGGCTCGTGCGCGAGATCGCGGCGGGCCGTGGACCGCGCGTGCCGGCGGGCGCGCCGGCGGTGGAGCTCGAGGTGACGGACAGTCGCGGGCAGTCGGTGATGACGAAGTCGACGACGATGAGCCAGTTCGGCGGTTTCGCGCTCGACCTGCCGCTCTCGCCCGACGCGTCGCTCGGCGACTACTACGTGACCGCGAAGATCGGCACGCAGGTCTTCCGCGAGCGCTTCATGGTCGAGGAGTTCCGGACCGCGTCGTTCGAGGTGAAGGTCGACGCCGGCGAGAACATCGTGCGTCCCGGTGAGCGGCTGGCGGCAAAGGTGAACGCCCAGTACCTGTTCGGCGCGCCGGTGGCCAACGCCGACGTGCAGTGGTCGGTGTCGCGGCGCCCGCACGCGCTGCGCTTCAAGGGCTACGACCAGTACAGCTTCGAGGCGCAGCGGCGCTGGTGGTGGTACGGCGACGACGAGGATTCCTACGGCGGCTACGCCGACCTGGTGAGCGACGGCGCGGGCCAGACCGACGCGAACGGCGCGTTCGACTTCGCGGTCCGGGATCCGGACAGCAAGTTCGAGGGGCCGCGCGACTACGTCATCGCCGCCGAGGTCACCGACGAGGCGTCGCAGACCATGCGCAAGGCCGCGGTCGTGACGGCGCACCAGACCGACGTGTACCTGGGCGTGCACACCCAGGAGTGGGTGCAGGCCGCGGGCATGCCGTTCGCGGTGAACGTCGTCGCGCTCGATCCGCGCGGCCGGCGCGTCGCGCACGAGGCGACCTTGTCGTTCGTGAAGACGGCCTACGACTGCACGTGGGACGACCACGGCTACCGCACCTACTCGTCGTGCACGCAGCACGAGGAGATCGCGATGCAGCGCGCGATCACGATCCCGGCGACGGGCACGGCGACCGAGCGCATCTTTCCGAAGGACCCCGGCGACTATGTCGTGCGCATCGAGTCGACCGACGGGCGCGGCACGAAGGTGCTGGCGGCGTCGGAGCTGTGGGTGATCGGCAAGGGCGAGGCGTTCTGGAGCGGCGACGAGAGCGCGCGCATGACGCTCATCGCGTCGAAGCAGAGCTACCAGGCCGGCGAGACCGCGCGGCTCGTGGCGCAGACGGGGCTGAAGACGCCGACCGCGCTCGTGACCATCGAGCGTGATGGCGTGATGATGGCGGACGTCCGCCAGATGGCGTCGGCGGCCGAGGGCATCGAGCTGAAGGTCGACGGCAGCTGGGCGCCCAACGTGTTCGCGCGCGTGACGATGGTGCAGGGTCGCAAGGGCCCGACCGACCGCGATCGCCCGCAGCTGAAGATGGGCCTGGTCGAGATCAAGGTGTCGGCGGAGCAGCGGCGGCTGGCCGTGAACGTCGTGACCGATCGCGCGAGCTACAAGCCGGGTGAGACGGTGACCGGCACGCTGACGGTGACGCACGGTGGGAAGCCCGTGGCGGCCGAGGTCGCCGTGTCGGTCGCCGACGAGGGCGTCTTGCAGCTCATCGATTACCAGACGCCCGATCCGATGAAGACCTTTTACAGGTCGTTCGGGCTCGGCGTCGACGCGGGCACCAACTGGAACCGCGTGGCACGGCTGGCGGATCCGGCGGCGGGGGACCCGGATGAAGGCGGCGACGGCGGCGGCGGCGAGGATCCCGAGCGCATCCGCTCGAAGTTCGTGTCGTCGGCGTTCTGGGCGCCGGCGCTGGTGACCGACGCGAAGGGCCAGGCGCGCTTCTCGTTCACGGCGCCCGACAACCTGACTGCGTTCCGCGTGATGGCGGTGGCGGCCGATGTCGGAGAGCGCTTCGGCAAGGGCGACGTGCGCTTCACGGTGGCGAAGCCGCTGGCGGCGCAGCCGACGTTGCCGCGGTTCCTGACGGTCGGCGACAGCGAGAGCGTCGGCGTGCTCGTGCACAACCGCACGGCCGCGGCGGGCGTGGCCACGGTGACCGCGATGGCGACGGGCGCGACGCTCGCGGAGACGTCGCGCAGCGTGACCATCCCGGCCGGCGGCAGCGCGCGCGTGCGCTTCGGCGCACGCACCGGCGAGGCCGACGCGGCGACGTTCGAGTTCGCGGTGGCGCTCGGCGGCGAGCACGACCGCGTGAAGGTCGAGCTCCCCGTGAACAAGCCGCGCGTGAAGACGACGAGGCTGCTCGGGCGCGGCCAGCTCGACGGTGGCGCGCGGGCGGCGATCGCGGTGACGCCGACGGCAGGCGTCCTGAAGGACGAGAGCGAGGTCGCGATCACCGTCGATCGCACGGGGCTGGGCGACCTCGAGCCCTCGCTCAAGTACCTGGTCGAGTATCCGTACGGCTGCCTCGAGCAGACCATGTCGCGCTTCATCCCGCTGGCGAAGGCCAAGGATCTGACGGCGTCGATGAAGCTGGCGAGCCTGTCGGGCACGAAGGCCGACGTCTACCTGCGCGCGGGCGCGGCCAAGGTGATCCGTCACCAGCAGGGCGACGGCCACTTCAGCCTGTGGCCGCAGTCCGAGACGTATCCGCACCTGACGGCGTACGCGCTCTTCGGGTTGCGCGAGGCGGAGAAGGCGGGGGTCGCGGTGCCGCCCGACGTGTTCGTGCGCGGCAAGGCGGCGCTGGCGAGCTGGGTGGCGACCGACGCGGCGTGGAAACCCGAGCAGCTCGCGATCGTGGCGATGACCGCGTACCTGTTCGCGAAGGACGGCACGCCCGACCACGGCGTGATCGCGCGCCTCTACGACCAGCGCGCGGCGGTGCCGACGTGGGGTCTGTCGTTCCTGGCGCGCGCCATGTACGCGGCGAAGACCGACGGCAAGCAGCTCGCCGAGGTGAAGAAGCTCATCGCGGCGGCGGCGGTGCCGAGCGGGCCGGATGGCGCGATGATCCCCGACGACTCCGCCGACCCGAGCGTCCACATGGGCAGCTCGGCGCGCGCCACGGCGATGACGCTGGCGGCGTATCTCGAGATCGCGCCCGAGGACCCGCTGGTGCAGCCGCTGCTCCATGGCCTCGACGGTGCGCGTGACCTCGCGGGCCGCTGGGGCTCGACGCAGGACAACCTGTGGGCGCTCATCGCGTTCGCCGACTACGCGCGGCGGGCGAGCGCGGGGACGACGACGGTCACCGTGATGTCCGGTGGCCGGACACTCGGCAGCGAGACGCTGAGTGGTGGCGCGGCGGCGATCGTGCGCGTGCCGCTCACGGCGGTCGAGGGCGGCGAGCTCGCCGTGAAGGCGAGCGGCCCCCTGCACTACCGCGCACGCGTCACCGAGGTCACGAAGGACGGCGGCGGCGCCGCGGCCAACGGCTTCGTCGTGAAGCGCGAGTACCTGGGCCGCGACGGCAAGGCGAAGACGTCGTTCAAGGCCGGCGAGCTCGTGAAGGTGCAGCTCACGGTGAACACGCTCACGTCGCGGCGCTGGGTCGCGATGGTGGATCCGCTGCCGGCCGGCTTCGAGGCCGTGAACCCGAAGCTCGCCTCGGGCGGCGGGGCGCGCGGCGGCTCGACGACGCCGTGGTACTGGGCGCACCAGGAGCTGAAGGACGACCAGGTGCGGTGGTTCGCCGACTGGATGTCGCCGGGCACGACCGTGATGACGTACCAGGTGCGCGCCACGATCGACGGCTCGTTCCTGGCCGGGCCGACGACGATCGAGGCGATGTACGAGCCGGCGACGATGGGGCGGAGCGCAGCCACGCTCGTGACGGTGACGCCGTAGATGGTCTACGTGCAGTCGGTATGGCAGTACGTCCGCTGGCCGTTCGCGTTCGCCGGGTTGCTCTCGACGATCGCCGTGGAGCTGCTGGTCGTGATGGTGGTGGCGTGGCCGCTCGATGCGGCCGAGCTGCGCGCGGGTGGGACACCGCTGGTCGTGACGGATCGGAACGGCGTCGTGCTGGCGACGGTTCCGGCGCCCGGTGGCCGGCCGGATGCCGACCACTGGGTGCCGCTCGCCGAGATTCCGTCGGTGGCGGTCGCGGCGCTGCTCGAGAGCGAGGATCGCGCCTTCTGGGATCACGGCGGCGTGGACTTTCGCGCGGTGGTGCGCGCGGCGTGGCTCGACGTGAAGGCGGGGCGCACGCAGTACGGCGGCTCGACCATCACGATGCAGGTGGCGCGGCTCACGTACACGCAGGGCCAGCCGCGCGGGCTCACGCGCAAGCTGCGCGAGGCGGTGCACGCGCTGCGCATCGAGCGCGCGCTCACCAAGCGCGAGATCCTCGAGCAGTGGCTGAATCGCGCCTATTTCGGGAACGGGGCGTGGGGCATCGACGCGGCGGCGCACACGTACTTCGGCAAGCCGGCGGCGGCGCTGTCCACGGGCGAGGTCGTCCTGCTGGTGTGCTTGCCGCGCGCGCCGACCGCGTACGACCCGATCGAGCGGCCGGGCGCGGCGCAGGCGCGGCGCGACCGCGTGATCGATCGCATGGTCGAGCGCGGGTTGCTGGCCGTCGACGAGGCCGAACGCGCCAAGGCGCAACCGCTCGCCATCCGCCTGCACGACGCGGAGGCGCGAGCGCCGCACTTCGTGCGGATGGTGATCGAGTCGCTGCCGCGCGAGGTCGCGGCGCGCGGCGGCACCGTGCGGACCACGCTCGACGCGCGGTTGCAGGAGGTGCTCGAGCGGCGCGCGGCGGAGCACGTCGACGGGCTGGCCGCGCAGAACGTCGACCAGGCCGGCCTCGTCGTGCTCGACACCGCGAGCGGCGAGGTGCTGGCGTGGATCGGCGCGGCGCGACCCGGTGCGCCCGGCGGGGCCATCGACCTGGTGACGCGGCGGCGGCATCCCGGATCGGCGCTGAAGCCGTTCGTGTACGCGGCGGCCATCGAGGCCGGCGATCTACCGTCGACGGTGGCGTTCGACGTGCGGGACGTGTCGCCGGACTACTTCGTGGCCGAGGGCGGACACGAGCACGGGCCGGTGCGCTATCGCGAGGCGCTGGGCAGCTCGTACAACTTCGCGGCGGTGCACGCGCTCGAGCGGGCGAGCGTCACGCGCGTGATGACGGCGCTGCACACGGCGGGCGTGGCGACGCTGCCGGGCACGCCGGAGGACTACGGCCTGCGGCTCGCGCTCGGCGCGGCGAAGGTGCGGCTGATCGATCTGGCGGCGGGATACGGGTTCGCGGTGCGCGGCGGCATGGTGCGCGCGCCGGTGGCCGTGCTTTCGGCGACCGCGCCGGAGGCCGGCGGCGGACGGCGATGGAGGCCGCCTGCGTCGGCAGAGACGCGCGTGTTCACGGCCGAGGCGTCGTGGCTGGTCATGGACATGATGGCCGACGCGGAGGCGAGACGTCCGGCTTTCGGACAGGAGAACGCGTTCGATCTGCCGTGGCCGGTCGCCGCGAAGACGGGCACGGCACGCGGGTTCGCCGACACCGTGGCGGTGGCGGCGACGCGCGAGGTGACGGTGGCGGCCTGGGCGGGGACGGTGGACGGCTCGCCGACGCAGGGTGTGCCCGCGATGAAGGCCGCGGCGCCGCTCGTGCGCGACGCGCTGCTCGCGTATGCGGATGGCCGGCGGCTGACGCTGCCGGAGCGGCCGGCGGACGTCGAGGCGATCGAGGTGTGCGAGGTGTCCGGCGGGCTGCCCGGCCCGCACTGCTCGGTGAAGCGCGACTGGGCACCGCGCGGCAGGGGGCCGACGCACGTGTGCGCGTGGCATCGCGCGCCCGGCGTGGTCGTGTATCCCGACGCACTCCGGGGGTGGGCTCAGCGCGTCAGGGGCGCGGAGTGACGCGGGGCCACATGCGGTGGAAGACGTAGGCGGCGCCGAGCGCACAGAGGATCGCGGTGAGCACGAGCTGCCAGGCCGGGGCCGGGCCGAGCGGCAACGACGCGCGCGCGGCGGCGAAGTCGGGCTCCGAGCACTCGATGCCGAAGTCGCTCTCGTGCCCGGCGAACGGGCCCTCGCGGAGGTAGCGGTGGTAGAGGTCCTCGAGGCGCTGCGGATCGCGGTAGCGCACGTGGCGGGCGGACCAGCACATCACCGAGGCGCGGGCCTGCGACTGCCGCGGGAGGAAGTCGATGGCCTCGGCGGCGAGGTCGGCGGCGACGTGACGATAGTGGTAGCGGCGCGTCGAATCGGGGGCGCTGGCGGCGACGCGGGCGTCCTCGGCGGCGGTGAAGAGCGCGCCCGGGTCCTCGGTGGACGTGTACTCGGAGAGATCGTAGTCGGCGTAGTAGTGCTCCCAGTCGGGCGCGTGGGCGGTGCCCATGATCTCGAGGCCGTGGCGGCGCGCGATGCGCGAGGCGGTGAAGAGCGCCTCGGCGCGGGTGAGGTCGTCGGTGGTGGTGCGGGCGCGCTCGAGGGCGCCGGCGTAGTCGAGCGCGTGGCGGCGCTCGCGCGGCGCGAAGTACGGCACGGCGTCGGCGATGCGGCCGTCGCGGACGAGGCGGCGCGCGAGGAGACCGCGCATCGTGGTGGTGTCGATGCCCCAGCGGCCGTCGCTCGCGACGTTGTCGGGCGGCGGGAGACGATCGACGAAGGCGCGCAGCTCGTCGATGGTGAGCACGCGCTCGGCGAGGTAGAGCGCGTCGGTGTAACGGGCGCGCATCGCCCAGGCGCGGTCCATGGCGAGGGTGAAGTCGCCGGCGGCCGTGGCGAGCACGGTGCGATCGCCGCAGACGCGCGGCGACGCGGCGGTGGCGCCGGTGGGGCCGGTGGCGCCGGTGGCGCCGGTGGCAGCGGTGTCGCCCGTGTCGATCGACGCGAGCAGCGCGGCGGCGGTCGCGGTGTCGCCGTCGCGGAGCGCGAGCTTGGCGCGGACGCGGCGGGCGAGCGACGTGTCGCGGTCGGCGGCGTCGACGGCCATCGCCGATGACGCGTCGAGCAGACTGCGCGCGGTCGCGAAATCGCCGCGCCGGTACGCGGCCGCAGCGAACCGGTCGGCGCCGGCGAGCGCGACGGGGCGATCGGCGCCGGCGCGGGCGAGGACCTCGCGCCAGATGCGGGCGAGCTGCGCCTCGTCGAGCTCGTCGCTGCGAGCGTACAGGTACGCGGCGAGGAGCCGCTGCCCGACGACGTCATCGAGCAGGATGTGCGCGTCGCCGCGATCGATGATCGCGCGCGCGACGAAGAGGAGCGACGTGCCGCCGTCGGGATGCCCGTGCGCCGCTTGCTCGGCATACAGGCGGACGGCGTCGAGCTGCGAGGCGTGAAGCCGCGCCTCCTGCCCGAGCGACGACGCGGCCAGCCCGCCGTCATCGCGGAAGCCCGCGTCGGCGAGCGCGCGCACCTGCCGGTATGCCGCGATCGCGGAGGCGCCGTCGTCGTCGCGCCAGGTGCGGATGCGCGCCAGCATGTAGGCCGCGTACGTCGAGCGCGCCTGGCGCGCGGCGGGCGGCAACGCGAGCAGCTGCTGGAACGCGCGCTCCGCCGTGGCGACGTCGTCGGCGTTCCAGGCGTCGGCGCCGAGGCGATAGAGCGCGCGCTCGGCGGCCGACTCGTGCGCCGGATCGACCACGCCGTCGGTCCCAGCCATCACGAGATACCGGCGCGCCGGGGACGGCACGAGATGCTCGGCCTCGTCGACGAAGATGCCGTCCTCGAGCTCGGCCAGCGTCGTCGCGCGCCGGGACAGGAGCTCGATCTGGAAATCCGGCCCGCACGCACGCGCGGGCCTGGGCGCCGCGAAGAGCGTGGCGGCCACGGCGGCCGCCGCGATGCCGATCCGCTTACCTCGATCGACGGCACCCCTAGCGAGCATGAGCAATCTCCTCGAGCGGCTGCGGCGCGCCGCGGATGACGGCGCCGAGCACCGCCGCAGACCAGGCCGTGCGATCCGGGGGGACCGGCAGGCGAAACCAGACGACGCCCGCGACGCCGGGAACCGGCTCGCGCTCGAGCGCTCGCAGGAACGCGCCGACGTCCTCGGGCTCCGCCGCTCCCAGCGCGACCTCGTACGTCGGCAGCGCCACCCGCAGCACCGGCCGCCGCACCGCCACGACCGCGGCGAACTGCTCGAGCCAGCGGCGCGCGGCGGCCGCGTCGAAGATGGCCGGTGCGCGAACGGCGTGGACCTGAACGACCATCTCGTCAACCGCGGCGGCAATCGCTCGGAGCTCGTCCGGCGCGCTGGCCCACGTGGGCAACGCGGTGATCGAGAACCGCAGGGCGGCTGGACGGTGCGCGGCGAGCCAGGTGGCGTAATCGCCGAGCGCGGCGGTGGCGCAGTCGTGGTCGATCTCGAGGCCAGCGACGGGCACGCCCGCAGCGCGCCAGCGTTCGATGCGCTCGAACGCCGGCGCGAGCGACGTTTCCGCGGGAACGCGCGAGCCGTCGATGCGCACCACCGCCGTGATGGGGCGGCTCGCGCGGACGAGCGACGCCGTGTCGATCGCAGGGCTGCGCGCCGTGCCGTCCGGCGCGATCTCGAGCGTCAGCACGCGCAGGCCGGACAGCTCCGGCTGCGCATTTGCGACGGCAGCACGAACCGCGCCGGTCCACGCGCGCTGCCAGACGTACGCCTCGTGCGAGAGCGCCGCCGCCGGCGATGACGATGATGACGACGGCGACGACGCCGATGAAGACGACGGCGAGCCGCCGCGGCAGGCGACGGTCATTGCCGCGGCCCCAGCCGCGAGCGTCACACCAAGGGCGAGAACGCGCACTCCCCGGTGAACGCGCAAGGGACACCGGTCATTCCAGCGCCACGCACGCTCGACTCTCACGCCCCCCCTGTCAGGAGATCATTTCCCAGATGGGTAACGAGGGCAGCCGCGCCAATCGCCGCCAGCCGCTGTACCCGCCGTACCGGCCGTACCCGCCGTACCTATCTGGGTAACGACTCCCGGGCCCCCCTCGCCCCAGCATTTCTCGGTTTCGGTTTCGGTTTCGGTTTCGGTTTCGGTTTCGGTTTCGGTTTCGGTTTCGGTTTCGGTTGCGGTTGCGGTTGCGGTTGCGGTTGCGGTTGCGGTTGCGGTTGCGGTTGCGGTTTCGGTTGCGGTTGCGGGTTCGGTTGCGGTTGCTCCGATCAGCGTTGCGGCGCGGGCGACGGCCCAGGCGCGGGGCCTGGCGCAGGCGCGGGGCCTGGCGCTGGCGCGGGGACGGCCGCGGGGCCTGGCGCGGCGTCAGGCGCCGGGTCGGTCACGATCTGGCCGCGCTTGCGCACGGGCGCGCGGACCGACTCGAGGGCGCGCTTCTCGGTCTCGACGGCGCGGATGCTCGCGTCGATCTCGGCGATGACGCCGCGCTTGCGGCGGTAATCGACGCGCGGGGCGGCCACGCGGGTCGTGAGGCGGCTGCGCGCCTGCAGGAACTCCTCACGCTCGCGCATGCGGCGACCGAAGATGGCGCGCCCGGCCTCGGAGTCGTCGACCAGCGTCGGCGTGATGATGACGAGGAGGTTGGTCTTCTCCTTGGTGTTCTTCGTCGACCGGAACAGCGCGCCCAGCACGGGGATGTCGCCGAGCAGCGGGATCTTCGACGAGGTACGGCCGACGCGCTCGTCGATGAGGCCGCCCAGCACGTAGGTGTCCTGATCGCGCAGCACGATCGTCGTCTCGAGCTTGCGTTCCTTCCACGTCGGGCCGAGGCCCTTGAAGTCCTCGGCGCCGAGCTGGTTGTGCTCGAGCTCGATGTCCAGGCGGATGCGCTCCTCGCCCGGCGCGTCGCCGTGCTCCAGCGGCGCGACGTGCGGCGTGATCTTCAGCGTGAGCGCCACCTTCTGGCGCTCGATCTGCTGGCCGCTGTTCACCAGCTCGCCGCTGATCGCGGACTTCGAGATGTAGGGGATGTTCGAGCCGACCGAGATCGTCGACGCCTTGTTGTCGAGGGTCATGATGTGCGGCGACGCCAGCACCTCGACCTCGTCCGACGTGGTGACGGCCTTGAACAACAGCCCGACCGACGGGATGGTCTCGCCCAGGATCGTGTTCTCGAGCGGCGCGCCCAGGATGCCGCCGAGGAAGCCGCTGCCGATGCTCGCCAGCGTCGACTCGAGGTTCAGCGTCGACGTTCCACTCGACGTCATGCTGCCCACCGCGACGCCGGTGTCTCCCGACGTCGAGGCCTCGCCGACGGCCTTGCCGAGGTGCCAGCTCGCACCGAGCTCGCGGCTGCCGTTGTCCGACACCTCGAGCACCATGGCCTCGATGTAGACCTGCCGGCGCGGCGCATCGAGATCGTCGAGCATCGTACGGACGGCGATGGTGTCCCGCGGCGACGCCAGCACGAGCACCGAGTTCGTGCCCTCGTCGGCCGAGAGCTTCACCGGGCCCGACACGACGCCACCGCCGCCGGAGGCACCACCACCCGCCGCGCCGCTCGCGCCCTGCCCGCTCACCAGCGGCTGCAGCGCCGCGAGCACCTCGGCCGCCTTGGCGTTGCGCATCCGCACCGCCGTCATCTGCGCGTCATCGCCCTGATCGCTGTCGAGCACCTCGACGATCGCCGCGATGCGCGCGTGATCGGTCGCGCTACCCACGATGAAGAGCGCGTTCACGCGCGCATCCGCCACCAGCTTGGGCGCCGGCGACGACATCGCGCCGCCGCTCGCGCCCTTTCCGCCCGGCGGCTCCGCGAGAAGCGGTGTGAGCACCTCGACGAGCGCGGCCGCGGGCCGGTGCTCGACCGGAATCACGTAGAGCCCCGCACCCGCGAGCTCGCGATCGAGGTCCTGGACGAGCGTCTTCATGGTCGCGACGTGGCGTCCGTCGTCGGTGACGAGCAGCGCGCGCAGCCCGGGCAACGCCGTCACCACGCCGTTGCGCGACTTCACCAGCTCGATCGCGCTGCGCAGATCCTCGACGGACACGTGCTTCGGCTTGATGAGCACGCGCACCAGCCCGCCGCCGCCTTCGGGGAACGTCTTGCGGATCGCGAGCGCGGCATCCTTGGCCTGCGCCGACTCCACGATCTCGAGCACCGTGCCCTTCGGCACCGCGGTCAGCCCCATCGACTCGAGCCCGACCTCGAACACCGCCCACGCCTCGCGCGCGTCGAGCGTGCCCGGCGTGATCATCGTCAGCTTGGCCGACCGCTGCGCCAGCGACGACGCGTAGATGAAGCGCTTGCACGAGAAGCCCATCGCCCACGCGATGAGATCGCGCAGCGCCACCTCGTCCTTCAGGTTCACCTCGAACTTCCCCTTCGGCTTCCCGCAGCTGTAGCGCTCGGCCCCGTCGTCGTCGTCGCCACCGCCCTCCGTCTCTGCGTGTGCAGCTCCCGATGTCAGGATCTGCACGCTCATCATCATCGCCACCAAGCAAGCCGCGAAGCGCATGTCCATCGCCATCGCAACGCGCGTGCCAGTGACCGGGGACAGGTTCCTACCCGCCAACAGGCCGTGACTACTTCCGATTTCACGACGAACGACACGCACGCAACCGCACGCGCCATTGCCGATATGGCAGCGCATGGGACGTCAACCTCGCCTCGTCGTCGCCGGCGCGCCGCATCACGTTTATCTGCGCGCCAACAACCGCCGCCTCCTCTTCTCCTCGGTGGCGGACCGCATGTTCTGGCTCGCGTGCTTGCGGCGCGCGCTCGATGCCACCGAGTGCCAGCTTCACCAGCTGACGTTGATGAGCAATCACATCCACTCGATCATCACGCCGCCGGACAAGAGGGCGCTCTCGGCGTTGATCAAGCGTACGTGCCAGCGTTACGCGCAGATCAGAAACGAGCTCCGGCGCGGAAGCGGCAAGCTCTTCGAGGAGCGCTTCAAGGCCAAGGTGATCACCGACCTGGCGCACCTTCGCGCCACGACGCTCTACAACGACGCGAACGGATTCCGCGCAGGCATCGTGGCGGATCCCTTGAGCCACGATTGGTCGACGGCTCCGATTCACGCGGGACAAGCCGGCGGCGACGCGATCCGGTCACTCGTGACCCCGAGCCGCTGGTACGTGCAGCTGGGCAACACGCCGTCGGAGCGTGCCGCCGCGTATCGCCGCGAGATGGGCGCCTACCTCCAGCTCGGCGACGACGCCCTCGTCGACGAGGAGATCCGGAGACGGGAGGACAAGGACGCGGAACCGGCGACCAGGATTCGCCGACCTGACGGGACCTCGGCGCGAGAGTCCGCAGTGGAATATGTGCGTGTCGTTCGGGGCGAAGAGTGATGTCGCCGCGCGGGGTTGCAATATAGGAACCTGTCCCCAGTCAGGGGAGGCAGGTGCAGCGCATGAGGGAGAGGCCCAGACTGCCGTGCGGGCACGCGGGGCACTTCTGGTGATAGTCGGTGGTAGGGCCCTTGCCGACGAGGTACGTGGACTTCGCCCACGCGGGCGGCGGGGCGGATGTGCCGGGCGGGTTCACGATCACGGTGCCGCGATAGATCTGTGCGGCGAACGTCTGCGCGAGGGCGTCCGGCGTGCTGCGCGAAGCGACCCAGATGGTCGGCGTCTCGTCGCCGTCGAAGAGGGTCGCCCAGTGGATGTCGAACGGAGCGTCGCCCTTCGGGAGGTCGACGTCGAAGACGGTCCGCACCTTCGCCGCTATCCTCTCGAGCCGCAGCTCGAGGCTGCACGAGTCCTCGCGCCCGCCCGCGCAACCGCGCGCAGCGAGCAGTCTCGCCTGCAGCGGATCGAACGGGGCCAGCGCCTTGGCGCCGAGATCGCACGCGATGGGCTCGCCGAGGTCGCACGCGTGCAGGTACGCCATCGCCGCCTCGCGCGCGCTGTATTCCGGCACCGCCCCGCCGTCGTCCCGGTAGAGCGTCGAGCGCAGATCGCCCAGGGCCGTGCAGCTCTCCGTCGCGTGGTACTGGCAGCCTTCTTCCAGCGCCAGGATCACACTCGTCCGCGCCTCGTTCATCGGTTCGCCCAGGTCGCCGGTGCGTGCGAGCGTCAGCTGCGCCGCCGGCGCGCACGCCTCGGCGCCCGCACCCAGCCCGCCGTTGCACGCCTCGTAGAGCAGCTCCTCGGCCTTCGCCTTGTCGACCGCCACGCCGACGCCGTCGCGATAGCGAAGCCCCAGCCGCGCGCAGCTCGCCGCGTCGTTCTCTTCCTTGCACCACTTCGTGTCGTGCGCGAGCTCGGCATCCCCACCCGCGGCCGGCCCGGCGGGCGTCACGCCCGTGAGCTTCGCGATCAGCTGCTGCCCCAGCGACTCGCACGTGCTCGCCACGATCCCGCCGAACACGTCGCCGTCGCTCGAGTCGCTGTCGGGATACATCAGGTCGAGCGCCGGCATGTAGCCGTACGTCGTCCACGAGATCTCGGTCGCCGGCCGCGCCTCGCCCTTCAGCGCCGCCACCACGTCGCCGCCGGCGCGCGCCCGCAGCGTGACCTCGGCGTCGACCACCAGGCTCGGGTACACCCGCTTGCCGTTGGCGCGCGCATACGCGCTGGTCCCGGCCCGCGCGCTCCACGCGATCGTGAGCACCGGCCGCCCGCGATCGACCGCCTCGATGAAACGCGCGATCTCTACCCGCACCACGTCCGACTCTTTCCCGAACACGCCCTGGAACGCCGCCTCGAAGCCCTTGGCGCAGCTGTAGCCCGGCTCGTCGAGGTGGTGGCTGATGGGCGCCACGAAGCTGCCCGGCGACGCGAGCAGCGCTGCGACCGCGTCGAACGACGCGCGGTCGGTCTTCGTCATCGCCGCCGGCATCTCGAGCACGACGCGGTTCTCGACCGCGGCGAGCATCGCGTCGAGCAGCGCGCCGATGGGCGCATCCGTCTTCGCGCCCGCCGCCGCCAGCTTCGCGCGCGCCGCCTTGTGGTGCTTCTTCAGATCGCCGCGCACCTTGCCGGCGTTGCCGCCGTCATCGACATACCGGACCAGCCCCTCGGCATTCTTGCTCCCGCGCGCGTAGTGGAGATCGAAATCCTCGCGCGGCTTCAGCCACACGTACAGCGGCCACCCGATGATGAGGGCGAGCACGGCCCACTTGGCAATCCGCCCGGCTGACCAGCGCGACACGGCGCCGTCATACCAGAATCAGAATCCTGATGTCCTGCGCCGCCAACCGCGCGGAAGCAAATGCGAGCAACCTGGCCCGTCCGTTGCTCATCGGGGAGGCGCCGTGAACACTCGCGCCGCTTCCATCCTCGTCGCAACCGTCGCGCTCGCGGCGTGCGGCGGCGACGGACCGGCGCCGTGCGAGCCCGTGCGCGTTCCGTACCGCAACGAGCTCCGCTGCGCCGCGGAGCTGGCCAGCCAGGGCGCGCGCCCGCTCGACGCGAGCCTCCCCGGCGCCACGACCGTGAAGACGATCGTCGATCGCGCCGACGAGGACACCACGTACTTCCAGGACACCGTCGCCTTCCCCGTGCACCGCCTGTTCGCGACGCAGCACCTCGCGTGGCCGCCCGGCGCGCCCTTCATCGATCAGTACCTCTCGCCCAGCCGCCGCTTCGTGCTCGGCGCGCTCACCCACTACGAGGAGCCGGACGTCGTCACGTACGAGCTCGCGCCGTACGACACCGCCGACGTCGCGATCATCGAGAGCTCGTATCGCCGCCTCGCGGCCGCGACGTACGTCGGCGACGACCTCCGCTTCCACCCGACGTCGGAGGAGCAGCTCGCCCTGGTCCCGCAGCTCTCCATCCCGGTCATCACCACGGACGAGCTCTTCGCCGGCATCACGTACCAGCCGCTCAACCTGGGCGAGACCTACGCGCGCGTCCACATCCTCACCGCCGCCGAGCTCGCCACCACGTACGTGTCACCGCGCGAGCTGGTCGTGCTCGATCGCGTGCCCGACGATCTCACCGTGGTCGCCGCCGTCATCACCGACGAGCTGCAGACGCCGCTCTCGCACGTGAACGTGCTGTCGCAGCAGCGCGGCACGCCCAACATGGGGCTGCGCGGCGGGCGCGGGCGGTTCGCGCCGTACGACGGCCGATGGGTGCGGCTCACCGTGCGCGCCTTCGACTGGGAGGTGGCCGAGGTCACCGCCGACGAGGCGGACGCGTGGTTCGCGACGCACCGGCCGCCACCGACGGACGTGCCGCCGCCCGACTACAGCGCCATCGCGATCCGCGACATCGACGACGTCGGCCCGGCCGACGTGTCCGCGATCGGCGGCAAGGCCGCCAACTACGGCCGCCTGCGCGACCTCGTGGCCGACGGCGCGCCGGTGCGCGTGCGCGACGCGCTCGCCATCCCGGTCGTGTTCTACCGCCGCTTCGTCACGGCCAACGGCTTCGACGCGCGCATCACCGCGATGCTCGCCGACCCCGGCTTCCGCAGCGACGGCAACGTCCGCCGCCAGATGCTCGACGCGCTGCGCGCCGACATGGTCGCCGCCCCCGTCGACGCCGCGGACCTCGCCGCGATCGAGGGCGCGGTCAGCGCCGGGTTCGGCACCACGCGCATGAAGTTCCGCTCGTCGACCAACGCCGAGGATCTCGAGCGCCACACCGGCGCCGGCCTCTACGAGTCGCGTGCCGGCGCGGTCGGCGATCCGCGCTACCCCGTCGACGCCGCGCTCAAGACCGTGTGGGCGTCGATCTGGAACGTGCGCGCCTTCGAGGAGCGCGACTACGCCGGCATCGATCACACGCAGGTCGCGATGGCGGTCCTGGTCGCGCCCTCGTACCCCGACGAGCTCGCCAACGGCGTCGCCATCACGGCCAACGTCTACGACCCCGCGGCCGGCGGCGAGGACGGCTTCTTCGTGAACGCGCAGCTCGGCGAGGCCAGCGTCGTGCAACCGCCGCCCGGCGTGCGCGTCGACTCGCTCCTCTACTACTTCTTCCACGCCGGCCAGCCGGCCACGTACTACACGCGCTCGAACCTGACGCCGCCCGGGTCGAGCGTGCTCACCCGCGCCGAGCTGTTCGACCTCGGGCGCGCGCTCGACGCGATCCGCGACGGCTTCGCCGACGACTTCGATCCGCCCGCCGGCTACGGCGCGCTGCCCATGGACGTCGAGTGGAAGCTCGTCGACGAGGGCGGCGGCACGCACACCATCTGGATCAAGCAAGCCCGTCCGTATCCCGGACGCGGCACCACCACTCCCTAGAGGTCCTCATGCTTCGCTTCGCCTTCCTTGCCTCCCTCAGCGGCGCGCTCCTCTCGTGCGGTGGCGACTCCGGCTCGAACGATCCGGACGCCATCACCCTCGACGGGTCGCCTGACTCGAGCACCGTGCGCGAGCGCAGCGGCAGCGTCGAGGTCACCGAGGACCGCTGGGTCCATACCGCCGACGCCGGCGGCGGAGAGACGCAGAGCGGCCAGATCGGCGCGCGCTTCTACGACGGCCGGGAGCCCTCGTACCACCGCGAGGCGATGCGCTCGGGCGACTGCGCGCTGAAGACGTACGAGAACGCGTCGTGCACGCCGGCCTGCACCACCGGCGTATGCGTCGACACCAACGTGTGCGAGCCGTTCCCGACCTACGTCTCGGCCGGGCGCCTCACCCTCACGGGGCTGCGCACCGCGGTGCAGATCGACCCGATGCAGAACTGGTACTACCCGACGAGCCAGCTGCCGAACGAGCTCTTCGCCGACGACGCGACGGTCACCGCGAGCCTCGCCGGCGCCACGCTACCGGCCATGTCGATCACGACGCAGGGCGTGCGCCCGATCGCGCCGGCCATCACCGGCGGCAAGCTCGTCGTCGACTACCCGGCCACCGCCGACACCGTCGTGACGTGGACGCCGAGCGGCGGCGACGAGCGCGTGAAGCTCACGCTCAACGCCAACAACCGCGGCCACGGCCAGCCCTACGTCGCGATCGTCGAGTGCGACGTCGCCGACGCCGCGGGCCGGATCGCGATCGCGCCGGCGATCATGAACGCGTTCCCGGAGACGGACGCCTGGTACATCTGCGCCGGCACCGACTGCCCGCCGTCGCGCCTCACGCGCTATCGCCGCGGCGCGACGCTGGTCGGCGAGCGCGAGGTCGACCTGCTCGTGCAGAGCACGTTCACGTTCGGCATCGAGCACCACCTCGAGTAGCGGTCGCCGTCGCCTACCTGCCCGTGAACTTCGGCGCGCGCTTCTGCGCGAACGCCGTGGCCGCCTCGACCAGATCCTCCGACGCCAGGAACGCCGAGTTCCACGCCGCCACGTAACCGAGGCTGTCCTCGACGCTCTTGCCGGCCGAGTACTCGAGCACCTGCTTGACGCCGCGCACCGTGAGCGGCGGATTGGCCGCGATCTGCGCCGCGACCTCCTGCGCCGCCGCCCACACCGCGTCGCGATCGGCGACGACCTGCGTCACCAGGCCGATGCGCTCGGCGCGGGCGGCGTCGATGTCGCGCCCGGTGAGCGCGAGATCACGCGTGTGACCCGGGCCGATGATGCCCGGCAGGCGCGCCAGCGAGCCGAGGTCCGCGACGATCGCGATGCGCGTCTCGCGCACGCTGAACATCGCGTCGGACGACGCCACGCGCACGTCGCACGCGCTGATGAGATCGACGCCACCGCCGATGCACGCGCCGTGCACCGCCGCGATGACCGGCACCGGGCACGCCGCGATCGCCGTGAACGAGCGCTGCAGCTGCCGGATGAGCGTGTGCAGCTCGGCGCGCCTCGGGGCGAGCCCGCCGCCCGTCATCACCGGCCCGAACGCGGCGAACGCCTTGGGCAGATCCAGGCCGTACGAGAAGGCCTTCGCCGACGAGCGCACCACGACCGCGCGCAGCGTCGCGTCCTTGCCGAGCTCCGTGAACACCTGCTCGATTTCGGTGAAGAACGCCGGCGGCATGGTCGGCGCGGTGATGGTGAGCGTGACGACGTCGCCGTCGCGCGACTGACTGAAAAGCTCCATGTGCCGCGACCCTAACCCGGGGATCGGCGAAAAAGTTGCGACCGTCGCGCACCCGGCGGATTGTTGAACCATGAGGGGTGTTCTCGGGCATATCGAGCTCGCGGGCTTCGTGATCACGAAGGAGGAGTGGCAGGGCATGGACGCCACCGCGCGCGCCCAGCTGCTACGCGCGGCCACGCGGCGAGACGAGCCGTGGGTGCCGTCGGCGCCGCCGCCCTTGCGCATGGCGCACGGAACCGGGCCGGTGAAGGTCCCGGTGAAGGTCCCGGCCCCGGCCAGCGCCGGCGACGACGCGTACGACTTCTACGAGATCACGGCGGTTCCGGCGTAGCCGATTCGATCGTTGCTCCCCGCGCCGCTTCGTGGCAATCACGCCCGGTGGCGCGCGAGGTCACGCAACGATACGTCGATCCGCTGAGCGAGGTCTGGCTCGGCACGGCGACGCGCGTCGGCCTGCGGGTCGAGCGGAGCCCGCACGCGTACGCATCGACCGACGGCGCCGGCACGATGACGATCGGCAGCGTCGAGACCCTCGACGCCGACGACTCGCTGGCGCAGATGATCTTCCACGAGCTCTGCCACTCGCTGGTGCAGGGCGAGCGCTCGTTCGGCGAGAGCGACTGGGGCCTCGACAACGAGACCGAGCGCGACACGTGGCGCGAGCACGCGACGCTCCGGCTCCAGCGCGTGCTGGCGTCGCGCTACGGCCTCGCCGCGTTCTTCGCGCCGACCACCGACTACCGCGCCTTCTGGGACGCGCTCCCCGCCGATCCGCTCGCCGATCGCACCGACGTGAGCGTGGTGCACGCCATCGCCGGGCTGGGGCGTGTCGCGACGCCGCCGTGGGGCCCCGCCGTCGAGGACGCGCTGGCGGCGACCGCGGCGATCGTCGCGACCGCGGCGCGCTTCGCCGGCGACGCGTCGCTCGCGCGCGGATACGCCGTGCCCGCGCCGCATCCGACGGGGCTACCGGCGGCGCTCGCCGCTGCGGACGGCCGCACGTGCGGTGGTTGCGCGTGGCGGTACGAAGGTGGCGCCGGCAAGCGCGCGCGGTGCCGCCAGGCCGACGGCGCGATCGTCGACAACGCGTGGACCGCGTGCGAGCGCTGGGAGGCCGCGCTCGACTGCCAGACCTGCGGCGCGTGCTGCCGCGAGGCGTACGGCGCGGTCGCGATCGCGCCGCGCGACCTGGTGCGCAAGCGGCGCCCCGAGTACGTGGTCGATCGCGGCGAGGACGGCGCGCACCGCTACGAGCTGCGTCGCGCCGGCGACCGTTGCTCGGCGCTCGAGGGCGGCCAGCGCGTACCTGCGGGCGAGCGACTCGCGTACGCCCCGTACGCATGCGTGATCTACGACGACCGCCCCCGGACCTGCCGGGACTTCACCCTCGCCTCTGCGCACTGCCTCACGGCGCGGCGACGTGTGGGATTGTCCCTGGGACCTCGATGAGACAGACTCTCATCGTGCGAGTCGCCGCGCTCGTCTGCATCGTCCTCGCTGCGAGCGCCTGCGGTCCGCTCCCGAGCAGCTCTTCGTCGCAGCCGCCGACGCGCCCCGCGCCGCCGCCGCCGCCCACCGTCGCGCTCCTCGACGGCGCGCGCGACCTCGACGGTGTGGTGGTCGGTCCCGCGGCCGGCGAGAAGGCGACCGTCGCCATCCTCTTCGCGTCGTGGTGCGGTCACTGCAAGAACGAGATGCGCGAGCTCGCGGTGCTCCGCGCCGAACGCAGCGACATCCGCTACCTCGGCATCAACTACGTCGCGCACGAGGAGTACGACGGCCGCGGTGACGCCGCCGCGGTGCGCGCCATGCGCGACGACCTCGCGCCGTGGCTGCGCGTGGTCCCCGTCGACGAGGCGATCTGGACGCAGCTCGGTCGCCCCACCAAGGTGCCGACGCTCTACATCTTCGATCGCCACGGCGTGCTGGCGAAGACCTACGACCGCCGCGTCGATGCGCTTCCGACGTTCGACGAGCTCGATCGCGTGATATCCGCGCTACCCTAGCGGCCGCGTGAAGGTCCACGTCATCGACGGTACGTACGAGCTGTTCCGCGCCTTCTATTCACCCGCGGGCGGCTCGATCGTGCGCGGCAAGGAGGTCGGCGCGGCCAAGGGCATGCTGCGCGGCTTCGGCGCGCTCCTGCGCTCGGGCGCGGTCACGCACGGCGGCGTCGCGTACGACCACGTGATCGAGTCGTTCAGGAACGACCTGTTCGCCGGCTACAAGACCGGCGCCGGCATCGAGCCGACGCTGCTCGCCCAGTTCGAGCTCGTCGAGCGCGTCGCCGCCGCGCTCGGCCTGCGCGTGTGGTCGATGGTCGAGTACGAGGCCGACGACGCGCTCGCCACGGCCGCCGTCCAGCTCGCGAAGCATCCCGCCGTCGAGCAGGTGATCGTCGCGACGCCCGACAAGGATCTCTGCCAGGTCGTGACCGGCTCCCGCATCATCACGTGGGATCGCATGCGCGATCGCTTCTTCGACGAGCCCGGCGTGCACACGCGCATGGGCGTCGGGCCGGCCTCGATCCCCGATCTGCTCGCGCTGGTGGGTGACGACGCCGACGGCATCCCGGGGTTGCCGCGCTGGGGCGCGCGCTCGGCGGCGACCGTGCTCGCCCACTACCAGCACCTCGAGAACATCCCGCGCCAGGGACCGTGGGAGATCGCGGTGCGCGGCCAGGCGGCGCTGCAGCAGAGCCTCGCCGAGGGCTGGAACGACGTGCTGCTCTACCGCAAGCTCGCGACGCTGGTCACCGACGCGCCCATCCCGTGCACGATCGACGACGTCGCGTGGCACGGCCCCGATCGCGAGGCGCTGGCGGCGCTCTGCGACGAGCTCGAGGCGGATCCGCCGCTCTGATTCAGAGGTCGTCGAGCGGATCGGGCGTCTGGACGAGGATGCTCGCGGTGGTGAGCGACTTGGCGGCGGGGAACGTCGTCGCGCGCGTCCACTTGGTGAGGCAGTCGGTGGCGGACGATGAGGCTCCCGAGACCGTGACCGCGTCGACCTTGCCGTCGGGCTTGATCGTCATCTTGATCGTGGCGCGCCCCGGAGGCTGGCCCTTCGTGCACGCGATGAAGCGCGCCTGACGCGAGCGCACGATGCGCGTCACGATGGCCGTGTCGAGGCCGCCGCTCGCAGCGAAGACCTTCACCGTGGCCTGCGGTGACATCCGCTTGGCTCGCGCGCCGAGGCTGCCGCCGCCGCCCGCTCCGTAGCCCTGCCCCTGTCCCGTGCCGCTGCCGTGGCCGAGCGTCCCGATGCCGCCGAGGCCGATGCCCTCGCCGGTCCCGCCGCCGCCCTCGCCGGTGCCGCTGAGCCCAAGCCCGCCGGCGCCGAACGCGTCACCCGGATCGTCGCCGAGCAGCGCGCCCTTGTCGGCCTCGCCGTCGCCACCGGCCGCCATCTTCGCGCCCGCCGCTGCGCGCGGCGCCCGATCGGGCATGGGATCGTCGGCGGGCGGAGGAGGCGGCGGAGCAGGCGCCGCACCAGGCGCGGGCGCGGCGGCCGCGGCCTTCTCCTCGATCGGCTCCGCCTTCGCGGCCTCCGTCATCGCCGGCGCCGCCCCCGCGGTCGCAGACGTGTCGGCCGCCTCGCGCTCCGCGTGTCGACCCGCGGCGCCGCTGCGCTCGCCGGTCGGTCCCGCGGCCGTCTGCGTCGCGCGCGGCGCCTTCCACGCCAGCGACATCGAGACCTGCTCGGTCTTGCCGGGGCCGAGCGTCCACGGCACGAGGTTGTGGTGCAGCCGGATCGCGACGTGACCGTCGGTGCCGGTCGAGATCACGTCGTCGCCCGACACGACGTCGCCCACCGCGAGGGGCCGCGCCTTGCCCTCGCGCGTCGCCGTGACCGTTCCGGTCACCTCGGTCACGTCGCCGGCCGGCGCACCCGCCACGACCTTCGGCCCCGATCCGCCGCCCCCACCACATGCGACCGTCGCAGAGGTCGCAGACGCCAGCGCCACAGCCGTCAGAAGTGCTCGGAACATAGGTGGCACTGAAGATACGGTACGCAACGGCCGGTCGCACCTCGGTCAGCGGCGGTTGGACGGAAGCCCGTTGCGCCACGCGGCCGCCTCCGCGACAGTCCGGTGCTCGATGCGACTGAACGTACCCAAGGGATTCGCCGGTCTGGTCGCGCTCGCGACCGCCGCCACCGCCTGCGGGTTCACGCATCGCGCTCCGGAACGCACGCCGGGTCCCGGCGCGGTCGCCGGCCTGGTTCGCTCCGCCAGCACCGGCGCCGGAGTCGAAGGGGCGCGCGTCGTCCTGCGCCGCCCCGGCTCGCTCGACCCGGTGCAGGGCGTGACCGACGCGTCCGGCGCCTACTACATCGCCGAGCTGCCGCCCGGTCCGTACACCGTGAAGGCGTACGTCGAGGAGACGACGATCGGCGAACGCGAAACCACCATCGAGAACGACAAGATCACGGCGCTCGACTTCGCGGTCGGCGCCGCGGCCGACGGACCGATCGAGCTCAACGTGCCGTCGATGGCGCCGCTCTGGCGCTACCACGCGCCGGGCGCGGACCAGCGCACCGGAACGATCGAGGGCACGGTCGCCGACACGAAGATGAACCGCGTGGAGGGCGCCGTCGTCTCCATCGTGCGCGACGGCGAGGTCACCGCCGAGCAGACGTTCACCGACGGCCGTGGCCGCTACCAGGTCGCAGGACTATCGCCGGGCAACTACTCGGTGATCGCCAACTACGCCGTCGTGACCCGCGCTCAGATGGAGGTGCGACGGAACCTCGTGAAGGTCGGCGGCGGCGAGACCGTGGTCGTTCCGCTGTGGGTCGAGACCGAAGCCTGGTAAGGTCTGCGAGCCACGACAACCAATGGCCCGGACCGAATGGCCGGGACTGGAGGAAGCCGATGTCACAGAGCTCCGTTCGCATTCATCTGTTCAAGTCGAAGATCCATCGCGCCACCGTCACGCACGCGGATCTCGATTACGAGGGCTCGGTCACCATCAGCGGTGAGCTCCTCGACGCCTCGGGCATCCTCGAGCACGAGCAGGTCCACATCTGGAACGTCACGCGCGGCACGCGCCTCGTGACGTACGCGCTGCGCGGCGACAACGACAGCGGCGTGATCTGCATCAACGGCGCCGCCGCGCACCTCGCCAACCCCGGCGACAAGGTCATCATCGCCGCGTTCGCCGAGGTGGACGCGGCCGAGGCCGCGGGCTGGCAGCCGACGGTCGTGTTCGTCGACGACAAGAACCGGCAGACCGGCATCGACGCCGAGGTCGCCGGTCCGAAGCGTCGCCTCAACGCGCTGTAGTCGCGCTGCGCCTCACCAGCGCAGGACGATCTTGCCGACGTTCGCGTCGCGCTCCATGCGAGCGTGGGCGTCGGCGCACGCCGTCATCGGCATGATCTGATCGATCACCGGCGCGAGCACGCCGCGCTCGAACAGCGGGACCAGACGCGTGGTCGCGATGCGCGCCAGCGCGATCTTCTCCTCGAGCGGGCGCGCACGCATGACCGTGCCGATCACGGTGGCGCGCTTGCCGAGCATCATGCCGATAGCGGGCGGCTTGCCTCCGCCGCCCCCGAGCGTGCCGATGAGCACGAGGCGTCCCCGCGGTGCGAGCGCGCGCAGGTTCTCGTCGAAGTACGCGGCGCCGACCGCGTCGAGGATGACGCTGGCGCCGCCACCGGTGAGCTTCTGCACCGCCGGCGCGAACGTCCCGTCCGTGACGACGAGACCGTCGCCGTCGGCGAGCCCGAACGCCGCCAGCGGAGGCAGCTTGGCGGCGGTGCGCGTGGTCGCGATCGCGCGCGCGCCGACCGCGCGAGCGATCTGCAACGCCGCGGTGCCGACGCCGCTCGCCGCCGCGTGCACGAGCATGGTCTCGCCGCCGCCGAGCCGCGCCTGCGAGACCAGCGCGTCCCACGCCGTCAGGAACGCCTCGGGGATCGCGGCCGCCGCGACGACGTCGACGCCGCGCGGCACCGGCGCGAGCTCGCGCTCGTGCAACGTGATCCGTTGCGCCATCGCGCCGCCGCCGACGATCGCCATCACCGGCGCGCCGATCTCGAACAGGGTCGCGCCCGGACCGCGCGCGATGACGGTCCCCGCCAGCTCGAGCCCGGGCACGTCCGGCGGCGAGCCCGGCGGCGCCGGATACTGGCCACGGCGCTGGAGCACGTCGGCGCGGTTGAGGCCCGCGGCGGCCACCTCGACGGTGACCTCGCCGACGCCGGGCTCGCGGACCTCGATCTCTCCGAGCTCGATCACCTCCGCGCCGCCGGCGCCGCGATAGCGGATCGCCGCGACCGCCGCCATCACTCGAACCAGTAGCGCAGACCGATCGCGCCGTTCACGTCGACGTAGACGTTGTCGCAACCGTTGCAGTCGTAGCCGTTGACGAAGTCGAGGACCAGCGCGAGCTCGAAGAAGAAGTCGAGCGGCGTGTTGTTGAGGTCGATCGCGATGCCGATCGGCGCGCGAACACCGAACGCGGTGCCATGGAAGTCGTCGCGGTCGTCGAAGTCGAAGAAGCGCGCGCCGATCCCGAAGTACAGGGGCAGCTCGAACGCCGGCTCCGATGCGAGGCTCACCGGGTGCCAGAGGTGGTCGAAGTGGACGTGAAGACCGTCGCGGCCGCGGTATCGGCCGATGGCGCCGACCCCGAAGTCGAACGCCTTGTCGTCGGCGTAGAAGTACTTGCCGGAGAAGCCCGTCGGAGCGCCGAGCATGATGCCGATGCCGAACGTCTTGTTGGCCTCGAACTTCTTGCCGCGGCGCGGCCGCGGCCGGGCGTCCGCCACATCGGTGGCTGCCGTGAGCGCCAGGACGGCAGCGCACAACATCGCGATTCCCTGGGTCGTCGTCTTCATGGAGATCGATACTACAGGCCCCGCCTCACGCGATCGGGGGACGGGACCACCTTCTCGATGTCGTATCCTGGGAGAGTGATCCGCGCGCTTGCGCTCACCCCGATCCTCCTGATCGGCGCGGGATGTAGCTCGCCGAGCGCCACACCTCCGCCCACAACGGCGCCCGTGGTCGCCACGATCGTCGTCGACGCGGGCGTCGTGCCCGTCGACGCTGCGATCGATGCCGCGCCGCTCGTCGCGTGCGCCGCGGACGCGCGCATGACGCCTGCGCCATGGCCCGAGCGCGGCGTCGAGTGCATTCGCCCCGACGGCGTCGCCGACGGCGGGTTCGTGCGGTTCCATCCCGACGGCGCGTCGATCGCCGTGCGCGGCGTGCGCGTCGCGGGCGTGCTCGACGGTCCGTACCAAGAGCTCGCACGCGACGGCACGGTGCTGATCGCGGGCTCGTATCGCGCCGGGCAGAAGGACGGCGAATGGCGACAGCGCGCGCGCGACGGTCGCGACCTCGGCGCGTTCGTGCTCACCGCGGGCACGGGTCTGGAGTCGCGCTGGTACGACACCGGCACGCTGGCGGCCGAGATCACGTGGAAGGACGGCGTGCGCCACGGTCCCGCGCGCGCGTGGGATGCGCGCGGCACGCTCGTGCTCGACGAGACGTGGGTGAACGGCGAGCGCGACGGCGCGCGGCTGGCCGGCACGCGCGCCACGCTGCAGCTCGAGGAGCAGTGGACGCGGGGCGTCCTCACCGGCGCGCGCAACGTGTGGCGCAAGAGCCGCCGCCTGGTCGAGGAGCATCGCGATCGCGACGGTCGGCTCGACGGTCCGTGGCGCTCGTATCGCAACAACGGCCGCATGCGCGAGGAAGGCGCGTATCGCGCCGGCCGCCGTCACGGCGCATGGGCATGGTTCGACGCCGCGCGCGTGAAGGAGCGCGGCGGGTCGTACGTCGACGGCAAGCGCGACGGCGAATGGGCGCTGTGGACCGGGCGCGTGATGACGTGGCGCGCGACGTACAAGGACGGCATCGTCGACGGCGAGCTCGTGCAGTGGGACGGGCGCGGGCGCGAGCTCGGCCGCGACGCGCTCGCCGGCGGCGACGGCACGCAGCGGACGTTTCACACCGGTGGCACCGTCGCGAGCGAGACCACGCTCGCCGGCGGCGAGCCGCACGGTCCGTATGTCGAGCGCTTCGTGCGCGGGCGCGTCGCGACGCGCGGCGCGTATGCCAAGGGCAAGAAGCACGGCGCGTGGCAGACGTTCTGGCCGGGCGGCGGCGTGAAGATCGAGGCCAGCTACGCGCGCGGCAAGCTCGACGGCGTGTACCGGCGCCTCCGCGAGAACGGCGACGTCGCCGTCGTCGCCACGTATCGCGACGGCAAGCGCGACGGCGCGTACGCCGAGTACCACGCCGCCGGCGTGCGCGCGCTCGCGGGCACGTACAAGGAAGACGCGCGCGACGGCGCGTGGCAGAGCTGGGACCCGCTCGGCGCGCTGCGCGTCGAGGCGACGTGGAAGGCGGGGGTCCTCGACGGCCCGTGGGTCGAGCGCCACCCCGACGGATCGGTGGCGGTCTCGGGCGCCCACAAGGCCGGGCACCGTGTGGGTGTATGGCGGGTGTACGCCGCCGACGGGACGCTCACGGAGAGCGTCGACCACGACGAGTCAGCCCACTAAGACCGTCGTCGGCACGATGTTATTCCATCGCGAGAAGAGGTGAAACCTCGCGACATCCTGCGCGTTCTCTACGTAGAGCCCCCGCAGAAAGCCAAGCCTGATGTCTTCGCGCCTCCGCCCCGTCCGTCCGCCCGGTGTCCGCCGTTCTCGCCCGCCCGCGGCCCCGCCCCGCTCGCTCGACGAACCGATCGCACGCGCGGTTCGTAACCTGCTCTGGGCGCGCAGCGTAGGCGTCCAGGAAGTCGGGAGGCCCACGTCGATGCGCGCATCACTGTCGTTCTGGACCAGCACGTCGTCGACCGCCGCGGAGTATCCGCTCGCGGTGTCGAGCCAGCGCCTCGAGGTGCTCGGCTGGGATCGCGTCGCGCGCCGCATCTACGTGGTCGAGCACGCCGAGGGCCAGCCCACGCTCTTCGTGATCGCCACCGCCGGCGAGCACGCGGGCGCCATGCTGCCGCTCTCCGGCGATGCCGCGCGCATCGCCCGCCTGCGCAGCGAGCTTGCGCCGCTGGTCTCGATGTCGACGCGCGGATGGGAGCTCACGACGCGCGTGGTGCAGCGGCGCGGGCTGCGCCTCGCATCGATGTCCACGCCGGTGCGCAAGTTCGCGCTCGGGCTCTCCGTCAATCAGCGCGTCGGAGGGACCGCCGTCGCGGGTGGACGCACGACCGTGACTGCGTACCTGCGGCCTCGTGCTGTCATCGAGCGCGTGTGGCAAGTGCCGGGCGAGCGGCTCGCCGTGGCGATGGTCACGTATTGTGGAGTCCCGGCAGGCGTCGGCTTCGACCGCCAGGTCGCAATCCTGGCGACACCGTCCCTGCACTGACGTAACCTGCCGGGCAGGAGCGCGTATGTCCTCGCTGACGCTCAGATCCATGCCCCGCTTGCTCGTCGCTGTGCTCGTTGCTTCGTCCGCATCCCTCGCCGCGTGTGCGGGTGACGACGGCGGCGAGACGATGGTCAACTGCGCGACCGAAGATCGCGACGACGACTACCTCGCCGGCATGTCGAAGACCGGCGCCGGCGGGATGACGTTCACGCTGACGTCGGCGGCGCCGTCGCCGCCGGGGCGCGACGACAACGCCTGGGTGATCGACATCGCGACGCCGTCGGGGCCGTTCTCCGGCACCGTCACCGTGGTCCCGTTCATGCCCGATCACCGGCACGGCACGCCGGTCGAGGTCGTCGTCACGCCCGATCCGCAGACGCCGGGCCGCTTCACGGCGGCGCCGATCAACCTCTGGATGCCGTCGCTGTGGGAGATCACCATCCGCGCGACGCCGGCCGGCGGGACCGCCGACTCGGCGGTGTTCCGCTTCTGCATCGCGGGCTGACGCGCCCGCCCGTCGGTACGGACAGCCCGTCCCTACGGACAGGGCGGACCGTTGGGACAGACGCAGGCCTCGGCGCCCGCGCGCCACTCGAGCACGCTGCCCTCGACGACGTGCGTCGGGATCTGCGGCCGCAGGTCGGTCGTGAGGTGACCGCTCGCCATCAGATCTTCGACGAGCGCGAACGGTAGCGGGCGGATGAGCGCGCGCGCGGTGACGCGCCGGATCTGCGCCAGCTGCCCCGACACCGGATAACGCTTCTCGACCGAGTGATAGAAGTTGGGGTCGGTCGGATCGGTCGTCACCGCCGGCTTGAGCAGCGTGCCGGGATGATCGATCTCGGCGACGCGCCAGAACAGCTCGGTGGGCTGACCGTTGGCGTCGCGCGCCGGCGTGCCGAGCACCCATAGGTTCGGATCGGCGGTGAGCGCCTCCGGATCGGTGTACGGCTCGCCCGGCGGCATCACGCCGCTCGAGAACACGACCTGGTCGTTCTCGTCGTACGCGATGATCTCCGCCCACGCGCGGCGATCCGCGGTCGCGCCGGTCGGGAACATGTGCCCGGCGCCGACGTTGTCGAGGCGGTAGTCGATGACGCCGCCGTTGGTGGGCGCGACGCAGAGGCGCGGCAAGAGCGCGCCTTTGAGATCGCGCGTGATGGCGGAGAGCTGCGTCTGCGTCTCCGGCCACGGCGTGAGCGCCACGTCGATGCCGGCGAACGTGTGCTCGCGGCGGCCGAGCGGACGGAGCGGCACGTCGAGGCCCGGGCCCTCGGCGATGACGTCGGTCGAGACGATCATGTGGCACGACGCGCACGACAGGTGCAGGCGCGGATCGGGCTGCGCGAAGATCGTGGTCTGCCACTCGGCGAACGTGCGCTCGAGGTGCACGTTTCCGGACGTGACGATGTCGTGGCACGAGCCGCACATCGCCGAGCTGTCCTGGCTCTCGGCGTCGACGAGCGGCGAGAATGCGGTCTGGTGCGCCGGGCTCTCGACGGCGTCCTTGATGCCGCCGCGCATGGTCTGATCCATGGCGAGGACGAGCGGGTTGTTGTGCGTGCCCGCC
The DNA here is from genome assembly GCA_035525615.1 of Kofleriaceae bacterium. Classification (GTDB taxonomy): domain Bacteria; phylum Myxococcota_A; class Polyangia; order Haliangiales; family Haliangiaceae; genus UBA2376. The sequence continues at coordinate 67,389 of DATLEB010000170.1, read as the reverse complement.
ACTTCCTTGACGTTGTGGCACGTGTAACAGCCGACGCCCTTGGCCCACTGCGGCACGTCGGCGAGGTTGCTGCCGTCGGTGGTGAGGCCGAGCTGCAGCGCGAGCGGCGCGTGGCACTGCACGCAGAAGCCGCCGAGCTCGCCGTTGGTCTCTTCCTGGCCGAGCTTGTTCATCGCCTGGAACACGGGGTCGTCGGAGGCGTACGCGTGCATCGAGCCCGACCACTCGGTGAAGTGGTTGGGGTGGCACGTCTGGCAGGTCTCGGGCTTCATCAGCTCCTCGACCGGAAGGTAGTCCTCGCCGCACGCGGCGACGAGCACGGCGATGGCGAGCGCGGCGAGTCTCGTGCTCATGGCGACACCGTCACGGGGCCCGGCGCGCCGGCGAGCACCCACTGCTGCAGCGCGCAGCGCTCGGCGTCGGGCAGGCTCGAGCCGCGCGGCATGCGCAGCGACGAGAACTCGGAGTACACGCGCTGGAGGAGCTCGCTGCAGGCGACGTCGTCGGTCATGACGTACGGCTTCGCCTGGTTGGTGAGGGCCTCGTACGCGCCTTGCGACTCGTCGAGGCGCAGGCCCGAGCGCGCCGACGCACCCTCGTGGCACGCGCCGCCGCCGGTGCCGCACTTGGGCTCGATCGTGTTGGCGAAGACGTTCTCCCACGTCGGCGCGTAGAGCGGCGCGCAGGTCGCCTCGACCTCGATGCACTCGAGCGTGTCGGGACCCGAACAGGCGGCCCCCGAAGAGACGGCCCCCGAAGAGATGGCGAAGAGCGCGACGGCGGACATACAGCGCGGCAACCGGCGCAGGATAGCCCGCTCCGGGGCGGGTGCGGCCCTGGCCGTGCCTCACACGTGACCTGTGCCGCGCGAACCCGAGATAGCTGCAAGTCCTCACTTCGCTCGGTTGTCGCCCGCCGGCTTCGCCGTCGCCGTTCGCTACGCGCCCGGGGCCGCTGCGCGGCCGGCTCGAAGTCGGGTCGCCAGCTCGCGATAGCGCGCATGACCTGCGTCATGGACGGCGCGCTGCGTGGGATCGGGGGCGAGGGTCTGGGCGGGCCCGGGGAGCGCGGCGGCGGCGGTGGCGAGATCGGGGTGGATGCCGGCGGCGACGGCGGCGCAGAGGGCAGCGCCGACCGGCGCGGTGTCGACGTCCGCGGGGAGCGCCGCCGGTAGGCCGGTCGCATCGGCGCGGATCCCCGCCCACGCGCGCGAACGAGCGCCGCCGCCGAGGAGGCGTAGCGACGCGAGCGGGACGCCGAGCGCGGCGATCCGCTCCGCCACGTCGCGCATCGCGTATGCGCACGCTTCGTAGACGGCGCGGCACAGGTGCGGCGCGCCGTGCGCCGGCGTGAGCCCGACGAACGCGCCGCGCGCATCGGGATCCCACTGCGGGGTCATCGCTCCGCCGAGCGCGGGCAGGAACGCGACGCCGCCGGCGCCTGGTGGCGCGGAGGCCGCGGCCGCATCGAGCGCCTCGGGGTCGAGGTGGAGGAGCGCGCCCAGCCACGCCAGCGCGCCGCCGGAGAGCCAGCCGGGGTTCTCGACGAAGAAGCCGCCGGCGGGATAGGCGTGCGTCTCGACGAGGCGACCGGCGTCACGCAGCGCCGTGGCGGCGCGTGCCCCCACGACCTCGGCGGTGCCGATGACACAGACCAGCTCGCCGGGCGCGAGGCCGGCGCCGAGCGGCGCGGCGAAGTCGTCGCCGGTGCCGACCGCGACGACGATGCCGGCGGGCAGCCCCGCGAGCGTGGCGCCGCGCGCCGAGAGCGCGCCCGCGACCGACGCCGCCGGCGCCACCGACGGCAGGCGCATCGGCTCGATCCCGAACGCCGCGCACAGCTCCGACGACCACGTGCTGGCGTCGAGATCCCACAGCATCGTCGTCGACGCGAGCGAGGGGTCCATCACGCGCTCGCCGCAGAGCTGTTCGACGACGAACGACACCGGCTGGTGGAACGCGTGCGCGCGGATGACCTGGTGCGTGCGATCCCACCAGCGCGCCTTGGCGGCGAGGTGCGACGCGTCGGGGACCTGGCCGGTGATGGCGAGGAAGCGCGCGGGATCGAGCGCGGGGAGCTCCGCGGTGGCGCGCCGATCGAGCCACGGCAAGCACGGCCCGAGCGCGGCGCCGTGCTCGTCGACGGCGACCATGCCGTCGAGCTGGCCGGTCACGGCGATCGCCGCGACGTCGGCGCGCGTGCGACCGGCGGCGGCGAGCGCGTCGGCGATCGCGGGCGCGAGGGCGTCGAGCCACAGCTGCGAGTCCTGCTCGGCCCAGCCCGGCTGCGGAAACGACGGCGCATACGCGACGCGGCCGGCGCCGAGCACGACGAGCCGCTCGTCGCACACGACCGCCTTCGTGCTCTGCGTGCCGAGATCGATGCCGACGAGGAGCGCCATGGCCGAGGTCCGGACACCGACCGTATCGTGCTAACCCGTGAGGGTGAACTACTTCGGGCACGCCGCGGTCGCTTCGTGGCAGACCGCCGGCGACGCGCTCGCCGGCGTCACGCTCGGCGCCATGCTGCCCGACTTCAGCGTGATGTGCGGCGCGCGTATCGCGGCCGGCGGCTCGGCCGACGTCGACGCCGGCATCGCGCTCCATCACGCGACCGACGCCGTGTTCCACACCGCGCCGGCGGTGAGCGCGCTCTTCCGCGACGCCGAGAAGCGGATGGAGGCGCGCGGGGTGCGGCGCGGGCCGATGCGCGCCGCGGCGCACGTCGGCGTCGAGCTGGTCCTCGACGGCGTGCTCCTCGACGACGCGCGCCACCGCGACGCGTACACGGCGGCGATGGCGCACGACACCGCGGCGCTGGTGTGGAAGGAAGACGGCGACGCCGAGCGGTTCGCAATGTTGCTCGCGCGGCTGCGCCACCACGGCGTGCCCGAGGACCTGCGCCGCCCGCGCGCCGCCGCGGAGCGCATCTTTCGCATGCTCGCGGGCCGCCGCCTCCTCGCGCCCGAAGCGTCGGAGCGCGGAGCCATCGCCGACGTCCTCGAGGAGATCGCGCCGCGCATCGCCGTGGCGGCGCCGACGATCATCCGCCAGGTCGAGGCCGGCCTGGCGCAGCGGGCGTCGACGGATCCGGGCCACTGAACCGCCACGCGCGGTGCGGCCTGGAGTAACCGAAGTCCGGCGGCAGCGTCTCGTGCGTGCGCTCGGCGCGCCCGAAACCGGGCAGCGCGCGATCGTCGAGCTTGAAGCCGCGATGGTTGGTCGAGAACCAGATCGCCGCGGCCGGCGCGGACACGCGCGCGACGCCGGCGAGCAAGGCGACGTGATCGCGGAGGACGTCGAAGCTGCCCTGCATCTTCTTCGAGTTCGAGAACGTCGGCGGATCGACGACGACGAGGTCGAACTTCGGGCCGCGATACGCGGCCAGCCACGCCAGCACGTCGGCGCGCTCGAGCACGTGCGCCTTGGGATCGATCTTGTTGATCTTCAGGTTCTCGGCGGCCCAGTCGAGGTACGTGTTCGACATGTCGACGGTCACTGTCGCCGCCGCGCCCGCCGTCGCGGCGTACACGGTGAACGAGCCGGTGTATGCGAACAGGTTGAGCACGCGCTTGCCCTCGGCCTCCGCGGCGACGAGCGCGCGCGTCCGTCGATGATCGAGGAAGAGCCCGGTGTCGAGGTAGTCGCTCAGGTTCACCAGGAAGCGGCGGCCGCCCTCCCCGACCTCGCGCCACGCCCCGCCCTGCCCGAGCTTCTGGTACTGCGCGCCCGACGCCTGGCGATCCGCCATGCGCCGCCGCGTCTTGTGGTGGACGTCCTTCGCGCCGGTCACGTCCTGCACCGCGACGGCGACGGCATCGAGCCAGTCGTCGTCGAGCACCTCGTCGTGGCGCGCGCGGCGCGCGTCGGCGACGACCAGCGAGCCCTCGTAGTCGTCGACGGTGATGGGCACGTCCGGGATGTCGCGGTCGTAGAGCCGCCAGCACGTCACACGCTCGCGCTTGGCCCACTTGGCCAGGTGCTTCCGGTTCTTGGCGATCCTATTGCCGACCATCTCGGCCGCCGTCGCCGTCGCTTTTTGGGCATCGGTCACGGCGGCACCTTAGCGCTCCGCTAGCGTTCCGCGACGCTGTCGTGCGTGCGAACCAGGTACTCGAGCGCGATCGCCCGGTGCGATCGCGGCGGCAGCTCCACGGTCCACGTGACGAGGCCGTCGGTCGCGTCGACCGAGCGCTCGACCGCGAGCGGCGTCTGGTCGCGGCGCTCGCCGTCGTCGTCCTCGAGCTTCCACGCGTCGGGCGCGGCCAGCTTCACCTCGACCTGCTCGACCTCGGCGACCGGGATGCGCTCGGTGACGTCGACCTTGCGCACCGTGCCGCCCACGTTCGAGAGCCGCACGGCGACGCGATGCGTGGTCGACGACCACGAGCCGAGCATCCCCGACTCCTCGCGCTTCTCGCGGTGCGCCCGGTTCACGCGCACCGACGGCTCGGCGCCCCAACCGAGGAGGAAACGCTCTCCGGGCGCGACGTAGAGGATGGACGTGCGCCCGCACAGCCCGCCCTCGCGCACCAGATCGACGGGGCCGGCGAGGAGCGGCTCCTTGCTCGCGTTCTCCTGGCGCGTACGCAGGATCGCGGCGGCGACCTTCTCCGGCATCGCGACCAGCGCGCTCTCGGCCGTCGTCGTGAACCCGCTGATGCGCACGCGATACGGCCGTCCGTCCGACGGCACGGTCGCCGCCATCGGCGCGGCCAGGATGCGCGTCACGCCGCCGTCGTCGACGCCGGGGAGCTCGACGGCTTCCTTCTTCGCCGCGCCCTCGCCGGTCGTCGCGATCTCCTGCTCGCGCGCGGTGACGACCAGCGCGCCCTTGGGCTGCACCCGGAGGAGGTCGTCGTGCAGATCGGGCGGCGACGTGCCCAGCGACGGCCGCTCGGTCGAGAAGCGGAGGCGCACCTCGCGCCAGTCCTCGCCGGTCGCCTGCCACACACACGCGTCGGTGGTGAGCTCGACCAGATCACCGCGCAGGGTCGCCGTGTGATACGGGCGCCAGCACGCGCACGGGGTCGTGTACTCGACGGCGAGCTCGCACGCGCCGCCCTCGGTCGCCACGACATCGACGCTCAGCGCCGCGAGCTCGCGGCCGAGGTCCCGCTCGCGTACGGCGACCTGCTGCTCGAGGCGCACGACCTCCTCGCGCGCGCGGGCCGCGTCGACGGCGAGCGTGGCGGCGCGAGCGGCGGCGATGCGGGCGCGCGCCGCCAGGTCGGCGATGTGATCGGCGGCGCCGGCGGCGGTGCGCCCCCACGCGGCCTCGTCGGCCAGCTCCTGCCCGGCGACGGTCGTGAGCTCGTCGAGGAGCGCTGCGGTCGCGGCGGCCGCGGCGGCCTCGTCGGCGACGGCGCGGGCGGCGTCGCGCGCGACATCGCGGCGGCTGCGTAGCGCGAGGACGGCCTCGGCCTGGACGCGCGCATCGGCGCCGCCGTCGAGCCACGGCGCGACCTCGCGCTCGACGCGCACGTCGATCACCTCGACGCTGCCGGCCGGCGCGCGTGCGATGGCCGACTTGTCGACGAGCACCGGCGCGACGCCGCGCACACGCACGCGCGCCTGCCCGGCGGCGAGCTGCACGGTGCCGCGACGGGTGACGCGCGCGCGATCCTCGAGCACGACCACCTCGACCACCGGAAGCTCGGCCGCGATCGGCACGATCGTGGCGGTCATGGCTCCCTCCGGTTTCCGCCGACGAGCTCGTGCTTGTTCGCGATGCGCACGTGGTAGTCGACGTGAAGGTCACGCTTGGCGGCGGCCGCGAGCTCGAGACGCCAGCGATGTCCGCCCGAGAGTGGCGCGCCGCCGCGCTCGGTGTCGGGCTTCCAGGCCTCCCACGTGGGCGCCACGCGATCGACGTGCACCTCGACGTCCTCCTCGTTCGCGGCCGGCCGTGGCAGGCGCTCGCGCACCTCGAGCTGCACCGGGCGCGCGCCCAGGTTCTCGACGGAGATCGTGACCTCGTGCACCAGCTTGAGCGAGCCGCGCAGCACGCCGGTCGCCTCCTCGCGGAAGCGGGCGTTGCGCGCGGTCTTCACCGACGGATCGACGCCGAGGCCGAGCTCGACGGTGCCGCCGGGGGCAGTCTCGTCGAGGTGCGCCGTCACCACGAGCTCGCCGCGATCGTAGACGTCGACGGGCCCGGCGAGGAGCGGCGCGTCGAGCGGGTTGGTGAAGCTCGCCACGCGAAACACGTCGGTCGCGACGGCCGGCACCGCGACGTGCCGGACGCCGACCTTGGTGACGCGATGGAGCAGCGCGAGGTTGTGCCAGTTGCCGTCGGCGGGCACGTCGAGGCGCGCGTCGGCCTGGAACGCGAACGCGTAGGTCATCGCGTGCGCCGGATCGTGGCCCGACGGCGCGGCCTTGCCGGCGATCTCGCGAGCGCGCGCCACCGCCTGCCCGACGGCGATCGCGGCGCGCGAGTCCGTGCGCCAGATCTCGGTGCGGCCGAGGCGCTCGAGCTTGCCGCGGCCGTCCTCGCGCGGCCCGCGCATGCGCAGGTGCGCGTACGCGAGCAGGTCGACCTGCACCGTGAGCTCGACGTTCGCGTCGAGATCGGCGTCGCCGCCGAGGTCGTCGTCGGCCGGCACGGATCGGGCCCGTCCGCGCGTCGCGGACTTCTTCTTCTCCGCGCCGCCCTGGCGCTCGAGCCGTCCCGCCGCGCCGGCGACCAGCCCGCCGACCGCCGAGAACACGCCACCGCTCTTGCGCGGCGCGGCCATGGGCATCATGTCCGGAATCGCGCTGCCGCCGTAGCTCATGGCCGGCGCCGGCGGTGGTGCGGCCTGCTGCATGGGCGCGTTGGCAGGCACCGTCACCTTTTCCATCTGCTCGAGCTCCGCGAACGTCGTGGCCGTGGGCGCCGGGCCGCGACGCGACGCGAACGTGCGGTCCCAGTCGGTGAAGAGCGCGTCGATGTCGGGCGGCGGTGGACGCCAGCCCGCGCGCGCCGGCGGCGGTTGCGCGCGACCGATGCGCAACGACGGCAGCTCGGGCAGCTCGGTCCAGCGCTGCGGCGACGCCGTCGAGACCTCGACCGCGACGCCGGTCCAGTCCTCGCCGGTCGCCTGCGCGATCGACGCGCGCAGCTCGAGCCGCAGATCGACCGCGCCGAGGCGCACCACATAGCTCGGCGCCCAGCGCGCGCCCGGCACGAGGTACGACACGACCAGCTCCACCTCGCCGCCCACGCCGCCATCGGTCGTCTCCGGCTCGACGGTCAGCTCGGCCACCTTGCGCACCGAGCCCGGCGGCAGCTGCGCGCTCGTCGCGTGGCTGCGCCGCAGCTCGGCGGCAGCCAGCGCCTGCCGCGCCTCCTCGAGAGCGCGCTCGACACGCGCGATCTCCGCGCGCACCGCCGGCTCGCGCGCCGCGCGCAGCTCGATCAGCGCGAGTCGCGCGCCCAGCGCATCGCTCCACGACGGTACGGGTTCGTCGCGCTCGCCGCGCGTCTGCGCCGCGAGCGACGTCAGCGCGTCGAGCTGACGCCGCAGCTGCGCCAGCTCGGCCTGCACACCGGCGAGCGCGCGCCGGCGCTGATGCAGCTCGGTGTCATCGACGGTGCCGGCATCGTCGGCGCCCGTCACCTCGAGCGTGATCCGGACATCGGCGGCACGGGCCGGACCGCGAACGGCGATCTGCACGGTGTCGTCCTCGAGCGCGGGCGGCAGCCCGACCAGGGCGACCTCGCTTCGCGCGTTCACGGCGATGCGTGCCAGACGTGTGACCCAGGCCGCACCCGGGAACACCGTCACTCGATCGATCACGGAGACAACGCGCTGCCCCACGCCGACGAGGCTCCCCCGTCGGCGTGAGCGTCGTCAAGGCCAGGTTGCCCTTTGGTCCGGCCTGTATTAACGTCCGACGCGACGGCCGTCACCGTCGGAAGGAAACGTCACGATGCTCAGGAAAGTCGGTCTTGGCTTGCTCTTCGCTACCCTCGTTGCTGCGTGCGGCTCGGCACGCATCGTCTCGCGCACGCAGTACGGCGGCATCGTCGCGCTGCAGGGTGACCGCGGCAAGGCGATGGAGCAGGCGCACAAGGAAATGGCCGCGCACTGCGGCGCCGGGAACTACGCCATCGTCCAGGAGGGCGAGGAGGTGATCGGCACCGACACCGTCGCGCAGTCCGACACCAACTACGGTGAGGACACGGCCTACGCCGAGGGCACGCAGAACAGCGGCGACAGCTCGGCGACCGCCGGTGGGGCCAGCACGCGCGGCGGCTCGAGCACCAACGCGCAGACCAGCACGCGCAACGCGGTCGAGTGGCGCGTGCACTACCAGTGCGGCGGCGCTCCGGCCGGCGCGGGCCCGGCTCCGATGGCCCCGCCTCCGCCGCCCAGCGGCGGTGGCGCTCCGCCGCCTCCGGGATACTGAGCGCGCTGCGCTTACCGACGCACTTCGGTAAGTACACGAGCTGACACGAGCCGCCCCGAAGGCGGCTCGCTGCGTTTTCGGCCCACCGGCGAGCTACGCTGCGGGCATGGCCTTCTTCCAGGAACCGCCGCGCCTCGGCAATCAGTACGACGAGGACCCGATGCTGTCGGCGTTCCTCGCCCGCAGCTTCGGCGGCGACGAGCTCGCGGCGATCGAGCCCGAGCTGCGCGAGCTGGGCGAGCTCTCGGCCGGGAAGTTCCGCCTCATGCAGCTGGCCGACCTCGCCAACGAGCCGGTGCTGACGCAGTGGGATGCGTGGGGGAACCGCGTCGATCACATCGAGGTCTCGCCGCTGTGGAAGGAGGCGGCCAAGCTCGCCGCGTCGCACGGCCTCGTCGCCACCGGGTACGACGCGCCGCTCGGCGCGCGCGCGCGCGTCCAGCAGTTCGCGAAGGTGCACGTCATCAACCCGTCGCTCGACGTGTACTCGTGCCCGCTCGCCATGACCGACGGCGCGGCGCGCACGCTCCTCGACAGCGGCAACCACGCGCTCGCCGAGCGCGCCCTCCCCCACCTCCTGAGCCGCGATCCGGCGACGGCATGGACCTCCGGGCAGTGGATGACCGAGCGCACCGGCGGCTCCGACGTCGGGCTGTCGGAGACGGTCGCGAAGAAGGGCGCCGACGGCCAGTGGCGCCTCCACGGCACCAAGTGGTTCACGTCCGCGACGACCGCGGAGATGGCGCTGACGCTCGCGCGCCCCGAGGGGAACGCCGAGGGCAGCCGCGGCCTCGCGCTCTTCTTCGTGCCGGTGCGCGACGACGCCGGCCGGCTGTCGCCCGGCATCTCCGTCAACCGGCTCAAGAACAAGCTCGGCACCAAGAAGGTCCCGACCGCGGAGCTCACGCTCGACGGCGCGCCCGCGATCCTGGTCGGCACCGAGAGCGATGGCGTCCGCGCCATCACGCCGATGCTGTCGATCACGCGCACGTGGAACGCCGTGTGCTCGGTGTCGGGGATGCGGCGCGCGATCGCGCTGGCGCGCGACTACGCCGGACGTCGCAAGGCGTTCGGCGCGCTCCTGCGCGACAAGCCGCTTCACGCCGACACGCTGGCCGGCCTCGAGGCCGAATACGCCGGCGCGTTCCTGCTCGCGTTCCGCGCGGTGACCCTGCTCGGCAAGGTCGAGCGCGATCGCGACGAGGCCGACGATCGGTTGCTGCGCGCGCTCACGCCGATCGCGAAGCTCACGACCGCGAAGCAAGCGGTCGCGTGCGCGTCGGAGGCGATCGAGAGCTGTGGCGGCGCCGGCTACGTCGAGGACACGGGCCTGCCGCGGCTCCTCGCCGACGCGCAGGTGTTGCCGATCTGGGAGGGCACGACCAACGTGCTCTCGCTCGACACGCTGCGCGCGCTCGGCAAGGGCGGCGCGATCGAGGCCGTCGTCACCGACGCACGGCAGCACCTGGCGCAGGCCAAGGACGCGGGGCTCACGGCGCCGGTCGCGGCCGCGCGCGACGCGCTCGATCACGCGGTGGCCTGGGCCGGCGGCGCGATGGGCGAGCCCGAGCGTCTCGAGGCCGGCGCGCGCCGCGTCGCCCTCACGCTGGGGCGCAGCCTCGAGCTCTCGTACCTCTGCGCGCACGCGCAGTGGTGCCTCGATCACGGACGCGGCGGGTACGCGGCGGCGGCGGCGCGTCGGTTCGCGCGCCACGGCGTCGACCTCGTCGACGACATCGAGCGCGACGATACCCGCGCGTTGTTGAGCTGACTCACTCCGGCGGGACCGACGGCGGGCGCGGCATCCGTTCGAGGATGGGGTGCTCCTCGAGCGCCGACAGGAACGCGCTCGCCCACGCCTGGGCCGAGCCGCGTCGCACCACGCGCTCGAGATCGCGGTGGCGCTCGATGCGCTCCGGCGCCTCCATGCGCAGCGCCTGGCCGAGATCCTGGGCCATGCCGTCGACGTGATAGGGATTGGTGAGGAGCGCGCGCTCCATCTCCTCGGCGGCGCCCGCGAAGCGCGACAGGAGGAGCACGCCGGGGTCGGCGCGATCCTGCGACGCCACGAACTCCTTCGCGACCAGGTTCATGCCGTCGCGGAGCGGCGTCACGAACGCGACGTCGGCGGCGCGATAGAGCTGCGCGAGCACCGCCGGCGGATAGGAGCGATAGAGGTAGCGCACCGGCGTCCAGTCGGCCTCACCGTACGTGCCGTTGATGCGACCGACCATGGTCTCGACCCGGTGACGCAGGTCGGCGTAGTCCGGCACGTCGGCGCGCGAGGGCACCGACACCTGCACGAACACGACCTGCCCGCGCCACTCCGGGAACTTCTCGAGGAGGCGCGCGAACGCCGAGAGCCGCTCGGGGATGCCCTTCGAGTAGTCGAGGCGATCGACGCCGAGCACGAGCTTGCGCTTGCCGACGTGCTCGCGCAGCGCGCCCACGTCGGCGGCGTCGGCCGTGCCGGCCGCGGCCTGGAACGCGTCGGGATCGATGCCGACCGGAAAGACGCGCACGTCGATCGCGCGATCGGGGCGCTTGGCGCCGAGGACGTCGATGCAGTCGCGCAGGTTCGAGCACGCGCGCCAGGTCTGTACGCCGATGAGGTCGAACTCCTGCATCGCGCCCAGGATCGAGCGCGCCCACGGACACGTCTCGAGCACGTCCTGCGGCGGGAACGGCACGTGGAGGAACGTGCCGATGCGGCCGCGGTGGCCCATGCGACGTAGCTCCTGCGCGAGCAGCAAGAGGTGATAGTCCTGGGCCCAGATCGTCGCCTCGGGATCGATGAGGCTCGACGCCAGGCGCGCGTAGGCGCGGTTGGCGTCCACGTACGCGCGCCACTCCTCGTCGACGTAGCGGACGCGGCCGGGCATGCAGTGGAAGAGCGGCCACAACGCGCGGTTACAGAAGCCGCCGTAGAAGGTGCGGCGCCAGCCCGGCGGATAGTCGAAGCTGGCGCGCGGCGGCATGGCGTCGTCGTTGTAGGTGAGGGCCAGGCCAGGATCGCGATCGCGGCCGCTCCAGCCCAGCCACACGCCCTTGTGGCGGGTCAACGCGGCCTCGAGCGCCGAGGTCAGGCCACCGACCTCGCGCGTGCGACCGCCGCCGTCGGACGGCAAGCGATTCGAGACGACGAGCAAGGGGAACGCGTCCGGCCGCATGTCGTGACGCTCGGGATCGCCGACCATCGCGGGCGGCGTCCCGACCGGACGCGTGCGCGCGGCGCAGAGCCAGCCCAGCAGCGTCCGCGCCGCCTCGACGTCGGCGACCTGCCCGTTCGCGTGCGTGCGGCGATGCGGCGTCCCGACGCGGACACCGGCGTCGCGCGCATCGAGCCCCATGAACAGGTCCTCGTCGGTGTGATCGTCGCCGAGGGCGAGGATGCGTGCGCCCGCGGGGGCGCGCTGGCGCAGCCACACCAGCGCGTTGCCCTTGTGCGCGGTGCGGTGACGGACCTCGAGCATCTCGGACCCGTCGAGGCGCTCGAACTCGGGCTGCGTCTCGAGCCATTCGTCGACGCGCGTCTCGGCGCCCGTGACGAGCACGTCGCGCGTCGCCTGCGGCACGGCGCGCCAGTGCAGGCACACCGACGCCTGCTTGTGCTCGACGATCGCACCGGGCGCGCGGGCCGCGAGCGCCCGTAGCGCGGCCTCCAGCTCGGCGAGCTCCGGCGTGGGCGGGAGCACGTCGGTCATCCCGCCATCCGCGGCTCGCCACGCGCCGTGCTCGCCCACGTAGACGAGCTTCGGCAGACGCGCCACGAGATCGACGAGCATCGAGCGCGGACGGCCCGACACGATCGCGACCGTCGTGCGAGGCAGGCTCGACAGCCGCGTGAGGAGCTCCACCAGGGCATCGTCGATCACCGCGGCGTCGGGCGTGAGGGCGTAAGGCACGAGGGTGCCGTCGAGATCGAGCGCGACGACGAGGTCGTCACACCGAGCGAGGTCGAGCCAATCGATCAGCATGCGTGGGAGGGGATCCACCCTAGGAAGCACCACGGGACCTGTCAACCGAGCGCATGCGCACGCTTCGCTGCAGGCTCCGCACGCGCGCGGCCTCGGCTATGGTGGAAAGGATGACGACCCAGAGCGACGTTCCCGTCCTCGATCACGGAGTCATCGGCAACGGTCGCGTCCTCGCGCTGGTGTCGCCGACGTCGTCGATCGAGTGGCTCTGTCTGCCGCGTTTCGACTCGCCCTCGATCTTCGGGTCCCTGCTCGACAGCGAGCACGGCGGTCACTTCCGGATCGTCGGAAGGAACGGCCCGCAGAAGGGCAACCTCCGCTACGTGACCAACACCAACGTGCTGGTCAGCGATCACACCGACGGCGAGAACGCGTGGCAGGTGATCGACTTCGCACCACGCGTCCCGCGCGGCCTGAGCGTCGACGCACCGATCGAGATCGTGCGCATCGTGCGGCCGCTCCGGGGCGCGCCGCGCATCCGCATCGAGCTGAAGCCTCGTCCCGACTACGGGCGCGCGCCGACGCGCCTGGTACCGACCGGGCGGGGGATCTCGATCGAGGGCGCGAACGTGCCGATCACGCTCCACACCAACGCCGCGCCCGATCACCTCGACGGCAACGTCGAGGTGACGCTGCAGCGCACGCTGTGGTTCGTCATGTCGGTGGGCTCGCGCCACGCGCCCACCGAGGGCGAGGTGCTGAGCATGCACGACGACACCGTGCGCGGCTGGCAGATGTGGGCGCGCACCTGCGCCTTGCCGACGTTCGCGCCGGCGCCGGTCCTGCGCTCGGCGCTCTGCCTGAAGCTGCACGCGTACATCGACACCGGCGCGATCATCGCGGCGGCGACGACGAGCGTGCCCGAGGCGATGGGCACGCCGCGCACCTGGGACTACCGCTTCTGCTGGCTGCGCGACGCCGCGTTCGTGGTGGAGGCGCTGCGCCGGCTCTCGCACCTGGGCGAAGGCGAGCAGTTCCTGAGCTTCTTGCGCAACGTCGCCGAGGGCGGCGAGCTGCAGCCGCTCTACGGCATCTGCGGCGAGCGCGAGGTGCCCGAGATCATGCTGCCGCACCTCGCGGGTTTCGGCGGCAACGGGTTCGTGCGCGCCGGCAACGCGGCGGCGCTGCAGCAACAGAACGATCTCAATGGCGAGCTCATCCTGTGCCTGCAGACGATCCTGCACGATCCGCGGGTGGTGATCGATCAGCCCACCGAGTACCTGCCGCTCGTCGAGCGGCTGGTCGAGGACGCGATCCGGCGCGCGCCGCTGCCCGACACCAGCATCTGGGAGTTCCGGTCGCTGATGCGCGAGTACGTGTTCTCGCGCGCGATGTGCTGGGCCGCGATCGACCGCGGCGCGATGATCGCCGGCCAGCTCGGCCGGTCCGATCTGGCCGATCGCTGGGCCGCGGCCGCGCGCAGCGAGCAAGAGATCGTGCTGCGCCGCGGCTACAACGCCGAGGTCGGGATGTTCACGCAGACGCTCGACGGGCACATGCCCGACGCGTCCAACCTGCTGTTGCCGTCGCTCGGCCTGCTCGACGCACGCGACGCGCGCTTCCAGTCGACGCTCAAGATGTACGACGACAAGCTGGCGCGCAACGGCCTGCTGCTCCGGTACACCAACGACGACGACTTCGGCGAGACCACGAGCGCGTTCACGCTGTGCTCGTTCTGGTGGGCCGAGGCGCTCGCGCTGTCGGGCCGGCTCGACGACGCCATCGCCGTGTTCGAGCGCGTGTGCCGGTACGCCAACCCGCTCGGCCTGTTCTCGGAGGACATCGAGCCGTCGAGCGGACGGTTGCTCGGTAACTTCCCGCAGGCGTACACGCACGTGGGCCTGGTGCACGCGGCGATGACCATCTCGGAGCTGCTCGAGGTGCGCGACGGTCGCGTGCGCGCGTGGACGTGACGAGCGCGCGGCGTGGTCAGGCACGCAGCAAGAGCGCGAGCTGACCGAGCGCGGCGGCGAGCGCGACCTCGCAGCGCAGCACCGGCGCGCCGAGCGTGACCACGGCGAAGCCGCGCGTCGCGAAGGTCTCGACCTCGCGCTCGATCCAGCCGCCCTCGGGGCCGATGGCGAGCGTGATCGGCGTGCGCGGCGAGGCGCGCCAGGCTTGCTCGATCGGGACGGCGCCGCGGGCGTGGGCGAGCAGGCGCGTCGACGCGGGCGCGCCCTCCGCGGGATGGTGCTCGTTCAGGAACGGCATCAGCCGCGGGTGTAGCTGGACGGCGGGCAGATGCGTGGTGACGCCCTGCTCGGCCCCGAGCCGGAGGTGCTCGGTGATCGACGCCGCTTCGAGGCGCGGGCTGTCGAGGTACGACTTGTCGACGCGCCAGGCGTTCACGATGTCGACGCGGCGCAGACCGAACGCGGCCGCGGTCTCGAGCGCGCGAGACAGCACCTTGGGCCGCGGCATCGCGAGCACGAGGTCGACGGGCATCGGGGCCTCGGGCGCGGCGCCGGCCACGAGCGCCGGGTCGAACACCGGCTCGAGCGCGAGCTCGATCGTGGTGCCGTCGTCGGAGACCACGGTCGCCTGCCCCGTCGCGCCGCCGATGATGCCGGCGCGCACCGTGGCGCCGGGCGTCACGCGAAGGACCTCACGCAGGTGCTGCGCGCGGCGGTCCGAGATCCTCGCTGCGGGGCGCGCCGGGTCGCCTGTGACCTCGGCGCGCTCGAGCAGGAGGAGATTCACGCGCCGGGCTCGACCCGCTTGCCAGCGTCCACCCAGCCCTTGATGCCGGCGGTCAGGACGCGCACGTCCTTGTGGCCGGTCGCGAGCGCCTTCTCGGCGGCCTCGTGCGACGCGCCGCACTGCTCGTTGGCGCAGTAGAAGACGAGCGCGCGCGCCTTGTCGGCGGGCAGCTCGGCCGCGGAGAACGTCTCGTAGTCCGAGAGCCGGATGGCCCCGGGGATGACGCCGCGGTTCTTGCGCGTCTCCGGTCCGTTCGCGTCGACGGGCGTGCACGCGCCCTTGGCGAGCATGGTCTCGAGCTCGCCGACCGAGACGGTCGGGACCTTGGACTGCTTCTCCGAGGCCGCCTTGTCGTCCTTCTTGCTGCAGCCGGTGGCGGCAGTGGCGAGGGCGAGCGCGAGCGACAGGCCGATGGCGATCGACTTCATGGTGCGACCACCTTACGCCCGGGAATCGGCTGCGGCCAGCGGTCTGCGGCCGCGTAGGCGGCCATGACGCCGGGCTCGTCGAAGAGCTGAGGGTACGCGGTCGGGTCGAGGCCCTGCGGCCAGGCCGAGAGGACGGCGCGGAGCGTCGTGTCTGCGATTTCTGCAGCGGCGGTCGCGGCGTCGGCGTCGGTGGCCGCGATCATCGCGGCCTCGAACGCGGCGAGGCGAGCGGTCACGGCTTCGCGGTGGAGGCGACGGCGGGCGGATTCGGCGCGGGTCGCGGCGTCGGGGACGAGCCGCGGATCCTCGAGCGCGCGAACCGCCCATGCGGCGGCGGCCTCGTCGAGCCAGCGCGGCGGATCGGATGCGGCGCGCGTGGAGGGGGTGGAGGCTGCGCGAAGGAACGCGTGTCCCGCTTCGTGCAGCGCGAGCGCGAGCGTCGCGAGATCGTCGGCGCCGCGCGCGTAGGTGGCGACGGCCATGCCCGGCGCGATGGTGTGGGTGCGCGAGGTGGAGCCGGGGCGAATCTCGACGGCGGAGAGGTCGAAGCCGTGGAGAGTCGCGAAGTGTTCGATGAGGGTGGCCGGAGCGGGGACGGGAATTTCGGTTTCGGTTTCGGTTTCGGTTTCGGTTTCGGTTTCGGTTTCGGTTTCGGTTTCGGTTTCGGTTTCGGGCGCGGGCACGGCGCCGTAGCGCGCAGCGACGAGCGCGGCGACGGTCACGCCGCGGCGGCGCGCGAGCGCGGCGAGGTCGCGCCAGACGCGTGCGAGCGCGGCGAGGTCGCGCGTCACTTCGCGGGGCGCGGCGACTTGATGCCCAGTCGCTCGAGCTCGGCGATGACCTGCTTCAAGTCCGACCAGGTGTCGCGCTTGCGATCGGGCTCGCGCAGCAGGTACGCCGGGTGGAACGTCGGCATCACACGCAGGTTCCTGTACTCGTGGAAGCGGCCGCGAAGGGAGCTGATGGGCGCGTCCTTGCCCAGCACCACGTTCGCCGCCGGGCGGCCCAGCGTCACGAGGATGCGCGGGCGCACCGCCGCGATCTGCGCGTCGAGGAACGGGCGACACGCCGCGACCTCGTCGGCCTCGGGGTTGCGGTTGTTGGGAGGCCGGCATTTCAAGACGTTCGCGATGTAGACGTCCTTGCGGCCCCACCCCATCGCCTCGATCATCTTGTCGAGGAGCTCGCCGGCCTTGCCCACGAACGGATCGCCGAGGCGATCCTCGTCGGCGCCCGGCGCCTCGCCCACGAACATGAGCGGCGACGGCTCGGGGCCCACGCCGAACACGATCTTGTTGCGCGTGTTGCAGAGCTTGCAGCGCTGACAGTCGCCGAGCTGCTCGCGGATCGCGGTGAGGCTGCGATCGATTTGCACCGGCGCGTCGTCGACATAGGCGACTGGCGCGTCGAACGCTGCGAGCGGAGGTCGCGCCGTCGCCCCGGCCGGCGCGGCCCACACGCCCGCGCGCCGCTGGCGCTGGAGGGCCTGGCGGAACGCGCCAGTCAGCGCGAACAGCTCGTCGCGGAGGTCGCCGGGCGTGCTACCCATCGGTAGCCCCTTATGCCACGGACCACTGTCCTCGCGCTCGTCGCCTCCGCGCTTCTCGCAACGCTCTCGCTCGGCGCCCTCGGTGGGTGCAACAAGAACGGCGTGCCGCCGCCCAAGGGCGACATCGGCGCCAAGCTGACGGTGCCCACCACCTCCGGCGCCGCGTACGACCCCGCCGCGCTCGACGGCAAGCCCGCCGTCGTCGTGTTCTGGCGTCCGGGATGCCCGCACTGTCGCGAGGAGCTCCCCGACGTCGCCCAGGTCTGCAAGGACAAGGGCGCCACCGCCGTCGCCGTGCAGGTCGCCGAGGCGCCGCCCTCCGGCCTCCGCGTGCTCGAGGGCATGAAGTGGGAAGGCGTCGCCCTCGTGGACGACGGCACGCTGCGCAAGGATCTCTCGATCACCAAGGTGCCGTGGACGCTCGTGCTGCGCCCCGACGGGACCGCGGCGCGCGCCTTCGTCGGCCGCCAGTCGTACGAGACGCTCGCCAGCGCCATCGCCGCGGCGAAGTGATCACCCGGCTCGGCGGGCGCCAGCGCGAGCCCTGGCCCCGCGGTCCTACGCTCGCGCCGCGAGCAGCTCCACCACGCGATCGAGGATGCGGTGCGCGACGTCACTCTTGCTGGCTAGCGGCAGCGCGCGATCGCCGCCCGGCTCGACGAGGACCACGCGATTGGTGTCGACCGCGAAGCCGGCGTCGGGCGCGGTCACGTCGTTCGCCACCATCAGGTCGACCTGCTTCGCCGCGAGCTTCGCGCGCGCGTATCCGACGACGTCGTGCGTCTCCGCGGCGAACCCGACGAGCAGCGGCCCGCTGCCGCGACGCGCGCGCTCGGCGCCGAGCCCGCCCAGCAGATCCGGGTTCGAGTCGAGCGAGATGGTGGGCGCGAGCCCGATCTCGGTGCGCTTGAGCTTCTTCTCGCTGGGACTTCCCGGCCGGAAGTCCGCGATCGCCGCCGCCATGATGACCCCGCTCGCGCCCCACGCGTGCGTCGCCAGCGCCGCCTCCATCGCGCGCGCGTCCTCGACGTGCACGACGTCGAGCCCGACCGGATCGGGCAACGCCGTCGGCCCCGCGACCAGCGTCACCGCCGCCCCGCGCCGCGCCGCGGCCGCCGCGATCGCGTAGCCCATCTTGCCCGACGACCGGTTGCCGAGGTAGCGCACCGGGTCGAGCGGCTCGTGCGTCGGCCCGGCCGTGACGACGAGCTTCTTGCCCGCGAGATCCTGCGGCGAAAGCACGCGACACGCCGCCTCGACGATATCGGCGGGCTCCGCCAGCCGGCCCGGCCCGGTCCACCGACACGCCAGGAACCCGTCGCCCGGCCCGACGACGAACGTCCCCGCCACGTCGATCAGCCGGCGCAGGTTGGCCTGCGTGATCGGGTTCTGCCACATGTTCACGTTCATCGACGGCGCGAGCAGCACCGGCGCGCGCGTGGCGAGGCACATCGCCGTCAGCGCGTCGTCGGTGATGCCGGCGTTGAGCCGCGCGATCACGTTCGCCGTCGCCGGCGCCACCACCACCAGGTCCGCGCGATCCGCGACCTGGATGTGCCCGATCTCCGACTCCTGCGTGAGCGAGAACAGGTTGGTGAACACCTTGCGGCCGGTGAGCGCCTGGAACGTCAGCGGACCGACGAACTTCGTCGCCCGCTTCGTCATCACGACCTGCACCTGAGCGCCGGCCTTGATGAAGAGGCGCGTCACCTCGCACGCCTTGTACGCGGCGATGCCGCCGCCGACGCCGACGACGATCTCGGCGTCCTTCAGCGGCGCGGCCGGATCGAGCTGCTTCCTCTCACGCGGTCCACTCACGCGCTTGGCTCCTTGGTCGGTTCCTTGATCGGCGCTTTGATCTGGCGCTGGCACAGCTCCCACAGGCGCTCGCTCGCCTCGACGTCCGCCTTCCACGCGCACTCGAGCTCGCGGCGATCCTTGTAGAAGCCGCCGCTCTTGCCCTCGAGCTCCGGGCTCGCGCACAGCCACACCAGCACGTCGGCCCCGTGCGCCGGCGTCCGCTGCGTGGCGAACACCACCTTCGCCAGCGCGCCGTACAACCCGGGCTGGCGCCCCGGGATGTTGGTGTTCACGCCGCCGGGATGCGCGACGTTGATGGTCGCCCCGCTGCCCTCGAGCCGCCGCGCCCACGCCCACGCCAGCATGCGGTTGGCCTGCTTGGTCTGGCGATACGCGCGCACGCCATTCCAGCGGCGCCGCCCCCACGCCAGATCGGTCTCGTCGAGATCGCCGGCCTGCGTCGAGCCGACATAGACGATGCGCCCGCCCGCGGCCGCCACGTTGGGGTGCAGCCGCGACGTGAGGATCTCGTACGCGAGCGTGTTGGTGGCCCACGACTCCTCGAAGTCGTCGGGCGTCATCACGCGCGCCGCGGGATAACAGCCGGCGTTGTTGAGGAGGATGTCGAGCTTCGGATGCAGCGACGCGAGCTCGTCGGCGAGCCCGCGCACGGCGCCGGTCCGCCCCAGATCCGCCGCCGCGTACGCGAGCTTCTCGCGCGTCGCGCCCCGCTCCACCAGCTCCTCGAGCGCCGCCTTCGCCTTGTCGCGCGTGCGACCGACCAGCGTGACCCGCGCGCCCATCCGCGCCAGCTCCCACGCCGCCTCCTTGCCGATGCCGCTGGTCGCACCCGTGACCACGGCCACCTTGCCGCCGAGATCGTGATGCATCGTCGGCGGCGCGCGGCGCACCAGGTTCATCACCGTCTGCCGGAGCGGCGTTCGGGGCGAGGTGTCGGCGTTCGCGGTCAAAGCAGCGGTCCGAAGGTGCGGGCAAGCTCGCGCGTCTCGACCAGGTTGTCCTCGATGGAGCAGTACGTCCAGCCACCATAGCGGCCGACCGAGTACACGCCCGCCGCCTCGAGCAGCTTCTTCACGCGCGCGTGCTCGGCCATCGACGCGTGCGTGATGTGCACGTACGCGGGATCGAGGACGACGGCGTGCTCGGCGACCAGCTCGTGCCCGTCGATGATGCCCTCGCGCTCGAGATCGGCGAGCACCCGCTCGCGCATCCGCGGCACGTCCAGGGTCGCGTCCTTGTCGGCGCCGATCTCGACGTACAGGCTCATGCGATCACCGTCGAGGATGTTGTCGTACCAGCCGACCCGGTAGAACACGAGGTCGGGGTCGGGGAAGTACATCCAGTGGAGGCCTTCCTTGCCCTTCTTGTCGAAGCCGAGATTGAAGATGAGCACCTTGTTCCAGGTGAACGCCGTGGCGTCGTGCTCGACGCCACAGGCCGCGAGCAAGCGCGGCAGCGGCGCCGACGACACCATGCGGCGGAACCCGATCTCGCGCTTCGTGGTGAGCGCGACCTGACGGCGCAGGTCGACGGACACGAGGCGCTCGCCGAGCGCGAGCTGCGCCGTCGGAACCTCGCGCAGGAGCGCGCGCACGTACTCGATCGCGCCGTGCGCCGGATACGTGAACGTCGCGTTGTAGCCGCTGGCGTCGGGGTGCTTGAAGTTGCGGATGATGTCGCCGACGTCGGCGTGCGGAAAGAACCGCCCCATCGCGTCCTTGTCGAGGCGATCGAGATCCGTGGCGTACAGCTTCTGGTTGTACGGCACGAGGAACATCTCGGCGATGCTCCGCCCGAAGCGCTGGTACAGCATCTCCTTGAACGAGCCCGGCGACGCGTCGGGGCTGTCCTCGTGCCGGAAATACAGGTCGTGCAGGCACGAGAGGAACTCGTCGTGCGGCAGCTGGTGGATGTTCTTCTGGAACGGGAAGTCGATGTCGCGCTCGCCGACGCGAATGGCGGCGTGGCGCGCGACGGTGCGCACCTCTCCGTCCATGCGCGCGCGCAGCCACGCCTCGATGTCCTTGTGCTTGAAGTGGAAGAAGTGACCGGAGTAGTCCCAGACGAAGCCGTCCTGCTCGACGGTCTTGCAGTAGCCGCCGGGCTCGTCGTCGGCCTCGAGCACGAGCACGTCGGGGAGCGAGCGGCCGCGCGCCGCGGCCTCGGCGCGCAGCCAGGCGGTGAAGCCCAGGCCGCTCATGCCGGCGCCGACGACGAGGTACTCGACCGTCTGCATGTGCGCGGCAGTATTGCATGATCAGGCGTCGGCCTGCGCCCAGTCGCGGCGGTCGAGCTTGCGCTCCATGCGCGGCGCCATGATCGCCGGCAGGTCGATGAGCGCGACCGGCGCGTAGTCGTGATCGTCGACGCCGACGTCGAGCATCGCGCCCGAGCCCTTGTGGTGGCCGTGGCTGTGCCCGTGCAGATGCCACGAGCCGTGGTGCTTGCGATCCCACTCGCCCAGCGGGAAGTGGCACAGCGCGATCGGCTGGCGCCGTCCGTCGACCTCGGGCGAGATCGTGAGGAGCGGGGCCAGGATCTCGACCGCGTGACCGCTCGCCGACGTGTACGACGACGGCCCGAACGTGGTCGGCACCCAGCCGCGATCGTGGTGCCAGGGGTAACCCAGCACCTTGATGTGGCCGCGCAGGCGACCGAGCACGCGGTGCGCGGTGTTGCGGTTCGAGAGCGTGAAGTCGCCCAGGTGGTAGATGACGTCGTCGTCACCGACCCGCGCGTTCCAGCGCTCGATCATCGCCTCGTCCATCGCCGGCACCGACGGGAACGGCCGGTTGCAGAAGCGGATGATGTTGGTGTGGCCGAAGTGGGTATCGGAGGTGAAGTAGATGCTGGGCTTGGTCGTGTTGGAGGTGCGCATGACACGCCGTCACCATGCGCCCGCGTGCGCAAAAGCTGAAGGACACGATCCGGGACACGGGGTCCGCGGCGTCAGGGCGTCGTGGGGGCGGCGGGGGTGCAGCGCGTTCCGCGGCTGGTCATCGCCAGCGGGCCGAGGGCGCAGCCGCCGAGCTTGTCGTAGTAGACCACGCCGGGGATGCAGCCCTGCTTCTCGCGCTGCTTCACGTGCTCGATCGCCGCGGCAGGCTGGAGCTTCGCGAGACACGTGAGGTCGGTCGAGTGACGCGTCTCGGCTCCCGCGACGCCCGCGGCGATCACGACCTCCTCGGTCGCGCAATCGTCGGGGACGAGCACGAGCTCGAGGGGCGCGCCGGCGGCGGAGACCGACTTCACCTTGAACGCACGCTGCACCTTCACCGAGCCCTTCACGTCCTGGTACCCGCACGCCACGGCCACCAGGAAAACTCCGAGCACGAAACGACCGCGGATGGACATCGCGTCGATGCTACGCGAGGCCGGTGAGCACGACGAACTGCGACGGGTGCGTCCCGGTTAGTCGCGGCGGTTCGAGATGCCGCGGGTGGCGGCGGCCAGCAGCTCCTCGTCCTCGATCGAGCGCGCGAGGCGAGCGGCGCGGTCGCGCACGGCGCTCGCCTCCTCGGCGTCGGGCGTCATGCGCGCGATCAGGTTGAGGGCGAGGACGCGGAAGCGCACGAAGCCGCCGTCCCCGGCGTGGTCGGCGGCGCGGCGCGCGAGCGCGAGCGCACCGGCCGTGTCGCCCTGCTTCCACGCGCAGTACGCGAGGCCGTTATCGCGGCGGAAGGCGACGAACGGCAGCTCGAGCCCGTCGGTGATCTGCTCGAACAGGCGCTGCGCGCCGGCGACGTCCGCGGTCGCGCCCGGCGGCGGCGACGTCAGGTGATACGCGCGCTGGCCGAGCAGGCGCGCCCGCAGGCACGCGCGATCGTCGGGGTCGACGCCCTC
This sequence comes from Kofleriaceae bacterium, assembly GCA_035525615.1. Lineage (GTDB taxonomy): Bacteria > Myxococcota_A > Polyangia > Haliangiales > Haliangiaceae > UBA2376. The sequence continues at coordinate 44,675 of DATLEB010000170.1, read as the reverse complement.
CGCCGCCGGCCCCATGAACGCGCGCTCCGCCACGTCGAGGTGCGCCTCTCCGCGCGCGCGATCGCCGTCATTGGTGGCGACGTACGCGTCGAGCAGCGCCACCTCCGCGATGGCCGCCCCGCCGGCCCGCGGCGCAGCCTCGCGCGCGCGCTCGAGGCGGATGCGCGCGTCCGCATCGTCACGCCGCCGCAGGTGCACCGACGCGAGCCCCACGTGCGTCCAGGCCGCGAGCCGTGACTCGGAGAACGGCGGCCGATCCCAGAGCCGCAGCTGCTCGAGCCGCAAGGTCAGCGGCAGATCGGCGAAGCGCCGGTGGTACTGCGACAGCCAGCGCGCCCACTTCTCGATGTCCTCCGGCACCCCGAGATGGCGCAAGAGCCAGCGTCCATACTGTCCGCCCGGCTGATTCCCGCGCCGCGCCAGCCGACGCAAGCCCTTCTCGATCGAGAGCAGGTCATCCGGCAGCTCCGCGCGCGCGCCGACGACGCGCACCAGCTCGTCGGCCAGCGCCGTCCATCCGCCCGCGCGCTCGGCCAGCCGCTCGACGTACATGCGCCACGTCAGCCCGACCGGCGCCACATCGGCAACCGCTGGCACCCGGTCGTCGTCGCTCATGCCCTGCGAGCTTAGCGCAGGGCACGAGCATCAGGTGATCGCGCCCGCGGCGCGCTCGATCTCCATGCGCAGGATCCGGCGCGCGATGGCCAGCGCGCACGCGTACGTCGACTCCATGCCGAAGAACGACATGCTCTTCGAGAGCAGGCTCTGGCGCCGCGAGTACGGCGTATCCGACGCGTAGTGGATGACGCCGAGATCGAACGCGACGCCGTCGGTCAGGTTCACGATCTCGCCCTTGGGATGTCGCTGCGGCGCCGCGGTCTCGTGGATCGCCGAGAGATACGGCCCCGCCTCCATCTCCATCACCGTGTAGCCCTCGCGATAGAAGACGTCCATGTAGCTGCGGTTCTGCAGGAACGCCGACCGCACCGTGAGCGCCTTCTGGTTGTCGAGCACGGTGCCGTACTTCATGAACGGCTGCACGTCGTGCGCGTGGAGCGAGTTCCGCAAGAGGTACGTGTTGCCCGAGTGCTCGTCGTGGACGACCTTCGAGATCATGACGTCGCCGACGCGCGCGTTGAGCGTCGCCGCCTTGCCCATGATGTACATGCCGCGGATCTCGTCGATGCCGGTGCTCACCGCCGCGAGGTGGTGATATGCGGCCATGCCGAGCGGGTAGTCGATGTTGACGATGACCGCGTTCGAGCGCACGAGCTGCTCCATGCCGGGCACGCGCACGCGCGGATCCATGTGGCGCGGATCGAGCTTGGCCAGCTCGAACACCTGCGCCGCCACGTCGATGCGCGCCGGGCTCTCGATGGTCGTGATGCCCACGCGCGCGTCGTGCGCCTGCACCTCGGCGACGCCGCCCGGCGTCGACGCCAGGTACGCGCGCAACCCGTAGTAGAGGAGGTTCGGCACGACGAGGTCGTCGCCCTTGGCGAGCGCCTGGTCGATGCGCTGGCCCAGGCCCTCGGGGTTCGCCGTGCGCAGGAACGTCGCGATCGACTCCTGGTGCGCGAACGCGTAGCCGCCGAGCAGGTTGGCGAGCGAGTGCGTGTTCGACGACACGAAGTACACCGGCCGCCGCATGAGCTCGGGCCGCGCCTGCTCGATCGCCGACCACCACGTCTGCGCGGAGCGCTGGTACTCGCGGAACGATCCGTCGAGCAGCCGGATCGTCAGATCCTTCTCGGTGCGCGCCATCGCGGCCAGGCCATCGGCCCAACCACCGCCGAGCGCGGCGCGCAGCATGCGCACGCCGTCGGCGTCGGTGCCGAGCGCGCCGGCGAGCGCCACGTCGTCGAGCGCGCCCAGCGTCGTCGGCTCGATGCCGCTGCCGGCCAGCCGCAGGTGCAGCTTGTTCCACTCGATCTGGTAGGCGGCGATGATCGGCACCAGATCGTCGATGTCCGACGCCGACGCGACGAACACGGCGAGCTGCGCGCCGCCGTCCCAGCGCAACGGCCGCCGCCGGCCGCGCGTGCGCACCGTCTGCCACGTCGACACCGGGAACCCGGCTCGCGCCAGCTGCTCGATCGACTGGCCGAGCACCATGCGCCGCACGTGATGGAAGCACTCGGGCAAGCGCGCCGCGCTGTACGCGAACGCGGCGAGGTCGGGCTCGGGGGCGAGCGCGCCCGCGTGCAGGCTCGACGCCGAGTAGAGGTGCGCCTCCTCGAAGCCGCGCACGCGGACGTCGCCGCTCGAGCGCAGGAGGCTGTAGTACGTGCGGATGTAGAGATCGATCTCGTTCGAGGTCGTCCGCGGGGGCTGGCGATCCACGGCTCACCTTACCAAAACGCGGGTGAGCACGTCGGCGACCATGCCGCGGAACCAGCGATGTCCGGGGTCGAGATGCAGGCGCTCGGGCCACACCGCGACCGCCGGCACCGACGGCAGGGCGAGCGGCGGCGTGCGCACGGCGAGGCCGAGGTCGGCGGCCACCGGCGCGAGCAGCTGGCGCGGCGCCGCGAGCACGAAGTCGGTGCGCGCGACGACCTGCGCCGCCGCGAGGAAGCCGGGCGCGACCAGCGCGACGTGGCGCGCGTGACCGGCGGCGGCGATGATGCGCTCGACCATGCTCGGCGACGACGAGCCGGTCCGCACGACGACGTGCGGGTGCGCGAGCCAGCCGGCCAGCGGCAGCTTCTTCTTGTGCGCGAGCGCGAGCGGATGGCGCGCGCGCAGGAAGAGCGCCCAGTCGACGGTGCCGAGCGTGCGCTGCACGTAACCGGGCGCGTCGGCGAGCCCCGCGGCGGCCGCGAGCGCGAGGTCGTCCCCGCCGGCGGCGAGCGCCTCCAGCGTGCCGGCGTTGGGCTGTCGCACGTCGAGGCGCACCAGCGGCGCGGCGGCGGCGAGCGCGGCGAGCACGTCGGGCAGCGCCGGCAGCGCGAGATCGGGGCAGACCAGGCGAAAGGCGCGGCGCGAGCGCGCCGGCTCGAAGCTCTCCTCGACCCGCAACAACTCCGACGCATCTCGCAAGAGCCGCCCCAGCGGCGCGGCGATGGCCTCGGCGCGCGGCGTCGGCTCGAGGCCGCGCCCGGCGCGCACGAGCAACGGATCGCCGAACAGCGCGCGCAGCCGCCCGAGCGCGTGGCTCATCGCCGGCTGCCCCACGCGCAGCCGGCGCGCCGCCGCCGTCACGCTGCGCGTGCTCAACAGCGCCTCCAGCGCGACGAGCAGATTGAGATCGACGTTCCTGAGATCATCAATACCGCGCATGTCACCATGAATCCTATCGACTGTACGCATGGCCCGCCAAGCCCCATGCTGACGGCCATGCGCTACTTCATCACCGGCGCCACCGGCTTCGTCGGCGGCCACCTCGTCGAGTACCTGACCCGCGTTGGCCACGACGTCCGCGGCATGGCCCGCACCGAGGCCGGGGCCGCCACGGTGCGCGGCTTCGGCGGCACGCCGATCGTCGCGGACCTCGACACGGTGTCGCCCGCCGACCTCGCCGGCACCGACGTCATCGTGCACGCCGCCGCGCAGCTCACCGGCCTCGACCGCGCGGCCTACCTGCGCGTGAACGTCGAGGGCACGCGCCGCCTGCTCGTCCTCGCGCGCGCCGCGGGAGTGAAGCGATTCATCCTCATCGGCACCGAGGCCGCGCTCTTCGACGGGCACGACCTCGTCGACATCGACGAGACCCAGCCCTACCCCGCCCGCCAGCGGTACCTCTACTCCGAGACCAAGGCGATGGCCGAGACCCTCGTGCTCGACGCCAGCGGGCCCGACCTCACGACGGTCTCGGTGCGCCCGCGCCTCGTCTGGGGCCCGCGCGACACGAGCGTCGCTCCGGCCATCGCCGAGATGGCGGCGCGCGGCCGCTTCCGCTGGATCGACGGTGGCCGCCAGGCGACGTCGACCACGCACGTCCGCAACCTGGCGCGCGCCGTCGAGCTCGCCGCCGAGCGCGGCCAGGGGGGGCAGGCCTACTTCGTGGCGGACGAGGAGCGCTCGACCATGCGCGCCTTTCTCACCCGGCTCCTCGCCGCGCGCGGCGTCACGCTGCCCGACCGCTCCGCGCCGGGGTCCGTGCTGCGCCCGCTGGCCCGCGCGGTCGAGGGGTTGTGGCGCCTCCTGCGCCGCCGGACCGAGCCGCCCCTCTCGTCCTTCGCCATCGACATGCTCTCTCGCTCGGTGACGGTGAAGACGGATCGGGCCCGGCGCGAGCTGGGATGGGCCCCGGTGATCTCGGTGGACGAAGGGTTGCGCGAGCTGACTTCGGGCGCGAAGGGTGCTATCTAGGGCCGCCCCGGCACTCCCGGGGATTAGCCTGGAGCACGTGTGAGCAAGGAAGAACTGGTCCATCTCGAAGGCGAGGTCGTCCTCATCGCCAAGGGCGGCAACTTCCGCGTGAAGCTGGAGAACGGCCACGAGGTGCTGGCCAAGCTCGCCGGCAAGGTCCGCCGTCACCGCATCCGCGTCGTGCTCGGTGACCGCGTCACCGTCGCGGTCTCGCCCTACGACCCGACCCGCGGCTTCATCGTCTATCGTCAGCGGTAGGCCGGCCTCAGACGTACGCCGAGAGGTGCTACCTTTCGGTTGAATGGCTGATCGTCCTCTCTACGCCGGGTTCGATCTCGGCACCAGCAACAGCGCCGCCGCGGTCTTCGATGGCGAGCGCACCCAGGTGATCCGGAACGCCCAGGGCGGGACGGTGACGCCCAGCGTGGTCCGCATCGACAAGCAGGGCCGCGTGACCGTGGGTCAGCGTGCCCGCCGCATGCTCGATCAGGACCCCGCCAACACGGCGACCGAGTTCAAGCGGATCATGGGCACGGGGAACCTGCTCGCGTTCCCGGCCGCGGACCTCACGCGGCGGCCCGAGGACCTGTCGGCCGAGCTCCTGAAGGCGCTGCGCTCGGACGTCGCCGACCAGCTCGGCACGACCGTCGAGCGCGCGGTCATCTCGGTGCCGGCGCTGTTCGAGCTGCCGCAGAGCGCGGCGACGAGCGAGGCGGCGCGCCTGGCCGGCTTCGAGCGCGTCGAGCTCTTGCAGGAGCCGATCGCGAGCGCCCTGGCGGCGGGCTGGCGCGCCGACGACGACGGCGGTGGTACGTGGCTGGTGTACGACCTCGGTGGCGGCACGTTCGACGCGTCGCTGCTCGAGACGCGCGACGGCCTGCTGCGCGTCGTCGCGCACGACGGCGACAACTTCCTGGGCGGTCGCGACATCGACTGGGCCATCACCGAGCACCTCGCCGCGCGCCTCCACGCCGCGGGCGCGCTGTTGCTCGAGCGCAAGAACCCGGCGCACGCGAGCGCGCTGCGCGTCCTGCGCGCCGCCGCCGAGGACGCCAAGATCGAGCTGTCGCGCGCGCCGCAGGCGCAGGTGACGCTGGCGCAGCCGCTGGTGGTCGGCGACCACGAGCTCGAGGTCGACGTGGCGCTCACGCGCGCCGAGCTCGAGGCGCTGACCGCGCCGCTCGTGGATCGCTCGCTCGACGTCTGCTTGCGGCTGCTCGCCGCGGGCGGGCTGGCGCCGGGCCGGCTCACCAAGATCGTGCTGGTGGGCGGGCCGACGATGATGCCCGCGCTGCGTGCGCGGGTCGCGTCGCGGCTCGAGGCGACGGTGGCCGAGGGCCTCGATCCGATGACGCTGGTCGCGCAGGGTGCGGCGCTCTACGCGGCGACCGCGGGGCTCGACGGGCGCCCGGTCGCCGCGAGCAAGAGCAACGGCCGCAAGGTGTGGCTGCAGTACCCGCCGGTGTCCGCGGATCTCACGCCGCACGTGGTCGGCCGCTTCGTCGGCGCCGCGCCGCCCGCGCGCGTGACGCTCGCGCGCAGCGACGGTGGCTGGTCGAGCCCGCCCGCCGCGATCGGCGCGGATGGTGGCTTCGTCACGATGGTGAGCCTGGTCCCGAAGGCGGCCTCGACGTTCGCGATCACGGCGTCGGATGCGGCCGGCACGGCGATCGAGGTCGATCCGTCCTCTTTCACGATCGTGCAGGGCCTGACCATCGCGGACCCGCCGCTCTCGCGGACGATCGGCGTGGCCCTGGCGAGCGATCACGTGCAGGTTTACTTCGAGCGCGGCGCGCCCCTGCCCTCGCGCCGCACGTTCGTGCACACCACGGTCGAGACCGTCGCGGCGGGCACCGCGGAGAGCGTGCTGCGCATCCCGATCGTGCAGGGCGAGCTCGAGCAGGCGCACCTGTGCCGCCTGGTCGGCACGCTGGAGCTGCGCGGCGATGGCGTCGAGCGCACCGTGCCGCTCGGCTCGAAGGTCGAGCTGACGATCGAGCTCGACCGCGCCGGGTGTCTGACCGCGCGCGCGTTCGTGCCGGCGATCGATCAGGTGTTCGAGCACGTCGCGCACCTGCTCGTTCCCGAGGCGGCGCCGGCCGCGCTCGACGCGGCGCTCGCCGATCAGCGCCGGCACCTGCAGCAGATGCGGACCGAGGCGTTCCGCCATGGGCTCACGCAGGTGATCGAGAAGCTGGGCGCGCTCGAGGCGCAGCTCGCGGCGGCCGAGCGCGAGATCGACGCGGCGCACGGCGGTGACGCCGACGCGGCGCAGAAGGCGCGGCGTACGCTGCTCGAGATCGATGCGGCGCTCGCCGAGGCCGACCTCGCGCGCAAATGGCCGGAGCTGACCGAGGAGGCGCGCTGGGCCAGCGTGGCCGCGGTGTCGGTGGTCGGCGCGTTCGGCACCGACGCCGAGCGCAAGCTGCTCGACGAGGTGATGGCCGCGCTGGACCGCGCGATGGCGGCGAAGGATCCGTCCGAGCTGGGGCGGCAGCTGCGGCTGATGCGGCGGCTCACGAACGCGGCGTACTTCCGCGACCCCGAGGCGTGGGAGCGGCAGTTCGAGATGGTGGCGTCGGACCTGGGCAGCGCCACCGACCTGCCCAAGGCCAAGCAGCTCGTCGACGACGGCAACGCCGCGATCGCCGCCGGCGACAACCCGCGGCTCCGCCGCATCGTGAACGCGCTGTGGGAGCTGATGCCCGTCGACGCGCAGGTGCGGCGCAAGTCGTTCGACTCGGGAGTGCGGTAGCGCCATGAGCGAGGCCGGCCGAGTGGTGCAACCATGAGCAGTGACGCGGCCGACCGGCTCGCGGAGAATCCGTTCTTCGTGCTCGGGCTCGCGCCCGATGCGCCTCCGCGCGACGTCGAGCGCGAGGCGCAGAAGCTGCTCGGCATGCTCGAGCTCGGGCTCGCCGACGCGGCGAGCTACGCCACGCCGCTCGGTCCGCGGCCGCGAACGCCGGAGCGCGTGCGCGCGGCCGCGGCGGTGCTGCGCGATCCGCGGCGCCGCCTGGTCGCAGAGCTGTGGGCCGCGGGATGGAAGCCGGGCGCGGGCTCGGCGGAGAGGGCGCGCTGATGGCGCGGCTCCTCGCGTACGTCTGGTGGATCGTCGCGTTCGGCCGGCGCCGCGCGTGGATGGCTCGCCGCGATCACCGCGGGCTCGCGTTCGTCGGGTACACGGCGCTGGCCGCGCTCGGCGACATCATCGCCGGCTACTGGTCGCTGTCGATCGTCCTCTTCTTCGTGCTCGCCGGCGAGTGGCTGATGGCCGGCATCGCCACGTGTTTCCTGGCGTGCCTGATGATGCGCCGGGTCGTCATCGAGCACGTCACGGTGCCGCTGGGGCTCTACCGGACGACGTACCTGTTCGCCGAGATCGATCGCTGGTTCATGAACGAGTCGCTGGGCGTGGCGCGGCTCACGGCGGCGCGCGCGCTGGCGCGAGCCGGTGTGCCGGAGAGCTCCGCGACGTGGTGGAGGAGCGTGCAGCCGGGGCGGCTCGGCACCTACGACATCGCCGCGGCGGCCGTGCTCGCCGACGGGCGCGGCGACCGCGCCGACGCGCGGATGCTGTTCGAGAGCGTGGTGCTCCTGCGCGAGCCGGCGCCGCGCGCGCGCGAGCTCGCCGCGGAGTGGCTGGCGCTCGACGATGCGACGCACGGACGCTGGGAGGCGATCGTGGAGCGCGCGGCGGCGATGGCGCGTCCCGCGCGCGGCGCGCATCGCAAGCCCGAGGCGATCGAGGCCGCGTTCGCCGAGAAGACGGCGTTCGCCGGCGAGACGCTGTGGCCGCCGACGGGCTTGACGTATTTCCTCGAGGGCGTCGCCGGACGGATGCTCGTGCGCGAGGACGCGCCGTCGCAGCTCGGCATGTGGGTGCGATGGCTCGAGTCGTCGAGGCGGCGGGAGATGTACCCGATGTTGCAGACGGCCTTGCGGGCCGGTGCGGCGCGGACGGAGACGGAGACGGAGACGGAGATCGAGAGATCGGGGACGGGCACGGGGACGGGGACGGACAATCGGCTCGCGGATGCGGTCGGGGCGCACATGGTGGCGGTGGGGCAGCCGACGGAGAGTGCGCTGGTGGCCGCGGCGAAGGCGTGGGACACGGCGCTGGAGGATCAGGGATGGCGGACGCAGATCGCGCAGCGCGCGATCGATCTCGGGGCGCCGAGCGACGCGGCCAGCCGGGCGGCCGAGGAGATGCGCCTCCAGGTCGTGAACGATGTGGCGAGCGCGATCCTGGCGGCGGGCGTGTCGCTGCCGCGTCTGGGTGACAATGCGAGCGGGATCCTGGCGGCGGCGACGGCACGCGCGCGCGCCGAGCTCCTCGCGCGCCTCGAGCTCACGTTCGAGAAGATCGGCGGGCGCGTGAACGAGCACGCCGCCATCGCGCCGCTCGACGAGTGGCGCTCGTTCCTTGCGGTGCGCGCCGCGTACGCCGAGGCCGCGCGCCAGGGCGGCGTCGAGCTCGAGCGTCTCGCCTTCCCGCACGCGCACAGCGAGCTGACGAGCTGGAGCGTGTGGATGTGGAACGATCGCAAGGAGCACGCGATCTCCCACGGCATGACCACGTGGCTCTACGAGCGCGCCCTCGCCGTCGGCGACGCGCAGGCGATCGAGCTCCACGGCCGCAACGCGCAGCTCGAGCCGGCGGCCGAGTAGCGGCTCACGCAGCGCCGCGGCGCGGCAAGCGAACGCCGAGCGCCCAGAGCAGCCACGCGGCGCAGCCGAGCATCCAGACCGCGAGCGGGACGAGCGACGGCAAGCCGTCGAGGCCGAGCTTCATGCCCAGGTTCCACGCCTGGCGCGGCGCGTTCGGCGGATTGCCGCGCATGTCGATGGTCTGCGTCGAGACGGCGAGCCTGCCGGCGTAGAAGTTTTTCCAGACGAACTGCGCGTACGGCCGCTTGTAGACCGTGTCGATCTCCGGCTTCACCGCGGTCGCGGCGAACATGTTCGCCGCCGACAGCGAGAGGAGCCCGGCGAGCGCCAGCGCGCCGACGACGCGCGCGAGCTTCGGCAGGGATGCCGCCTCGATCCAGATCAGCACGCCGCCGGCGAGCATCGCGGCGAAGGGCAGCATCGGCACCAGGTAGCGCGGGCCCGCGCCCCAGCCGCCGTCCCACGGCGGGATCGAGCTGTTGAGCCAGAAGAACATGATGACGGCGACGGCGCACACGCCGACCTCGGCGCGGTTCTCGCGCTTCCACGCCAGCGCGACCGCACCAGGCACCGCGAGCGCGAGCCACGGCGTCGTGTAGAGGAGACCCCGATAGGCTCCGACCAGGATGCCCTTCAGCGCGTGACCGTGTGGATCGCCGACCCCGAGGAACCAGCCGGTGTGCGGGTGCTTCCACACCGAATACTTGTACGGGAACACGCTCGGGCCGCCGAACGCGACGGTGTGATAGAGCGCGAGCGCACCGAGCGGCACGGCCGCACCGGCCAGCGCCCACAGGCAGCGCTTGAAGCCCGCGGCGTAGAGGCCGTAGATCCCGACGGGAATGCCGATGAGCGCCGCCGGATACTCGGTCGCGCCCGCGAAGCCGACCAGCGCGCCGACCGCGATCATGCGGGTTGGCGTCGCCACCGCGCCGCGCCGGATCTCGACCAGCAGCGTGAACGCGATCAGGCAGAACGCGCCGGCGATCTGGTTGCCGTAGAGGAGCGTCGCGTACGGCAGGCCCATCGTGCCGAGCCCCCAGCCCAGCGCGACCACGATCGACGCGCGGTCGCCCAGCCCGAGCGCGCGCGCGAGTCGCGCCAGGAACACGGCGGCGATGACACTCGGGACGCTGACCGCGATCACGATCGACAGCCACGCCGCCCACGCCAGCCACGTCGCGCTCGGCTTCGCGGGTGCGCCCGAGACGTAGTACGCGACCGCGTACGGCGGCGTGCACAGCCACGACGAGCCCGGCGCCTTGTCGCAGTAGTGGTGCCCGTTGCGGATCGCGTCGTCGCCCGTGTTCTTGGCGTAGCGGTCCGTGACGATCGTCCCGTGCTCCACCGTCGAGCGCACCAGGTTGAAGCGCGAGTTCTGGTTCCACCCGCCCGCCTGATAGAAGTACGCGTAGCAGCCGAACAAGAGCGCCACCAGCGCCGCGGCCGGCGTGGTCAGCCAGCGCCGCATGCGCGCTCCGATGGAGACTGCTGCCATCGGCGCGTGGATAACACGTCTACAATCGGGTCGTGGCCTCCGTGACGCGAACCGCTGTCGGAGCGTGGGCGCTCGCGCTCTTCTGGATCTGGATGGGCGCCCTCCACTTCACGATGCACGACGAGACCGTGCGACAGATGCCGTCGTACTTCCCGTGGAAGGATCCGATCGTCGTCATCACGGGCGTGCTCGAGCTCGTCGTGGCCGTGATGCTGCTGCCGCGGTCCGTGCGGCACTGGGGCGCGTTCGGCACGATGTTCCTGCTCGTGATCTACACGCCTGCGGTCGTCCACATCGTCCAGCACGACGCGACGCCGCTGTCGTGGCCTGCGTGGCAGCGCAGCGGCTTTCGCTGGGGCGTCGTGCCCGCGAACATCGGCCTCTTCGTGTGGGCCGCGCAGTACTGGCGCATCGGCACCCTCGCCGCCGGCCGCCGCTAATCGCAGCTGACGCGATCCAGCTCGATGTGGCAGCGCAAGCACATGCGCTGGTTCTTCGAGGCAAGCGCGCGGCATCGCCCGCTGCCGCGCCAGCCGGGGCCGTGCGGCGAGACGCCGAGGCGGGCCGGCTCGGCGCTGTGGCACTCGATGCAGAAGTCCTCGCGGTGGCAGCCGGTGCACGTCTTCAGGTTCTTCTGCGCGTCGATGCCGTGGTTCCAGCCGGCGCGATGGAAGCGGCCCACCACGCCGGTGCGATCGAAGCCGCTCTCGCCGCGCACACCGACGCCGGCGCGCTCGTGGCAGCCGACGCAGAAGCGCTGGCTCTTGTGACACGCGCCGCAATCGGGCGTGCCGCGGCGCGCATCGACGGCGTGAAGCGTGACGTAGTCGCCGGGGTGGAAGTCCATCGGCTTCACCGAGCCGGCGTGGCAGTCGGCGCAGAAGCGCTTCTCGTGGCAGCTCGCGCACGACTGCGCGTCGGCGCGCGCGATCTGATCGTGGTTGGTGCGGAAGTCGAGATCGTGCACCGCGCCGGTGGCGCCGCCGACCGGGACCAGCGCGCCGTCCGGGAGCGCGGTGCGTACGCGTCCGCCCTGCGTCGCGAGGTGGCAGGTCGTGCACGCGTCCGCGGCGCGCTCGCCGTCGTGGCACGTCATGCACGAGTCCATCGATGGCAGATGATCGCGCGTCGCGAGCGTCGCGTTCGTGACGTCATGGCAGGCGACGCAGGCCGTCGTCGTGTGCGCGGCATGGCTGAACTTGAGGTGCGGCGTGGGGATCGCGATGCGCGCCACCGAGGCGCCGACCGTGTAGCCGGGATGGCACGCCACGCACGCGGTCGGGGGCGTCCCGGCCGCCGCGTCCGCACCGGCGGTGCCCTCGGGGCGCGTGCGATCGATGGCGTGGCACGCGCGGCACGCGTCCTCGCCGGGCGTGAGGCGATCGACGACCGAGCGCGACGTCGTCGCGGCGGCATGGCAGTCGATGCACGCGGCGCCGACCTTGCCGACGTGCAGCGCGTGCGAGAACACGAGCGGGATGCGCTGCGCCGGGTACACGACCGTCGACGGCGCGGCGACGGCGACGCCCAGCACCGACAGCACCGCCGACAGCACGATCGCGACCAGCGCGCGCGAACGTGACCAGCGCCGCAACGAGCGCCGCAACGAGCGCCGAAACGAGCGCCGCAACGGTCGCCACATCAGTGCGTCTCCGGTTCGAAGGCGAGATCGAGCACGGCGACGGCGCGCACGTCGAGCGTGACGCGCGGGCTGTGCGCGACCTCGGTCGTGGCATGGAGCGCGATGCCCTCGTCGATCTTCCACGAGGCCGCCACCTGCCCCACGCCCGAGAAGCCGTCGGCGCTCCGCTGGTCGGTGTCGGCGGTCTTCACGTCGAGGCCGCCCAGGCGCCCGGTCACGGCCAGCTTCCGCGACCGCTGCCAGCGCGCCGACCCGGTCGCGCCCACGCGTCGCCCGCCGTACCCGTCGTCGCCGACGAGATCGAGGCGCGCACGCACGCGCGGCGCGACGTCGGTCTCGGCGCCGGTGCGCACCCCGGCGACCCAGGAGTGCGCGTCCATCGCCGTCGGCGCGTCGTAGCGCCGCAACCATGCGGTCGCGAACCCGCGGTACGCGCCGTCGCGCGGCGTCAGGTCGTAGGTGAGCCGCGCGTCCCACGACGTCCCCACCGCGAACACGTTCCAGATCGAATCGCCGTCGAAGGTCGGCACCGAGCGCGCGACCTCCGGCTCGAGCGCGTGCGCGCCCCGCGCCACACGCACGCCGGCCTGCGCCTCGTCGGCGACGCCGTGCAGGAGCGAGTAGCGCGCCTGCACCCACGGCTCGATCGCGACGCCGCGCGCGCGCGCGGTGCCACGCACCACCGCGCTCGCGTGCTCCTCGTCGACGCCCCACGCCGGCGCCTGCCCGAGCTCGTCGGGATAGACGCCGCTGTCCGGGAAGTCGAGGCGATCGACCGGGCCGATCAGCCCGGGCGTGCGCGACTGCGTGCGGCGATACGCGACGCGCGCGAACAGCCAGCGTACGTCCTCGGTCTCGACCGCGAGCACACCGGTCGGCAGCATCGCGTCACGCTCGGGACAGAGCGCCAGATCGCTGCCCAGCCGCGACTCGCCCGGCACGCGGCTGCGATCGATGATCTGCCAGCTGCCCGTCCCCGGCGTCGGCCCCTCGACGTACTCGTGGCAGTCGGCGCTCGCCGTCCCGTCGAGCTCGAAGTCGGCCGCGCCGAGCGGCGAGCGATCACGCACGCGCAACCCCGCGGTCGCCTCGAACAGCACCGGCCACGGCGTGTGCACCCGCGCGGTCACGCCGTCGATGCTCCACCAGTCGAGCGCGTCGACCTCGAGCTGCCGTCCGATGCGCAGATCGACGCGCCCGGCCAGCCCGTCGACGGCGAGGTAGCCGTACAGCAGATCCAGCCCGATGCTCGACGTCGCGAGATCCGGGATCGCATCGATCGCGTCGAGCGTACGGTCGTCCATCGTGAGCGTGCCCGCCGTCCACGCGCCGAAGTCGTGATCCAGCCGCAGGTGCCCGGTGAACCACACGACCGGCCCGTCGTCGGGCAACCCGGGATGCGCCTTCACGCGCTGGCGCCGCAGATCACCGACGTCCCAGATCGAGAGCGTGAGCGTCTGGGTGTAGCGGCGGCGCGCCAGCCACAGGTCGGCGCCCATCAGGCGCAGCGTCGGCAGCTGGTAGATCTGCCCGGCGGTGCGTGCCGAGACCTCGTACTCGTACGCGCGCGCCGGGGTCGCCGTCGCGCACAGCGCGAACGTTGCGAGCACGAGCCCGAGCACGACAGCCCGCGACATTCGCGGCGACGGTAACACGGCCGAAATGACGTTAACCCCGCGTCACCGCGATGCTGACCACCTGGACCTCACCGGTGCCGAGCGCGCCGACGCCCACCCGCCCCGCCGGCAGCGGATCGACGTCACACGTCAGGACCACCTGCCCCGCGATCGCCACGCGCGCCGAGCCGCGGTTCACGTCGAGCGTGATCGCGGTCGCGCCGGTGACGAACGGCACGGTCGAGCCGCGGCACACGGTCGTCGCGGCGCCGGCCGCCCGCCGCTCGAGCGACGCCTCCTCGTCGGGGATGAGCACCACGCGGTGCAGATCGCCGGGGCCGACCTGACCCAGGACGAGCGCGACGCCCTCGGCCGGCACCGTCGCCGTGAGGTCGACGCGCAGCGTTCCGCCCTGCGGCCCGCCGACCACGGCGTAGCTCACACCTGCGGCACCCGCGCCGCGCAGCCGCCACGGTGGCGGCGTGGCCGTGACCAGCGACGGATCGAGGGGCGACAGCGGCGGATCGCTCTCGTCGTCGCCGGGCACGACGGTGAGCGAGCCCGTGAACGGCCCGAGGAGCCGAGGCCGGTACCGATAGGCCGCGGCCTGCGGCACGTCGGCGACGCGGCCGCCCACCAGGAAGATGCTGCCGTCCTCGAGGCGCACCGCGGCGTGACCTCCCTGGAGCGCCGGCACCGCGGGCGCGTCGATCACCGACCACGTCGACGACGCCGGGCGGAAGCGCACCGTCGGGCCACCGCCGAAACCGACGACGAGCCCGTCCTCCTGCGTGACCAGCGTGGTGCCGCTGCGCGCGACCAGCGTCTGGAGCGGGCGCACGACGTCGATGCCCGGCACGAGCGCCGCGGTGGTGCCGCGCATCGTCATCATGCCGCCGTCGATCCCGAATCCGGTGATCAGGGTCCCCGCGTCGGTGCGCGCCGCCGCGGCGCCGGCGTTGTCGAGGACGGTGACCGCGCCGGTCTCGAGATCGATGCGCTCGGCCGACGTGAGCGGCGTCCCGGCGCCGTCGGTGCCGCCGACGACCACGACGGCGGCGCGGCCGTCGGGCTGGCGCTCGAGGAACGCGGTGCCGTCGAGGCGCGGCACGGCGAGCGACGGCCCGTCGGTGATCGCGCCGCCCATGAAGTCGATGTATCGGCTGTTCGCGAGCGCGCTACCGGCGTCGCACTCGCCGCTCTCGGCGAGCGTACCGCAGCCGCCGAGCAGGAGCACCGTGGTGTCGTCGATCGCGACCGCGGCGGCGTGTGCGCGCACCTGGTTGACGAGCACGGCGGGGCGGAACCCGGTGTCGTGATCGTAGATGGCGAAGCCCGGGCTGGGGCCGCCGACCAGCGCGACCGTCCCGTCCGACAGCGGCACCAGGGCGGCGCCGGCGAGCCCGCGCGCGCCACCGAACCCGGCAGGCAGCGCCACGTCACGGAAGGTGTTGGTGGCGGGATCGAACCACTCGGCGGACGCGAGCGGGCCGGTGCCGTCGTCACCGCCGGCGACGAGCACCCCGCCGCCCACCGCCGCGACGAGCGGCCGGTTGCGCGCCGTCGCCATCGTGCCCGCGGGGCAGACGTCGTCGGGCGGTGCCATCGCGACGGAGACGGTGTCGCCGTCGGCGAGCGCGGCGAAGTCGAACGGCGCGGTCTTGCCCTGGGCCAGCACGGTCGCGCCGTCGCCGGTGACCTCGACCGCGAGCTGGCGCGTGGTGTCGGGCACGTTGCCGAGCGCGAACGGCGCGTCGAGGGGCACGGGGGTGCGCTCGGCGCGGAAATCGCCCAGCGGCGTGACGAGCAGCGATCGCGCGTCGGTGGGGCGGCCGCATGCGCCGTCTCCGACGGGGACGAGCCGGACCGAGGGCGCGTCGCCGCCGCACGCCGCGATCGCGACGGCGAGCCAGACGGCCCTGGGGGAGGCGAACACCGTCGGCATGATACAGTAGGCGCCGAATGACCGAGCTGCCGACGACGTTCGGCAAGTACTACCTGACCGAGAAGCTGGCGACGGGAGGGATGGCGGAGATCTTCCTCGGAAAGATCATCGGCCCCGGCGGGTTCGAGAAGCAGCTCGTCATCAAGCAGATCCACCCGTCGCTCACCGGGCAGCGCCACTTCGTCGACCTCTTCGTCGCCGAGGCCAAGACCCTGGTCGGGCTGGCCCACGGCAACATCGTGCCGCTCTACGAGCTCGGCGTGATCGACGACACGTACTTCATCGCGATGGAGTACATCGACGGGCCCACGCTGTGGCGCCTGAGCGAGGCGATGGCGCGGCGCGGGGACGCGCTCGAGCCCGGGCTGGCGCTCCACGTTGCGGCCGAGCTGGCCAAGGGGCTCGACTACGCGCATCGCAAGGGCTCGGGCGTGATCCATCGCGATCTGTCGCCCCGCAACGTGATGCTCTCGCGCGACGGCGAGGTGAAGCTGGTCGACTTCGGGATCGCCGTGACGTACGGCGGCGGCGAGGGGCCGTCGGACGACGCCATGCCCACCGGCTCGTTTCCGTACATGTCGCCCGAGCAGGTGGCGCGGCGTCCGCTCACCGGACAGAGCGATCTGTTCTCGCTCGGGGTGCTCCTGTGGGAGCTGCTGGTGGGCGAGCGGCTGTTCGCGCGGGCGACGCCGGAGGAGACGCTGGCCGCGGTGGCGACGGCCCCGATCCCCGAGCCCAGCGCGCGGCGCGCGACGGTGCCGAAGGTCGTGGACGCGATCGTGCTCCGGTGCCTCGAGCGCGACACCGCGAAGCGGTGGAAGGACGCCGGCGAGCTGTCGAGCGCGCTCCACCGCGCCCTGTACTCGCTCGAGCCGACGCCGGGGGCGCGCGATGTCGCGGCCGTGGTGGCGAGGTACTGCCCGCCGCTCGGACGCGAGGATGTCGAGACCAGCGCGGAGCTGGGCAGCGACCCCGGCGACGAGAGCGCCGGCGGCGTGACCGATGCGACGCCGCCGCCGGCGACCGATGGCGGCGGACCGTCGACGCAGGTCATGGATCGCGACGGCAAGCGGCCCGCCAAGGGGAAGCGTAAGCCGACGATCCGCGAGGCCACGTTCGCGACCAGCATCGACTTCGAGAAGGTGCTGAGCCGTGCGACGCCGCTCGTGCCGTTGAAGGCGATCCTCGAGGAGGAAGAGGCGGCGCTCCTGGCCGCGGCGAGCGCGCGAAACACGACCGACTCGGAGGTGCGCACCTCGGTCATGCCGAGGGAGCCGAAGGAGGCAGAGGAGACCAGAACGGGCACGGGCACGGGCCCGGGACAGAAAGTCACGAGCGAGGCCGCAGCGGTGGCGGAGCGCGCGCCCAGGACGTGGCTGTGGGCGGGGCTGGTGGTGATCGCGCTGGCGGTCGTCGCGATCTGGTGGATCGCGACGGGCAGGCAACGCGCGACGGCGATCGACGCCGGTGGCGTCGCGTCGGCAGATGCCACGGTCGCGGTCGCCGACGACGCGGGCACCATGACGCCGAGCGATGGCGATGTCGCGATCGTCATCGTCGATGCCGCAACCGAGGACGCCGGAAGCCGACCTCCCCGGACCGATGCCGGCACGCGTCCTTCGCCCACCGACGCCGGGGCCCGTCTGCCGCCGCCCGATGCGGCTGCGGCCACGACGCGCGCGACCGGCAAGCTGAAGGTCGGTGCGGTGCCGTGGGGCGAGGTCTACGTCGACGGCAAGAAGCTCCCCGGTCAGGCACCGAAGACGTGGGACGTCCCCGCCGGGCCGCACACGATCGAGATCGTGTTCCCCGCCACCGAGGACGAGCCCGAGATCCGCAAGCGCTTCGACGTCGTCGTCCCCGCAGGCGGCGAGGAGACCGTCTCCGCCGACTTCAGCCGGTAGTCACTGCGTGAAGTCGCCGGGATCGACGTTGACGATCGGCGCCGCCTCGTCGCGCGTCAGCGCGATCGCGGCGCCGGTGATGATCGCCGCCGCGGCGAGGCCGCCGCCGCCGAGGACCCACGGGTTGCGGCACCACGTACAGCGGCCATCGCCCTTCCCTCCGCCGCGCTCGCCGCTCGACACGCGCGCGTCGCGCGGCAAGATCACGCCGTAGCGCGGCGTCGCCCCACGCAGACGCTCGACGAGCGCGCGCGCGGCCGCATCGAGGCCGCCCTCGACGTGTCCGACCTCGACGATCGCCGTGCACGGCGGCCGCCCCAGCGCGCAGCGCTGACCGAGCAGCGCGGGCGCGCCGCTGCGGAACACGCTCGACACCACGAACACCTCGTCCAGCTCCGCATACAGCAAGGTGCCGGCGATCGCCGCGGTGGCCTCGTCCTCGCCGGCTCCGGCGGCCAGCGCCTCGTCGCGATCGAGCGCGTCACCGGCGGGCGCGTGCTCGAGCGTCAGCTCGACCTCGCGCGTGTCGGCGGCGATCGACACCGCGATCCCTCGCGCCACGCGCCCGCGCGCCCGCGCGACGACCACGTGTTGCCCGTGCGTGAGCGAAAGTGACTGCGGTGATCGACCGATCTCGACACCGTCGACCTCGAGCGTCGCTCGCCCCGTGGCGGTGACGCTCACGCTGGCGCTGGGCGGACGCGCCGCGATCGCCGCGTCGAACACCGCCACGCCATCGGGAGAGAACTCGGCGGTCGTCACCGCGCGCTCGGGATCGAGTGCGTGCGCGAGCCGTAACGCCTCGCCAGCATCGTCCTTGCGACCTAGATGCGCCAACACAAATCCCAGGCGAAGGGACACCTCGGCGTACACCTCGACGCCACCCGGCAGCGCGAGCAGCGCCTCGGCCTGCGATCGCGCCGCGGCCAGTCGCGACGCCGCGAACTCGGCATCGACGGCCACCTGATACGCCCGCCACCCTTCGGCCTCGAGGCGCGTCACCTGCGCGAAATTCGACAGCTCCTGCGCCGGCACCGCGCCCAGCGCGCGCGCCCGACGCGCCTTCACCACGGCGTCGGCGTCTGCGCTGGCGGCGCTCGCGATCGCGCGCGCGACGTCGTTCGCCGGCGCTGCCGAGCGCGACGCGGGCACCACGACGACACCGGCGCCCTCGGCGTACACCGAACGCACACGCGCGACGCCAAGCACACCGATCGACGCACCGACGATCACGCACGCGCGTGCGAGCCGAGCCACGACGTCGACGGTATCAGGGTATACTCGCGGGGTGAGCTTCCCCTGGCTGGAAACACCTGTTGTCGCCTCCGGCGCCGGATCCGCCAAGGGCGCGTCCAACCGGATCGATCACGCCACGCGCGATCTTCGCGATCGCGCCGCGATGATGGCGCGTCTCGGCTTCACCGCGGCCGAGTGCACCAGACGCCTTCAGGCGCGCGTCGCGTGGGACTACGAGTCCGCGTCGCGATTCGCCATGGGCGGTCCTCACGCGCGGCCCGCGGGTCTCTCCGATGCCGCGATCGGTCAGCTCGTCACGGACACCTTCGCGCGACACGCGCCGCGGTAGCTGCTCACGACTCCACATCATGCCGTTGCCCCTCCTCGAGAGCCTGCCGTTCGAGCTCGATCAGTTCACGCTGCTCGAGCGGCTCGCCACCGGTGGCATGGCCGACGTGTACCTCGCGATCGATCGCGGAGCCGCGACGCCGCGCTGGGTCGCGGTCAAGCGCATCCGCGCCGACCTCGCGTCGCATCCCGAGTTCATCGACTTCTTCGTGACCGAGGGCCGGCTCACGCTCGCCTGTCACCACCCGCACCTGCCGACGGCGTTCTACCTCGGTCGTCAGGGCTCGGCCGCGGGTCGCCCGTACCTCGCGCTCGAGTACATCGGCGGCCCGACCGTGCTCGCGCTCTCGCGCGCGGCCACGCGCCGTCGCCGTCCGCTCGCCGTGCCCGCGGTCCTCGCCATCGGGCTCGCCGCGGCGCGCGCGCTCGATCACCTCCACAACCTGCGCGATCTCGACGGCCGCTCGCTCGACGTCATCCATCGTGACGTCACGCCGCAGAACCTGCTCGTCGCGCCGGGCGGCGTCGTGAAGCTCATCGACATGGGCGTGGCGCGCACGACCTTCCAGGCCCATCGCACCGAGGCCGGCGTCATC
Source organism: Kofleriaceae bacterium (assembly GCA_035525615.1). GTDB lineage: Bacteria > Myxococcota_A > Polyangia > Haliangiales > Haliangiaceae > UBA2376. The sequence continues at coordinate 24,905 of DATLEB010000170.1, read as the reverse complement.
AAGGGCAAGTACGCGTACATCGCGCCCGAGCAGCTCGACAAGCGCGTGTCGATCGATCAACGCGCCGACCTCTTCTCGCTCGGCGCGGTCATGCACGAGCTCTTCACCGGACAGCCGCTCTTCCACGGCGCCAGCGATCTCGACACCACCGAGCGCGTGAAGTCGGGCCCGATCCCGCATCCGAGCTCGATGCGCGCCGAGATCCCGACCGCGATCGCCGACGTCGTCATGAGCGCGCTCGCTCGCGATCCCGACAAGCGCTGGCCGTCGGCCGCATCGATGGTCGACGCGCTCGAGCGCGCCGCCGAGGGCGCCGGCCTCTTCCCATGGCAGGGCCGCCTCGCGCGCGAGGTCACCGGGCTCGTCGGCGTCCCGCGCCAGCCCGCGCTCGTCGACGGCGGCGTGGTCTGGCGCGAGGGCACGCCGCCGCTCGCCGCGACCGACGATCTCGAGGATCAGATCACGCCGGTGATCGAGGTGCGCAACGAGGCTGGCGCGTGGGAAGTCCCTGGTGATCCGCAGCTCAAGTACTTCCTCAGCGCGGGCGCGGTGGAGAAGCCGTGGCAAGGCAGCGACTCGACCAAGGTCGGCAAGGCTTGATCGTTGCCCCCGGCGCGGCGCGCGTGGCCTTCGCGGCCTGCGCGGCCGGGCTGATCGCGTGTGCCGAGCCCGTGCCGCTGCCCGACGGCGCCGTACCGCTCGACGCCATCGTCACGGCGCAGAAGCTCACCGGCGCGTGGGAGTGGGTGCACTTCGAGATCGAGGCCGGCACGCAGCGCCGCGAGCGCGAACGCTGGACCTTCGGCCCGACGAGCGATCGCACCAAGCTGGTCGGCCGCTACACGCGCGACGTGCTCGTGCGATCGCTCGACAGCCTGCCGTTCGAGTGCAACCAGGAGACGCGCTACCGCCAGCGCGCCGAGATCTTCGTGGAGGCCGTGGCGACCGCGACCGGCGTCGCGATCCAGGAGGTCTCGTACCGCACCGATCCCGGGCCGTGCGAGCACGGGCTGCGCGAGCTGGGCGCGTACACCGCGGTCATCGACGGCGACGAGCTGCACCTCGCGTGGCCCGGCGGCAACGCGACGCTCGCGCGCGCGTCCGACGCGCCCGCACCGGCGCCGCCCGAGACCGCGCCGCCTCCGGCCGGTCGCTGGACCTGGGACGTGACGTCGTGGACGCGCAGCGGCATGGTGCGCGACGAGTACGAGGACTGGGAGCTCGCCGTCGGCGACGACGGCCTGCTCGGCGGCACGTACGTGCGCGAGGTCAGCGAGTCGTCTCCCGATCGCACCGACATCCCGTGCGCCGCCGCGCCCAGCTGGGGCTTCGTCGATCGCTACGTCGTGCGCGGCCGTCCGATGGAGGACGGCGGCGACGGCTGGCGCATCGAGGAGGTCGGCTTCGTCGCGGGCCAGCATCCCTGCCTCGCCGCCACGCCGCGCCGCGTGCTCGACGCCGCCACGCTCACCGCCGAGGGCGAGCACGTCGTCGTGCGCTGGCGGGGCAAGCGCCGCCAGGTGCTGCTGCGTCCCGGCGCCGAGTGAGCTACGCCGTGTAGAGGCGCGTGACGTACTCCTCGACCATGCGGTCCGAGGAGAAGCGCCACGCCGACATGCCGATCGACGCGCGCATCATGCGCACCCAGCGCGCGCGGTCGCCGTGGAACGTCGGCAGCACGTCCTGCTCGAGCACCTGGTAGAGGAGCTCGCGATCGCGCTCGTCGATGCGCGCCGCCGCCGCGTCGTCGAACGCGTCGTCACCGGGATCGGGATCGCCGATCTTCCAGCCCGTGACGCCGTGCTCGCAGCCCTCCGGCCACCAGCCGTCGAGGATGCTGACGTTCAGGACGCCGTTCATCGCCGCCTTCATGCCCGAGGTGCCCGACGCCTCGAGCGGACGGCGCGGATTGTTGAGCCACACGTCCGTGCCGCGCGTCATCACCGCGCCCACCGTCATGTCGTAGTTCTCGAGGAAGACCACCTGCCCCGGCCACCGCCGCGACGCGCTGACCAGCCTCGACACCAGCGCCTTGCCGCCGGCGTCGCGCGGATGCGCCTTGCCGGCGTAGACGATCTGCGCGCCGCCGTCGCGCAGCAGGCGCTCGAGCCGGCCCTCGTCGCCGAGGACGAGATCGGCGCGCTTGTACGGCGCGGCGCGCCGCGCGAAGCCGATGATGATCCGGTCGTGCGCCAGCTCGACGCCGGTGCGCGCCTTCACGAAGTCGCACAGCTCGGACTTCATCGTGAGGTGCGCGGCCCACAGCTCCTGGGCCTGGTGCTGCTCGTCCTTGCCCGGCGCGAGCGCGGCGCGCACGCGCGCGTCCTGCCACGTCGGCACGTGCACGCCGTTGGTGATCGCCGTGATGGGCGCGGCGCCGCTCACGCCCTTCCACATCGCGCGCGCGGTCTCGCCGTGGAGCTGCGCCACCGCGTTGGCCGCGCGCGACAGGCGCAGGCCGGCGACGGTCATCGAGAACGGCGCGCCGCCGATCTGCGTGAGCTCGGCGTCGGTGAAGCCGAGGTCGGCGTCCATGCGGCGCATCAGCTCCAGAGGATGGACCTCGTTGCCGGCGGCGACGGGCGTGTGGGTCGTGAACACGACGTGCGAGCGGAGCTGCACGATGCGCTCGGCGAGCGTCTTGCCGCCGAAGCGGTTCTCGCGCAGGAGCTCGAGGCCGGCGAACACCGCGTGGCCCTCGTTGAAGTGATACACCGCCGGATCGAGCCCCAGCGCACGCAGGAGGCGCACACCGCCGACGCCGAGCACGATCTCCTGCGCCAGCCGGTCCTCCTCGCCGCCGCCGTAGAGGCGCTGCGTGATCCAGCGATCGTCGTCGCGCGCCGGCTCGAGCAGGTAGAGCTCGGCCGTCGTGTGGCGGCGCACGCGGTACGCGCGACAGGGCACGTGCTTCCCGCGCACGGTGACCTCGATCTCGACGTCCAGCGCCTCGAGGCCCTCGCGCGAGGTCTTGGAGTAGTGATCGACGGGGTGGCCCTCGCCGTCGATGCGCTGCTCGACGTAGCCCTCGTCCCACAGGAGCCCGATGCCGGTGACCGGCAGGTGCAGGTCTCCCACCGACTTCATGTGGTCGCCGGCCAGGATGCCGAGACCTCCGGCGTAGATCGTGAACGACGGATCGAGCCCGTACTCCATGCAGAAGTACGCAACTCGGGGTCGGGCGATCGGCGCGCTGGCGAACATCTTCCCCCGACCATGCAACGCCCTTGCCTACCGGATCAAGACGGCATGCGTTGCCAATATCAACGTTATCGCTGGAGGATCAGCAAACCCCGGTGTGAATCGGCAACGTAGATGCGGCCGCGGGCCAGATCGAGATCGATGCCGACCGCGGCCTCGAAGAAGCTGGTTCCGTAGGCGCGGTCGTACCCGGGCCAGGTGTTGAACCACGCCGCCAGTCGCGGCGCCGCCGGGTCGGAGATGTCGATGACGCGAACGCCGTCCTGGTAGTACGCGGCGAACACCTCGGTGCCGGCGGCCATGATGTTGTGGGCGCTGACCTCGGGCCGCGTCTGCCACTCGCCGACCTGGCGCAGGAAGCTGCCGCTGCCCTCGGTGACGTCGACGAAGCGCAGGTGCGAGCCCCACTCCTCGTCGCCGTGCGCGGCGATGCGGCGCGCGCCGACCGTCGTCACCCAGCTCGAGTGGCTCGACTCGTCGCCGTAGCCGACGAACGTGCCGAGGTCGCGCGGCGCCGCCGGGTTCGACACGTCGGCGATCACCATGCCCGCGTTCCAGAAGTTGAGGTACGCGCGATCGCCCTCGACGAAGAGGTCGTGGAGGAACGCGCCGTCGGGCGCGTCACGCGGGAAGAACTGCGACAGGAGCTGCGGCGCGCGCGGATCGGCGAGGCTCCAGATCTCGAGGCCGCGGCGCGTGTTGGCGAGGTACGCCTTGCCACCGTCGATGAAGAGGGTGTGGATGTTGGCGCCCTCCATGATGTCGGCGGTGCCGAAGTGCGCCACGATCGACGGCGAGGCCGGGGTGGTGACGTCCCAGACGACGGCGCCCACGCGGTTCGAGCCCATGATCGCGTAGCGACGGTCGCCGGCGTCGACGAGCTTCACGTCGTTGTAGATCTCGTTGTCGCCGGGGTGCTCGCACGGGCCGTGACCGACATCGACCGGCGCGCTCGGGTTGGACACGTCGACGATTCGGAGGCCGTCCTGGTAGCGCGCCAGGTACGCGAGCCCGTCCTGGACCCGCACGTTGACCGTGATGCCGTCGCCCCAGCCGGCGCCCGCGTGCTCGCCGAGGAGCGTCAGGCCGCCCGCGACCGGCTCGTCGAGCGGTTCGACGCGCCGCGCCGTGGCCCGGGCCAGGAAACAGTCCTCGGGGGTGCAGTAGGCGTACTGCCCGTGGAGCTCGCCGCCGTTCTGCTCGCACAGCAGCAGGCTTCGGGACCGGTCCTCGCCGAGGTCGCGGTAGAGGAAGAGCGAGTCGTCGTCGAGCCAGGCCCGCGTCGCGTCCCCGCCGGCGAGCGCGCCGCCGTACTCCCAGGCCCCCAGCTCGTCGAGGCGGGCCGCGCCGGTGCCGGTGAAGCCGTCGTCGTAGGTGACCTGGAAGTGGAAGATGCCGTCGGGCGCGACGCCCGCCATCCCGCCCCGGACGCACCCGGCGTCCGATCGGTCGAAGTCGGAGGGGCTGTCGAACCGGCCGGGACCGTCGGGGAGGTCTCCCGGACCGCCCTCGGTGTTGTCCCCGCAGGCCGCGGCCGTGACCAGAGCCACGGCCATGTAGGAGACGGAGGTACGTCGCATGGGCCGCACTCTAGGTGGAACGTCGGGCGGGCGCTCTTAACATTTCTTGGCGCGGGCGATGCGCTCGTACATGATGAGGGGGTGGGTAAGCAGCCCGCGCGCAAGGCGAAGCGTCCTGCTGTCACGCCCGAGGAGGAAGCCCTCTTTCTCCAGGCGATCGACGGAGCTACGCCCCTCGGCGGCCGTGACCGCGTGCGACCCCTGCCGCAGAAGTCGGCCGTGGTCGTCCAGTCGCCGCTGCCGCCGCGCCAGAAGCTCGTGCTCGAGTCGGAGGGCGGCCGCGTGACGGGACGTGCGGACGGTGTCAACCGATCGCAGGTCAGCGCGCTCAGGAATGGGAAGGTGCGCGTGGAAGCGACGCTCGATCTACACGGCGACACGGTGAGCGCGGCGCTGCCGCGGCTCGAGAAGTTCCTGCTCGACTCGGCGCGCGATCGCCGCCGCTGCGTGCTCGTGATTCACGGCAAGGGCTTGCACTCGGACGGCGTCGCCGTCCTGCGCGACGCCGTGCAAAGCGCGCTCGCCAGCGAGATGTCGGGCCTGGTGCACGCCTTCACGACCGCCGCGCCTGCGGACGGCGGCGATGGGGCGACCGCGGTGATGGTGCGTCCGTGACGCGCATGACGCGCCGTCTGGCGCTCGTGCTCGCGCTGGCGCTCGGCATCTGCGCTCCCGCGCAGGTGCACGTGGTCGACGCGCAGCCGCGCACGCGCGCGAGCAAGCCGATCGCGAAGCCGGTCGCGAAGCGCGGCACCAAGAAGCCGGTCGCGAAGCCGGCGAAGAAGACGGTCACGCGCGCGCCGGTGCGTCCGACGAAGCGAACGGTCGCGAAGCGGCCGGTGCGCCCGACGCCGAGCCAGCCCACCGCGGCGATGGTGATGGTGCACGGTGCGCTGCGCGCGCCGACGAAGTCGCACGGCCGCACCGTCGCGGAGCTGACGCGCGAGGAAGCGACCGCCGAGGCGATCGAGAAGATCCTGCGCGGCCCGCTGCGCTACGGCACGACCGGCCTGTACGTCGTCGACGCGGCGACCGGCAAGGAGCTGTTCGCGGTGCACCCCGACGATCCGTTGAACCCGGCGTCGAACGTGAAGCTCATCTCGACGGCGGCGGCGCTCGACCTCGTCGGGCCTGGCTTCCGGTACACCACGCGTGTGCTGGGCGCGACGCCCGGCACCGACGGCGTGATCGCGGGCGACGTGTACCTGCTCGGCAGCTACGATCCGACGCTCGGCCTCGACGACGTGCGCGCGCTCGGCGCGAAGCTCGCGGCGGCGGGCGTGAAGCGCATCGAGGGTGGCGTCGTCGTCGGCGGGACGTCGACGCGCGACGGCATCTACCGCAGTCGCGTCCGTGTGGACATCACCGCCGGCGAGCCCGGCGCCCTGCCGGCCGTGACCGTGACGCCGGCGACCGACTTCATCGAGATCACGACGACGGCGACGACCGGCAAGCGCCCGCGCGTGAAGGGCCGCCTCACCGTCGACAGCAAGGTCGTCACGAAGGACGACGGCTCGCAGCGGCTGACCATCGCGGTCGGTGGCGCCATCGGCAAGGGCAAGACCGTGTCGCGCTGGGTGTGGACGCGTGATCGCCACCTCCACACCGCGCACGTGCTGCGCACGGCGATGCGCGACGCCGGCATCGAGGTGAAGGGCGACGTCACGGTGCGCGAGCTGCCGCAGTTCGTCGACGAAACGGCGGCGATCGGCCGCCTGCCGGTCACGCTCGTCGAGCACCAGAGCGAGCCTCTCTCGCACATCGTCGCGCAGGTGAACAAGCGCAGCATCAACTGGCTCTCGGACCGCGTGATCGCGACGGCGACCGCGCTCTCCCACGACGAGAAGCCGTCGATGGACAAGGGCATCGACGCGATGTACGCGTGGCTCGGTCGCGCGGCCGGCATCGAGCGCGACAAGCTCGTCGTCGACACCGGCAGCGGCCTCTCCTACCGCACGCAGTTCTCGCCGCGCCAGATCGTGTCGGTCGTGCGCGCGGCGTCGGGCCTGGTCACGCACGAAGGCGAGGATCTGGCGTACGCGGCGGCCTGCGCCGACGCGTGGAAGACGTCGCTCTCCGTCGGCGGCGTCGACGGCACGCTGCGCCGCCGCTTCCGCTCGACCGACCTGCGCGGCCGCATCCACGGCAAGACCGGGACGCTCTCCAACGTCATCGCGCTGTCCGGCCTGCTCGAGGGCCCCGACGGACGCACCCTCGCCTTCGCGCTCGTCACCAACGGTCACACGCCGGCGAGGAAGAACCTCGTGCGCCAGGCGCACGAGGATGTCCTCGTGGTCCTCGACGACTACCTGGCGGCGCTCGCCAAGAGCGAGCCCGTCCCGGCAGTCCTCGAGGAGGCCTCAGGCCTCGGGCCTCGGACCTCGGGCCCAGACACTGCGCCCACTGCCACCGCCGATCCGAGCATCGAGCCCGGAGCCCCGACTGCGGTCACCGACCCCGACGAGATGGGCGACCTCGACGAAGGCGACAACGAATCCGCCATCGACCCCGAAACCGAGCCCGCTCCGCCGGCTCCGTGACGTTGGGTCTGGCTGAGGACCGAGGTCTGAGGACTGAGGCCTAAGGAAGAGGAGGCCCGAGGCCGAGGCCGAAGGCCTACTCTTCCTGCTGGTAGCTCTGCGCGAGCGTCTCCAGCACGGCCCCGTCCTCCAGCGTCGTCGTGTCGCCGCGCGACGTCGAGCCGCTGGCGACCTCGCGGAGCAGGCGGCGCATGATCTTGCCGGAGCGCGTCTTGGGGAGCGCGTCGGCGAAGCGGATCTCCTCGGGACGCGCCAGCGCGCCGATCTGCTCGACCACGTGCTGGCGTAGCTCCTTGGCGAGCGCGTCGTCGCTCTTGATGCCGCCCTTGGGCGTCACGAACGCGACGATCGCCTGCCCCTTGAGATCGTCGGGACGACCGACGACCGCGGCCTCGGCGACCTTCGGGTGGGAGACCAGCGCGCTCTCGACCTCCATCGTCGACAGACGGTGGCCGGCGACGTTGATGACGTCGTCGACGCGCCCCATCACCCAGATGTAGCCGTCCTCGTCCTTGCGCGCGCCGTCGCCGGCGAAGTAGCAGCCCGCGATGTCGCCGAAGTACGTCTTCGTGTAGCGCTCGTGATCGCCCCAGATCGTGCGCAGCATCGAAGGCCACGGCCGCTTGATGACGAGGAAGCCGCCCTCGTTGGCCTTGCACGGCGTGCCGTCCTTCTTCACGACGTCGGCGGCGATGCCCGGCAGCGGCCGCGTCGCCGAGCCCGGCTTGGTCGGCGTCGCGCCCGGCAGCGGCGAGATCATGATCGAGCCGGTCTCGGTCTGCCACCACGTGTCGACGATCGGGCAACGATCGCCGCCGATGACGCGCCGGTACCACATCCACGCCTCGGGGTTGATGGGCTCGCCCACCGACCCGAGCAGGCGCAGCGACGAGAGGTCGTGCTTCGCCGGATGCTCGTCGCCCCAGCGCATGAAGGCGCGGATCGCCGTCGGCGCCGTGTAGAACACGGTCACGCCCCAGCGCGCGATGATGTCCCAGAAGCGATCCGGGCCGGGCTGGTTGGGCGCGCCCTCGTACATCACGACGGTGGCGCCGTTCATGAGCGGCCCGTACACGACGTAGCTGTGCCCGGTCACCCAGCCGATGTCGGCGGTGCACCAGAACACGTCCTCGTCGCGCAGGTCGAAGACCATCTTGGTCGTGTAGTACGCGCCGACCTGGTACCCGCCCGTCGTGTGCACGATGCCCTTGGGCTTGCCGGTCGTGCCGCTCGTGTAGAGCGAGAACAGCGTGTGCTCGGCGTCGTGCGCCGGCGCGTCGTGCACCGGCGACGCCTTGTCGACGGCGTCGTGCCACCACACGTCGCGCCCCGGCTTCCAGCCGAACTCGCAGCCGGTGCGGCGCACCACGACCACGTTGTCGACCTCGACGGTCTCGAGCGCCTTGTCGACGTTGTCCTTGAGCGGGACGATCGCGCCGCGCCGCCAGCCGCCGTCGGCGGTGATGACGACGCGCGCGCGCGAGTCCTTGATGCGATCGGCCAGCGCCTCCGACGAGAAGCCACCGAAGATGACGGTGTGCGGCGCGCCGATGCGCGCGCAGGCGAGCATCGCGATCGCGGCCTCGGGGATCATCGGCAGGTAGATCGCGACGAAGTCGCCGGCGCGGACCCCGAGCGCCTCGAGCGCGTTGGCGGTCTTGCACACCTCGCGGTGCAGCTGGTGATACGTGAGCACGCGCGTGTCGCCGGGCTCGCCCTCGAACAGGAGCGCCGCCTTGTTGCGGCGCGGACCGTCGAGGTGCCGATCGAGGCAGTTGACGCTCACGTTGGTCTTGCCGCCGAGGAACCACTTGGCGTCGGGGAGCTCCCACTCGAGCACGCGCTTCCACGGCTCGGACCACGACAGCTCGCTCGCGACCTCGGCCCAGAAGCGCTCGGGCTCCGCGGCCGCGCGCGCGGCCAGCGCCTCGTACGCCGCCATGCTGCTCACGCGGGCCTGCGCCGAGAAGCTCGCGGGCGGCGGGAAGAGCCGCGTCTCCTGGAGCACGCTCTCGATCGCGTCGCCGCTACTCACGGGGCGACCTCGCGCAGGCGCGCGATGACCTCGATCTCGACGCGCGCGTCCCGCGGCAGACGCGCGACCTGGATCGTCGAGCGCGCCGGCGGCTCGGCCGCGAAGTGCGGGCCGTACACCGCGTTCACCGCGGCGAAGTCGCCCAGATCGACGAGGAAGATCGTCGTCTTGACGATGTCGGCGAAGCCGGCGCCGGCCGCCGCGAGCACCGCCGAGATGTTCTCCATCACGCGGCGCGTCTGCGCGGTGATGTCGCCGTCGACGATGGTGCCGGTCGCGGGGTCGAGCGGGATCTGGCCCGACAGGAAGAGGAAGTCGCCCGAGCGGATGGCCTGCGAGTACGGGCCGATCGCCGCCGGCGCCTGAGTCGTGCGAATGGCGCTGCGCATGGTCGGCGTTTTATCACGCCGACCGACGGGCTATCGCTGCACGGTGCCGGGGTTGGAGCCGGGCAAGAGCGGCGTCTCCTGGATCTTGCCGATCGGGACCACGACCTCGGTCCACTGCGCGATGTGGTTGTTCGAGTTGATGTCCTGGAACGGCACGCGGAAGCCCGGCGCCGTCGGATCCATCCCCGCCGCGGCGCGGCCCGGGAAGAACGGGCTCATCCACACCTGCGGCCGGCGCACACCGACGAGCCGCACGCCGAAATCGCGCTTGCTCGACCACGTGATCCAGTACGCGTCCTCGGTCTGGCCATCGGGGCCGAAGTTGGTCCTGAACGGCGCCCAGCGCGCCCACGAGTTCGTCAGGTTCGGCCCGATGTTGGCGAGGTCGAGCTTGCGCGCGCCCGTGCCGTCGATCTTCGCGACCCACAGCTCGGCGGTGCCGTCGTCGTACGCGTCCTCGGTCGAGCGGTTGAACAGGACCCACTGTCCGTCGGGCGAGATCGACGGGTAGTAGTTGTTGCCGCCGCCGCTGACGATGGGCGCGGGCGTGCCCCACGCGCCGGTGGCCGTGTCGTACGAGACGCTCATGATCTCGCCGTTGGCGATGTGCCAGTCGGCGTCGGCGTGCACCACCGTCCCGCGCACGTACACCAGGAGGTTGCCGAGGGGCGACCAGTCGGGGTGCGAGACCCACGCGCCGCCGGTCGGCACCGTGCCGTTGACGCCGCCGATGGGCGCGGCGGTGTTGCCGTCGCGCACCGTGAGCGTGCCCATGCGCGACGTCACGAGGCGCGAGCCGTCGGGCGAATACGTGCCGAAGTTCCAGAACTGCTGCATCACCGGCACCATCGGCGTGCGTGACGCCACGTCGATGATCGTCGAGTCGCCGTTGCCGCCGGCGTAGGTGATCGCCATCTTCGCGCCGTCGCGCGAGAGCACGTGACACGCGACGCAGCGGCCAGCTTCGGTGGTCGTGAACACCGGCTCGATCGGCGCGTTGGGGTCGCCGAAGTCGTGGCGGAAGATGCCGTACGGCGCGCCGCCGGCCGCGGTCGCCGCCCAGTAGTAGAGGCCGCCCTCGAGGTCGGTGTTGGTCAGCTTGACCGTCTGGCTGGGCGCGGCGCCGAACGTCGTCGGGCTGCCGGCGCGGATGGCGCGCAGACCGAGCGTGAGCTCGTCGCCGCCCTGCGACGCGAGGTACCACTCCGCGGTCGTGAACGACGCGAAGCCGGTGGCGCCGCCGCCGACGTAGAGCTTGAGGTCGACGTGCCCGTTCACGAGCGAGAGCTCGAACACGTCGTGCGAGAACGCGTCGGTCCAGTGCGTCTCGAGGTCACCGAGGTTGTGCGGGACGATGACCTGGTCGGGCGGATACACGATCGCCGGCGCCTGCGCTGGATCGAGCGTGCCGCCGGCGAACAGGTCGGGCGCGTTGCCCGGCGCGCCCGTGCCGACGCGCGAGCCGCGCACGAACACCTCGATGCTGGCGTTGCCCTGCACGATGTCGAGCGTCGCCGTCGCCGTCGCGATGCCGGCGCTGCCGCCGCGCGCCGTGAACGTCGCGTTCGTGAACGAGCCGATGAGCGGATCCGAGAGCGTCCAGCGCACCTGGTCGGTGACGTCGAAGCGCGTGCCGGTCGGCTTCACCAGCTGCACCGTGAACGCCTGACTCGCCTCGACATTGTTGATGACGTCGAGGCGCGCGAGCTGCGGCGTCACCTCGAGGGTGTCACCGGGCTCGGGCATGGGGTTGTCGCCGTCATCGTCGCTGGTGGGCGAACCACACGCAGCGGCCACCGCCAGCGCCAGCGCCAGCAGCACGGGACGGACGTTCGGCGAACGGACGCCAGGCGAATGCGCGAGGGACATGCGCGTGCTCATCGTCGTTAGTGTCTCTCTTCGGTCTCTCCCGTGTCGAGAATCGCCGCATCGCCGGGCCTGGCACATCGTATGTCCCCCGCTACGGCCATCCGTCCCCAGCCCGGGGAGCCCCCCGCGATCGGCGCGACTCGCAGGTCTCCCCGTTGACAGCCGGCCGGTCGCCGAGTAGAAAAGCCCCTCACTTCCGGGCGTTTAACTCAGCGGAAGAGTGTCACCTTCACACGGTGAAAGTCGTAGGTTCGATCCCTACAACGCCCACGACGACTCGGCGAGGAGCTCATTGCGGCAACGAGCCGCAGGACGGCGCCGTCTTGGAGATGGTGCGCCAGAGCGACCAGCCCTCGGCGCTGCGGCCGCGGACGCGGAGCTGGAGCGAGGTGCCGGTGGGGACGTTGACCGACCACGTCGAGCCGGTGCCGAGATAGACCTGGCTCCAGGTGGTGCCGACCTTGCGCTCGAGCTGCCACTCGAGGGTCGGCTGGACGAGCGTGCCGCCCCAGGTGGCGGCCATGCGTGGCGTGCCGCTCGGGCAGCCGGTGTACTCGACGACCATGGCCACGATCTCGGGATAGATCGTGCGGATCGCGAGGCTGTCGCTGGCCGACAGCCCGACGAACGAATCGCCGGCCGTGCCCGCGTTCATGACCGAGGCGCCGTCGGTGGTCGGCGTGCCGGGGATGTCGATCGCGTCGGGGTCGCCCTGATCCCAGATGCGCCAGTTGGTGTGGCGCAGGCCGATGCAGTGGCCGAGCTCGTGGACCGCGATGAAGAGCTTCTGCTCGTGCGTGAGCGGCGCGTCGAAGTCGCCGAAGACGGTCAGGTCCAGGTTCACGCGCACGCGGTCGCCCGCCAGACCGTTCACGGGAAGCGTGGCATCGGCGGCGGTGTCGTCGCCGAGCTCGGGCTCCGTCCCGACCTCGTCGGAGAGGAACGTGATGTCGGCCGGGCCGGTTACCACGTACGTCATGCGCACCAGGTTGTTGGGGACGTCGTTGTAGACGTCGGTCGCGGCACGCACGGCGGCGCGCCAGTCGTCGACGCCGCCGCCGCTCGGGATGCTGCTATCGACGCGCACGCGCAGCTCGCGGACCTTCGCGGTGCCGACGAGGGAGCTGGCGCGCGCCTGCTTCTCGTCGGGGCCACCCTTCCCGATCGCGGTTTCCTCGTCGGCGCGGTCGGCGCTGCACAGCTGACACACGCGCGGCGCGGCGGTCTCGTCGACGGCATCGGCGCACGCCGACGCGAACAGCAGGACACCGCAGAACGCGGCACGAAATGGAACGGATGATCGGAACAGAGACATGCTTTCCTCCGCCGCCGCCCTGTGCAGCGCGCGTGCCCGCGCCTTCACCGCCCGCGAGCGCGTCGTGCGCGTTGCCTGGTCGTCGCGCCTCGACGAACTGATCAGCCAGCGCGCGAGCCACGAGCCTGCTCACGCGTTCTGGCCACCGTGCCGCCTCGGGCGCGCCGGTCTAGCGCATCGGCGGCGCGCCCTTGATCGGCGCCGCCGCGGAGGTTGCCCCGGAGGGCGCGACTGGCTTGGACGGCGCGGGCGGCTTCACGGGCGTGAGCGGCACCAGGCGCAGCTGCGTCTCCACCGCGGGCGCGCCGCCGGTCTGGCGGTAACGGTCGAGGCGCATGCGCAGGTTGTTCGGGCTGTCGGAGGCGCGCAGCGCCTCGGCGTCGGAGATGCTGTTCGCCGTCACGAGGTCGAAGAGCGCGCCGTCGAAGGTCTGGCAGCCCTCGTGGCGGCCCTGCTCCATCGCGTCCTTCACGGCCTCGGTCTCGCCGCGCTTGACGAGATCCTTGATGCGCGGCGTGTCGAGCATGACCTCGAGCGCCGCCGCGCGACCGCCCGCTAGCGACGGGATGAGGCGCTGCGAGATGACGGCCTTCAGGTTCAGCGACAGCTGCAGCCGGATCTCGTGCTGCCGGTTGGGGGGGAAGAAGTTCAGGATGCGCTCGAGGGCCTGGTTGGCGTTGTTGGCGTGGAGCGTCGACACCACGAGGTGACCGGTCTCGGCGAACGCGATCGCCGCCTCCATGGTCTCCGCGTCGCGGATCTCGCCGATGAGGATCACGTCGGGCGCCTGGCGCAGCGTGTTCTTGAGCGCGTCCTTGTACGACAGCGTGTCGATGCCGACCTCGCGCTGCGTGACGATGCACTTCTGGTGCTGGTGCACGAACTCGACCGGATCCTCGATCGTGATGATGTGGCCGGTGTCGACACGGTTCCGGTGATCGATCATCGCCGCCAGCGTCGTCGATTTGCCGCTGCCGGTGCCGCCGACGAGCAAGACGAGCCCGCGCTTCTGGCGCATCACGTCGGCGAGCGCGGGCGGCATGGAGAGCTCGGCCAGCGTCTTGATCTGCGTGCGCACCAGGCGCACGACCAGCCCGACCGCGCCGCGCTGGCGGAAGAAGTTGGCGCGGAACCGGCCACCGGTGGTCGTCGACAGCGCGACGTTGAGCTCGAGCTTGGTCGCGAACTCCTCGCGCTGCGCCGGCGTGAGCAACGTCTCGGCCATCGCGGCGACCTGCTCGCCGGTGAGCGACGTCTTCGCCGGATAGCCGGCGCCGTCGATGCGGAACACCGGCGGGCTGCCGGCGGTCAGATACAGGTCCGACGCCTCCACCTTGACCATGTGGTCGAGGAGGCTGCGCATCGACGGGTCCCAGCGGGTCTCGGGGTTCATCGGACGGCTCCTCGTGCGGCCACCGGCGCGACCGCCGGCTTGTCGAACAGGTGAGCGAGATCGGGGACGCGCTTCTTCGCCTCGTCGACGGTGACCACGCCCTTGTTCACCAGGTCCATCACCGCCGCCTCCATCGTGACCATGCCGGCCTTGGCGCCGACCTGCATCGCGGACGGGATCTGGTGGGTCTTGCCCTCGCGGATGAGGTTGCGCACCGCGGGCGTGCCGACCAGCACCTCGATCGCCGCGGCGCGGCCGCCGCCGACCTTGTGCAGGAGCATCTGCGTCGCCACGCCGAGCAGCGACTCCGACACCATGGTGCGGACCTGCGCCTGCTGGTTGGGCGGGAACACGTCGACGATGCGGTCGACGGTCTTGGCCGCGCTCGACGTGTGCACCGTGCCGAACACGAGGTGACCGGTCTCGGCGGCGGTGAGCGCGAGCGAGATGGTCTCGAGATCGCGGAGCTCGCCGACCAGGATGACGTCGGGGTCCTCGCGCAGACCGCTGCGCAGGGCGTTGGAGAACGACTGGGTCTGCGTGCCGACCTCGCGCTGGTTGACCAGCGAGCGCTTCGACCTGTGCACGAACTCGATCGGGTCCTCGAGGGTGAGGATGTGCCCCGCCATGGTCTCGTTGAGGTAGTCGATCATCGACGCCAGCGTCGTCGACTTGCCGCTGCCCGTCGGGCCGGTCACGAGGACGAGGCCCTTCTCCTCGTCGCACAGCTCGCGCAGGATCGACGGGAGCCCGAGATCCTCGAAGCGCGGGATCTTGGTCGGGATGGTACGGAACACGGCGCCCTCGCCGCGGTTCTGCACGAACGCGTTGACGCGGAAGCGCAGGTCGTCGTCGAGCGCGAACGCGAAGTCGGCCTCGAGCCGGTCCTGGAAGGTGCGGCGCTGCGCGTCGTTCATGACGTCGAAGATGAGGCGGTGCGTCTCCTCCGCCGAGAGCGGCGGATGATCGAGCGCCACGATCTCGCCGTGGACGCGGAAGCGCGGCGGCTCGCCGGCCGAGAGGTGCACGTCCGACGCCTTGTTCTGCACCGCGAAGCGCAGGAGCTGGGGCATGGTCAGCATCAGTGCTCCTCCACCAGGGCGATCTGGTCCTTCACGACGTAGAACGTCGTCTCGGGCGTGTGCACCTTCACGAACGCCTCGTCGGCGTTGAGATAGTCGGCGGTGCGCTTCGAAGCGGCAGGCGCCGTCCAGCGCAGCTCGCCCTCGAGCGTGGCGCCGCTACGCAGCCGCACCGAGGCATGCTGCGTCTCGACCGGCAGGTCGCCGTCCACCGGCGTCTCCGCCACGGTCGAGACGCCGAGCGCGGCGATCGCGCGGCGCGCGACCAGGGCGACCTTGCCGTTGCGCACCACCGGCAGGAACGGCTCGCGCGCGCCGAGCACGCGCTCGATGTCCTCGTCGGGCGACACGAACAGGATGACCTCCGAACGCTCGCCGTCGTGCAGGATCAGCGTCGCGTACACGTCCTCGACGGGAAGCCGCATGATCTGCTGCGAGCGACGCATGTTCGGTTCGCCGGACATGCCTTTAGATTCGACCCTTTCGGGCCCGTGTGAAGGGCCCTGTGGCGACCAAATTATCCTGCGATCATCACGAGTTGCCGGTCGCGATCCTGGCGAGGTGCGTGAGCGCGGCCTGACTGGCGCGAACCTGGGCACGTCGGACCAGCGGGCTGAACGCGCGGGCGAGGCAGGTGCCGGGCCGGCTCCAGCTCCGCAACGCGACGCGCACGCGCCCGGTGGCGAGCTCCTTCTCGACCGCGAACGTCTCCTCGCCGAGCTCGGGATGCCCGACCAGCGTCCGGTAGCGGAAGCCGGCGCGCCACCATCCGTCACGCTCGCCGTCGAACACCTCGATCACGCGCGCCGCGAAGAACAGACGCACCAGCGGAAAGCCGCGGTAGTGGATACCGACGACATCGCCCAGCTCGATCGGCCGCCGCGTCACGCCCGCGACGAGCGAGGGCGGGAAGATCGAGTACGCGCGGATCGCGGCGTGCACGCGCCGGAAGCGCTCGCCGGGCGCGCCGGGCGCCTCGGGCGCGAGGTCACGCTCGTACACGTCGTCGCGATCACGCGCGGTGCGTGCCGTGGCATGAAACGCGCGTTGCTCCCAGCGCTCGAGGCGCGGTGTTCCAGCGAAGAGGATGTCCACGGCGTTTGGATGCTCGCTCAGGGCGTTCGGCCGCCGCGCTTCTCCACCGCGAACAGGATCCGCTCGTAGCCGGCGGCGCGCATCGCGTTCGAGGTCTCGATCACGATCTGCGCCGGCGTCGTGCGATCGGCCTGCAGCACCAGCAAGCCGCCGGTCCCCGGCGCCTCCGCCGACCGCGCCTCGCGCAGCTGCTCCTGCAGGCCCTGCATCGCCGCGTCGTCGCCGAGCGGCGGCTGGTCGTCGATCACGATCGGTTCCTTGGCGCCGCTCACGCGGAGCTCGATCGTCGTCGTCGAGATGACGGCGACCGGCACCGTCGCCGGATCGAACGATGGCTTCGCGAGCGAGGCGATGACCTCGCCGTCCGTCGGCTGCTTCAGCCGCCGCCGCGACGGATATCCGTGCTGCTGCCGGCCGAAGAGCCCGATGTCGCTCCGCCCTGCCTCGACGGCGACGTCCATCACCGCCACGAGATCCTCATACGTCACGTCGCCGCGCGCCGTGAGGTCCACGGCCTGCGCGCACGCCGCTCCGGCGTCGGCCGGCTCGAGCTCGGCGCGCAGCGCCGCCGCATCGAACGCGCCGCCCTCGCGCGGCAGGCTGCGGCCGACGCGATCGAGCTCGATGGTCGCCGGCGTCACGGTCAGGATGACGAGCCCGTCGCAGTCCTCCGAGCCCACGATGCCGCCGCGACCACCGCCGCTCGCCGACCGAGGCTCGGCCACCGGCGCCGTCGACGACGAGCATGCAGCGAACGATGCGAGCGCGAGCACGAGTGAGAATCCGTGGTTCATGCGCCTAGGACCCGCCTGAGGCTGGCTCCGTTCCGGAACGAAGCGGCAAACGCTAGCGCTTGCCGTACTTGTTGTCGTTGTTCGTCGCGGTCTCTTCCGACGAGCTCCAGTCGATGAGCTGCTCGTCGTCCACGGGCACGTCGATGGCGCCGCTGCCGCCACCCGGGCTCCCGGCCGCACCGGGCGCCGGCGGGACCGCGCGCTTCCACTGCTCGTTCACGTCGGTCTCGATCTCGAAGTCGGTCGCGGTGCTCACCCGGCGCGCCGACGGCGGCGCGCCGCGCGAGACCTTGGTGCCCGCGGCGACCACCGCGCCCGCCGCCGCGTTGGGACGGCGCCCAGTCGCGGGCGGCTGCGTCGCCTGATTCGCGCGCGTCGTCGCGCCCGGGCCGCGCGACGGCGGCGGCGCCGGCGGCTCGCCGAGCGGCTCGGGCTGCTCGCTCTTCGGCGACGTCGCGACACGCGTGAGCTCGCCGCGCAGGTCCGACTTCTCCGACGCGATCTTGCTCAGGTCCGCGGGCGGATGCGCGACGCGCGTGATCTCCGCGGCCGGATCCTGCATCGTGCCCTTGGGCGGCGTTCCACTCGCGACCGCCGAGCTCGCGCTGGCGTTCGCCTTCGCGGCGGCCGCAGCGGCGCTCACCGTGCTCGCCGGCGGCGTCGCCACGCGACCGCTCGCATCGATCGCCGTGCCGCGGGGCGGCGTCTGGATGCGCGGCGCGACCGGCGGCAGCGCCGCGTTCAGCGCCGCGGGCGTCGCCGGCGCGCTCGCCGCGATCACCGAGGGTGGCGCCGCGATCACCGACGGCGGGGCCGCCATCACCGACGGGGGCGCCGCGACCAGCCCGCGTCCGAGCGTGCGCAGCGCGATCTCCGCGAGCGCGCCCCACATCACGTTGGCCGGCACGTGCTCGCACAGCGTGGCCACGCCGATGGTCTCGACGATCAACCGCGCGTCGACACGCGGCGCCTCGAGACAGGTCTTGATCAGCCGCGCCCACACCGGACGCGGCACGTGCACCGCCAGGACCTCGGGCGAGGCGTGGCGCAGGACGTCGTCCGGCGTCGCCACCCCGTTGTCGAGGGCGGACTCGAGCGCCGCGGTGAGGAACGCGGCGAGCGACACTATCGGCTCCCGCCCGTCACGCCATTCTTGGCGGCTGCGGCGGCGATGCACTCCCAGAGCACGTCATGCGGGAGGTGGCGAGACATCACGTCGGGCGTGACGGTCTCGAGCACGCGGTCCGGCGTCATGGCGCCGGCCGCGAGCGAAGCCGCCAGCACCTTCGACAGGAGCTCGGGCGGCAGATTGTTCGCCAGCACCTCCGGCGTCGCATGAGAGAGGACATCGGACGGCGCGAACATCTGCTGCTCGAGCCCCGACTCCATCATCTTCGCGAACCAGCGCTGACGGCCTTCGATCGACATGGACACTCCTGGGCCGAGGGCGCGCTGCGCCCACCAACCTCGTCCATGACGATATCACGAGAGCGCCGTCAGTCGGTCGGCTCGGTGTCCTCGCCGGGCACGGGCGCCTCCATGGCGTTCACCAGCGGCTTCGAGTCGTCGAGCAGGTCACGGGTCCACGTGCCGAGGTCGAGCCCCTGGGCCTGGATCTCCGAGCCGACGAAGTTGATGACCGTGGTGCAGTGGCTGTCGTTGAGCTTGCGCCAGTAGGGGATGTAGTAGGCCAGGTTCTCGCGCGACTCGTACTGCGACGCGAGCAGCTGCGTGTCCGTGTCCCACATGCGGAGCACCTCCTCCTTCGGAGGGTTGTCGTAGAACCGCGCGTACGAGTAGAGCGAGAAGTTCATGTCGCGGCGGAAGAAGGTGGTCGCCAGGCGATCATCGGGGAACTCGTCGGCGAGCGCGGTGTTGATCGAACCGTAGTCGTTCACGTCGAAGCCGGACGGCAAGACGTCGAGGATCGAGTCGACGTTCCACGACGAGCGGATCTTCTGGTGAAGCGGCATCGAGTAACCCGTCGAGGGAAAGATCGGGCCGCTGTCGTCGAGCAGGTAGCCCTGCTCCGCCGCGCTCACGCCGTTGCGCAGGAAGTAGTAGTTGGTGATCGACCCGGCGCCGCCCGCCGAGCAGCCGGTCGACAGCATCTTCGGCACGTGGGTGAAGTTCTGGTCGATCCAGCCCACCACCGCCTGCACGTTGTCGTGCCCCTTGTGATGGAAGAGCACGTCCGGTCCCAGGCCGGTCTCGTCGGTGTACGTGATCTCGTTGTTGCCGGTGTGCACGTCGCCGGTGCAGTACGGGACGTAGACCATGTTCCAGCTCGACGTCGGGCTCGTCGGATCCTCGCGCTGGAGGAAGGGCGAGATGAACGGCGCCAGCTCGTAGTGATCGTCGCGCAACCCGTCGGGGTTCGCCGCGCCGCGGATCCCCGACGCGCCCGTACAGCTCGGGTAGTCCCAGCACGCGCCGCCCGGCTCGAAGACCACGACCAGGTTGTCGGTCTGGTCGCTGTAGTTGACGAAGAACTTGTACTGGCTGCCGTTGCCGCAGACGGTGCCGGGCAGCTCGACCTTCTGCCACGCGTCGTACGCGTCGCGCACCGGGTTCTGGATGCCGTCCTCTTCGCTGCCGCACGCGCCCGCCAGCGCGATGACGACCAGTGCGATGATCGGCTGGACGTGGATCGAACGCGTGAACGACATGTGCTCTCCTCGGTGGCGTAGTTTGGACGAACCGGACAGACCAGTACAGGTGTTGCGATCGACGCGTTCTTTGACCAAGGTGGCTAGATGAGCCGCGGCGAGGCCCGGGGAAAGGAATCGTCGGGCACCGTGCTCTACCGGAAGGGCGCCACGGGTCTCGAGGTCCTGCTCGTCCACCCCGCCGGTCATTACAACCGGCGCGCGCCGTGGGGCATCCCGAAGGGCCAGCCCAACCCGAGCGAGCCGCTGGAGGAAGCCGCGCGTCGCGAGACGATGGAAGAGACCGGCGTCGTCGTCGAGGGTCCGCTCGTCGCGCTCGGGCACGTCGACTACACGCGCTCGCGCAAGCGCGTCTACGGCTTCGCCGGTCCCGCGCCGGAAGGGAGCGAGCCGCGCTGCGCCTCGTGGGAGGTCGACAAGGCGGAGTTCATCGAGCTCACGCGCGCCCGGCGCATCATCCACCCCGACCAGGCCGCGCTCCTCGACCGGCTGCTGCAGCATCTCGCCGGGCTCGAAGCGCTGGCGCCTGCCATCTAGCGACCCGAGCCACACGGCTTCCCGGGGGGATACCCCCCAACGGTGTCGGCGCGATCCTGCACAAGCTGCTGATTTCACGGTCGCCACCTAGAGAACGGCAGTTGCATGGTGTGAAGCCATGCTTCGCTTTTCGGGTGTTTTCGCCGCCGGTCTGCTCGTCGCCGTCCCCGCCACGGCCGCCGCGCACATCTCGCTGACCTATCCGACCGTCCGCAGCGCCGACCAGAAGATCGGTCCGTGCGGCGCCACGGGATCGGTCCGCGGGACCAACGTGACCGTGCTCGAGCCGGGCGCGACCATCCAGGTGCGCTGGGGCGAGCCGATCAACCACCCGAGCCACTACCGCATCAGCTTCGATGCCGACGGGCAGGACTTCACGATCCCGCTCGACTTCATGGACTTCACGCAGACGGAGAACGTGCTGCGCGACAACATCCCGGATGGCACCGCGCCGTTCATGTCGGAGATCACGCTTCCCAACGTGACCTGCGAGAACTGCACGCTCCAGCTCATCCAGATGATGTACGACAAGGCGCCCTACGGGGACGGCAACGACATCTACTTCCAGTGCGCGGACATCGCGCTCCGCACCGGGGGCGGGCCAGGCCCATCTCCCGATGCTGGCGGAGGAAATCCGGGCACCGGTGCCGATGCCGGCGTCGATCCCGGTGGTGACCCCGACAACATCAGCGGCGGGTGTTCGACGAGCGGGGGCGCGACTTCGTGGATCGTCCTTGCCATCGGTGCGTTCGGAGTTACGCTTCGCCGTCGCCGCGCCCTGCGTAGCTGACGTGCGTGAGCGCCCGCGCGAGCGGGCTGGCGTGACGTTGCTGACACGGGACGGTCTTGCCCAAACGGCTAGGTTGCCTGTGCCCTGTTCAGTGGGCACTGTGGGGAAGATTTCTCGGAACCGGACAGGTTCTTCCCCCGTACCTGTCACGTCAGTCAGCCGTACCCCCTTCCGCCCCGACACTTAGCCGATCGCCAGCCGACCCGACACTGAACATTTGGTGCGGTCGGTGCAACGATTCAGTCGGGTACTGATTCAGAGCATCGATCGGCACGCTGTGCGGCCGAATCGTTGGTTTGGTTCCTGCTTTCCGGAGTCTGTCATGGCCACCAAGTCCCCCTCCAAGTCCCGTCCGCACCGCGCGACCCGTACCGGGCGCGTAGCTGCGCATGGCCGTCCGGCCGCGCCCGCGCGCGCGACCACCACGTCCGACACGTCGGCAGCGCCGGCCGAGGCCGAGGAGGACACCGTTCCGTCGCTACTCGATCTCGAGGAAGCGCCGGCGGCGACGCCTGCTCCCAAGGCCGACGTTCGTCTCTTGAAGGCTGATTCGGACGACCACCTCTCGACGTACTTCCGCGATCTGGCCGAGCACGATCTGCTCGGTCCGGAGCAGGAGCGCGAGCTCGCTCAGGGCATCGAGGATCAGGAGATCCTCACCTGGGAGCGCTTGCTCTCGCGCGCCGATGTCGTGGCCGAGGTCGTCGCGATGCTCGAGGGCAAGCTCGAGACGCCGGTCGACACCAAGAAGCTGCTCAAGTCGGCGGAGTCGATCCGTACGTCGACGGCAAAGAAGCCGGACTCGCGCGCGCTCAACCGTCTCACGGCGGCGGCGCGCGAGGTCGCGGAGAAGCTGCGCACGCAGGACCTGGACCGCACCCACATCGACGTCGTGATTCGCGAGCTCCGCCGTGCGCGGATGATCGCGACCAAGACGCCGGCGCAGGTGGCGTTCCCGGCGGCGAGCGCGGGGTTCCAGACGTACCTCGACGGGATCGATCACGCGTATCGCGGCAGCTCGCAGCTGCGCGAGGAGTTCGTGAAGGCCAACCTGCGTCTCGTCGTCACGATGGCGCGCCGCTACGACCGTGGTGGCATGCCGCTCGCCGACCTGATCCAGGAGGGCAACCTCGGGCTCATGCACGCGGTCAGCCGCTTCGACTATCGCCGCGGTCTGCGCTTCTCGACCTACGCGTGCTGGTGGATCCGCCACGCGATCGGTCGCGCGCTCGCCGACAAGGCGCGCGCGGTGCGCATCCCCGTGCACATGCTCGAGGCGCAGCAGCAGCTGGAGAAGGTGCGGCAGCAGCTCATCCGTGAGCTCGGCCGTCAGCCGACGCCGCAGGAGGTCGCCAAGGCCGCCCGCGTGCCGCTGGCCAAGCTCAACCAGATGCACCGCTACCTGATGGGCCAGCCGCTGTCGCTCGACCGTCCGGTTCACGAGGACGACGATCGTCAGCTCGGCGAGCTGCTCGCCGACCCGGCGTCGGAGGACCTGAACCCGGCGGCGGACCTGACGACCGAGGCGCTCACCAAGCAGGTGAAGTCGTTGATGCGTGGCCTGTCGCCCATCGAGGCGGACGTCCTGCGCCAGCGCTTCGGGCTCGGTGACGACGAGGAGCGGACGTTCCGCGAGATCGGGGATCGCTACCGGCTGTCGCGCGAGCGCATCCGGCAGATCCAGAACTCGGCGCTCGACAAGCTCAAGAAGGCTCTCGAGCGCGAGCACACCGGTCTGTTCGAGAACTGAATGGCTGCCGGGATTATCCGGCAGCGTTGATCGCCGTCTAGGCGAGCCAGAAGAAGATCGAGCCGAGGAGCTCTCCGAACCCGGAGCGCGTCCTCGCTCGGTCTTCGTCGTTTCGGGCGGCGGTCTCGCGGTTGGCGGCGCCGGCCAGCACGGCGGCGAGCTCGTCGGCATCGAACCACGTGCCGTGCGCGTCGCAGCGGTCGATGGGGACGCGCGAGACATAGGAGCGGATCATCGTCGCGGAGCACATCGGGCACGCGCGGTCGGGCCCGTCGTGTTTCCCGCTGCCTCCCGGCCCGGCCGGGAGGACGGGCTGGCGCGAGAGCGCGAGCAGCTTCTCGCGGAGCGCGGTGTCGGAGACGAAGGCGCCGGTGCAGGTCGCGCAGCGCCAGGTGCCGGCGCTGAAGGGCTCGAGCTGCGCGCCGGCGCAGACGGGACAGGCGGACATCGGCAGCGAGCTTAGCGCGCGGCCTCTGGTCGTGGTTTGATCACGAGGTCGCATGAACCGCCGCTTCTGGATCAATCGCTTGCTCGTGCTGTCGCTGTGCCTGCCGTTCGTGCAGTGCATCTGGCGGCGAACCGTGACGACGCAGCCGGCGGTGACGGTGAAGGTCGTCGACGCGGCGGGCGCGCCGGTCGCGGGGGCGGAGGTCGTGGTGTGGTGGTGGTCGTATCCGCACTCGGTCGTGCACGAGCGGTACGCGGCGTCCAGCGGCGCGGACGGCAGCGCGGTGTTCGCGGGCGCGAGCAAGGGCGAGACCATCGCGCCCTTGTGCATGCACGGCGTGCCGCAGCACGAGCACACGGTGTGCGTCGACGTCGCCGGCAAGGGTCGCGGCGTGGTCGAGCTGGAGAAGAGCGGCGAGACCGTGACGATCACGTTACAGCCCGCGGATGCGGGCGGCGCGCCGCCGGCGAACGGCCGCTGCGAGGAGTTTGCGAACGAGTGGAAGGCGAAGGCGGCGCAGGCAGCGCCATCGTCGGCGACGCCCTGATCAGCGCGGAATGATCGCGAGGGCTCGCGCGTTGCGGCGTGATGACGAGGCTCGTCCCTGCGGCGATCGCGCTGTTCGCTGCCGTCGGTTGTTCCAGTCCGCCACGCGATCGGCCCTCGGTGCGCGGCGACGAGAGCGGTGTACCGCTGGCGGCGACGCCGACGGCGAACGGCGCGAAGGACGCGGTCGGGGCGGCCGGGCACGCCGGCGGCGACGCGGTGGTGGTGCCGGACGGCGACGTGCCGTGCGACGGCAAGCCGCGTGTGCTCGGTCCGGGGCTGACGCACGAGCGCTGGCGCATCGACGCGACGCCGAAGATCCCGGTGACGCCGTGCCTCGATCTGGTGCGCGCCGACCTGCGCCACTACAAGGTGCGCCTGGTGACCGCGTCGCGCGACGGCGAGGCGCGGCCGGCGCCGCGCTGGCTCGAGGATCTCGGGCTCGTCGCGGCGGTGAACGCCGGCATGTTCCACGAGGGCGGCACGTCGGTCGGCCTGCTCGTCGACGGCGAGCACGTGAACCAGGAGCACGACAACACGAAGCTCGGCGGCTACCTCGCGTTCGGGCCGCGCGATCCGGCGGCGGCGCCGGTCGTGGTCGCAGGGCGCGAGTGCGCTGGCTTCGACCTCGCCGCGCTGAAGCGCGCGTATCGCAGCGTGACGCAGAGCTATCGCCTGCTCGGCTGCGACGGCGCCGCCATCGCGTGGGCCGACCCGAAGTACTACTCGTCGGCGGCGGTCGGCGTCGATCGCGACGGCAAGCTCGTGATGATGCACGTGCGCGCGCCGTTCCTCATGCGCGAGGTGTCGGCCGCCCTCGCCCGCCCCGAGCTACGGCTCGCCGGCGCCCTCTTCGTCGAGGGCGGCCCCGA
>DATLEB010000167.1:0-41115 GCA_035525615.1 Kofleriaceae bacterium | reverse complement strand
CAGCCACAGCCGCACGCGCCCACGGCGACGCAGCCGCAGCCGCAGCCGCAGCCGCAGCCGCTATCACCGATCGCCATCGACGCGAGCGTGCCGGGCGACGTCGCGCTGTCGGAGAAGCCCGTGGTCGCGCCGGATGTCGCGATCTACGCGCAGGCCGAGCGCGCGCTGAAGCTCGGCGACACCGCGCTCGCCGACGAGCTCCTGGCCCGTCTGGTCGTGAACTTCGACGACAGCGAGCTCGTCGACGACGCGCTGTTCGAGCGCGCGCGATGCTCGGCCGCATCGCCGAGCGCACCGGCGATCGCGATGCGAAGCGGTGCTTCGACGCGCTGAAGCGCGAGGAGTCTCCATGAGATCCGTGGCCACCCCGTCACTCCTGTACGCGACCCTGTGCGCGAGCGGGTGCTTGCGCGTCATCGATCTCGATGACGACGGAAACGACGTCGACGCCATCGTCGTGAGCGGCGACGCGGCGACCGGCGACGCCGTGCCCTTCCCCGACGGCGCGTGGGACCAGGACTGCAGCATTCCGCTGCCGTGTCCGGCGCCCAACGCCAACCGAGTGGCGGTGTGTGGCTGGATCCACGACGCCGAGAGCGACGGTGTCGTGGCGGCCGCGAACCCGACCCGCCAGTCGTGCACCGGCCTCACGGACACGGGCCCCTGCTCGCTGCGCGTGCGCTACTTCGACGCGCTCGACTTCGCGGGCAACCCGTCCTCGGCCCAGCCGATCACGCCCGAGTCGTCGATGGTCGACGACTGTGGCCGCTTCCGCGCGACCAACATGCCGCGCCCGACGTTCGGGTTCCTCGGGATCGCCGTCGACGACACGCCGGGCATCACGCCCGTGACGCCGCACCGGCCGACCGTCGTCAACGTTCCGAACAGTCTCGCGACGCCCGGGATCCTACGCATCTACTCGACGCGCGTGAGCACCGACATGATGTGGTCGACGAGCGCCGGCCTCGCGAACCAGACCTTCGCCCAGCGCGGCGTGTTGATGAAGGTCTTCACCGTTCGCGGTCAGCCGGTGGCCGGCGTCTCGGTTCGCAGGAGCGGAAGTCTCATCCCGAATGACGACTACTACTTCTCGGACACGACCATCACGCGCACCACCATCGATCCGCAGCGCACGTCCACGGGGCCGAGCGGCGCCGTCCTCGTCATCAACGCCGACACGCCGATCGCTCACGACGGCGTCGGCTCGGAGCCGGCCGGATGCCGCTGGCCGTCGAACCTCGGCGCGTCGACGCCCGGCGTGGTCTCGATCGACATCGTCGAGGCCGAGATGCCGAGCGGCGTGATCTGTCCCTGACGCGTGCGTGATCACGCGTCTGCGCTCACGCGTCGGGGATCGGCCACGCGCGCCCGGCCGCGTGCAGCGCCGCGCCGCTGCCGTCGTCATCGACGTGCTCGAGCGCGACCTGCTGCGCCGCCGTCGTGAACCGCGCGCGCAGCTTGCCGCCGCGCACGCGGCAGCGAAGCGCGTCGTCGGCGCCCACCACGAGCGTCGCGTAGGCGAGCTCCTCGGTCGTGCCGTCGTCGAGCGACAGCTCGAGCCGGTCCCCGTCCCAGTGGGCGCCCATCACGCGCAGGTGCGCGTCGGCGACGTCGATGTACGCGTAGCGAACGTCGTCGAGCCGGACGATGTCGCGTCCGTCCTCACGCACGTCGAGCCAGCGCAGGATCGCCTGGCGCAGGCGCGGATGCGTGACCTCCTGGCCCTGATGCCAGAGGTGGCCCGCGGCGTCGAGCGACAGTCCGATCGTGCGGAACTGCTCGATCTGCTCGGGCGCCAGGACGGAAGAAGGACGCGGCGCGTCGGCCACGGCTCGCTCGCGCTCACGCAGACGCGGTCGGCATCACGCGCAGCAGCATGATGCGATCCTTGGCGCGCAGCTTTTCCTTCTTCAACCGCGCGTACTCGACCTGCTCGGCCGAGGTCAGGAAGCGCTGTGTCTCCAGGATGCGGAGCCTCTCGTCGAGGCGGCGATGTTCTTCGATCAAGGCGGCGACCTTCTCTTCACGAGCGTCAGCGGCGATTGCCTTCACGAAGTCCTCCGGCCAGTCAGTGGCCTACCCCTTCACGCTAGCGAACGACGGATCGAGGTGCAAGAAACCTTATTGAATTGCTTCAGCGTGTGCGCAGAGCGCCGGGGACGCCGTTCGGGTACATCACTTCGGCTTCGGCCGGTCGGATGTACGCGGGCGCTCCGTGGGCGAGCCCGTCGGCTCGATCGCCCGCCGCGGCGAGGGCCGCCACACCCACGGCGGACGGTGTGGCGCGACCGCTCACGCGACGCACGTTCACGGGCAGGATCTCGAGGGCAGCGGCGTGCGCGACGAGCGCATCGCCCGCGATCGCCACGCTCGCCGCATCGGGCGCGACCTCGGTGATCGCGGCGGAAAGGTCGCCGGGGCGCAACACTCGTTCCACGGCGAGCGCCCGTGGCACACCGCCGGAGATCCGGAAGAACCCCGCATAGAGCTCGCCGCGGCGCGCGTCGAGCACGGGCACGCGCAGGGCATCGTCGGGCGCTTCCATCGACCACGCCAGCGCGCCGAGCGACGACACCAGCCACAGCGGTTTCTCGGCCGCGAATGCCAGGCCCTTCGCCGTCGCCAGCCCGATGCGCAGCCCCGTGAACGAGCCAGGCCCCGCGCCGACCGCTACCGCGTCGAGGTCCGCCATCCGCAGCCCGGCGCGCTCCATCAGCTCTGCGACGAGTGGCATCAAGCGCTCGCTCGCGTTGCCACCGGCGTCAGGTGACGCGTCGCCCTCGGCGAGCACCTCGACGGCGCCCTCGGTCGTCGCGCGCACGACGGCCACGCTCGCCGTGAGCGTCGACGTGTCGAGCGCGAGCAGCTGCAGCGGCGTGTCGCTCATGAGAACACGTAGCGCGAGAGGTCGTTGCGCAGCGCGAGGATCGTGATGATCCCGATGAACACGAGGCCGCCGAGCTGCACGCGCTCGCGCGCCTGCGCCGACAGCGGTTTGCGCCGCACCGCCTCGATCGCGAACACGAGTACGTGACCACCGTCGAGGACCGGCACCGGCAGCAAGTTGATCAGCCCGAGGTTCACGCTGATGAGGGCGAGCAGGAGCAGGAAGCTGTCCCAGCCTTGCTCGCCCGACACCGACGCCACGCGATACATCGTGAGCGGGCCGCCCAGGCTCTCGCTCGGCGAGTCGCCGCCGAGGATCTGCACGAAGCCGCCGGCCATGAGCGCGATGGTCTCGCCGGTGCGCTCGACCGCCTTCGACACCGCGTAGCCCAGGCGCCCCTCGATCGGGATCATCTTGCCCTGGCCGCGCTCGACGTCGTTGCGCGCGCCGAACACCAGCCGCTCGACGGTGTGGCCGTACTGGTCGAGCTCCTTGCGCCGAACCTGCGTGACCGGGACGTCCTTGAACTCGCGGATCGACTTCTCCTCGGCGCGGCGCCACGTGAGGTTCCACGTCTTCTCGGGCGCCGCGAGCAGCCGCTGGTCGAGCTGCGACCAGTGCCGCAGCGGCTGTCCGTCGAGCGACATGATGAGATCGCCGGCCTTCAGCCCGGCGAGGTCGGCAGGCGTGCCCGGGTCGACGTGCGCGACGAACATCTCGGCGTTCTCGATGCCCGAGTACGTGGTCTGCTTCAGCGTGTCCTGCGTCACCGGCATCATGTGCGCGATGTCGGCGTCGAGGAGGCGCACCTGCGGCACGCCCGGGATGGGCTGGCCGCGGAAGTACACGATGTCGCTCTGGCGCGCGACCCGTCCCAGCGTGGCGATGTCGCTCCAGTTGTCGACGGTGCGGCCGTCGACGGAGATGATGAGGTCACCGGTCTTGAGGTGCGCGCGGCCGGCCGGCGACTCGGCGTCGATCACGCCGACCATCGGCAGGAACGGCGCGCGCGTGATGCCGATGCGGCCCTGCACGTCGGACGAACCGTCGCGCTTGCGCACGACCTCCTCGAGCGGGACCACGTACTTCTCGAACTGCTTGCGGCCGCGCTGGAGCCGCAGGTGCAGCTCCTTGCCGGCGCGGCGGCGGATGGTGCGCTCGAGCTCCTCCCAGTAGCGCACGCCCTTGCCGTCGACGGCGAGCACGGTGTCGCCGGCCTCGATGCCGGCGCGCGCTGCGGGCGAATCCTCGTAGACGTCGCCGACGACGGCGGCGGGCAGCTCGGTGTGCCCCGCGAAGAAGACGAAGTAGATGGCGATGGGCAGGATGAGGTTCGCGGCCGGGCCGGCGAAGATGATGACCAGCCGCTGCCAGAGCGGACGCGTGGCGAACGAGCGGCCCCGGTCGCGCGGATCGGGGGCGTCGTCCTCGACGCCGAGGATGCGGACGTAGCCGCCGAGCGGGAAGATGCCGATCTGGTACTCGGTCTCGCGGGCCTTCACGCGGATGAGCGGCCGCCCGTACCCGATGGAGAAGCGGAGCACCTTGACGTCCAGCAGCTTGGCCGCGACGTAGTGCCCGAGCTCGTGGATGACCACGAGCACGCCCACCAGCAGGAGGAAATAGACGAAGGACATCAGCTGGGTCTGCGGCTTGCGCTTGGGACGCGCGTACCACGTCTGGTACGCTTCCTCAACGTGGCTTCGAAGTCAGCCTACGCTTCGGAGGAGAAGGGCGCCGAGATCGAGGAGCAGCTCGACCTCCTGGACAAGCTCGTCGACCGCGTGAAGGTGCTCTACGAGCAGTACTTCATGGGCATCCAGAAGCAGGCGCCCGCCCACATGCACACCGAGGCGGAGCGCCGGGTCCGCGAGCTCACGCAGATCAACATCCGCAACACGGCGCTGCGTTACCGGTTCGCGACCCTGCAGCAGAAGTTCGGCGCGTACAACACCTACTGGAAGCGCACGCTGCGCGAGATCGAGGGCGGGCGCTACATGCGCAACCTCAGCAAGGTGCGCCGCCAGGCCCAGATGACGGGCGAGGAGATTCCCGAGGAGATCCTCGCCAAGATGCCCCGGCGCATGCGCGAGGCGGTGGCGCGCGATCGCGAGGTCGCGCTGGCCAAGGCGGCGCGCGCCGGGCAGCTCACGGGCATGGACGAGACGGCGACCGTCGAAGACGTGATGCCCGAGGGCGGGTTCGACGACGGCGCGGGCGGCCCGAGCGACACGCAGCCCGACCTGGCGATCCCGCAGCCGGCGCTGCGCAAGCCGACGCGCTCGACGGACTCGCACCGGCTCGACGATCCGTTCGCGGGCGGCGGCAGCGACGGCGACATCGCCGACATGCTGACCGCGCTCGCCGACGAGGCCCTCGCCGCTCTCGAGAAACCGGCGCCGGCGGCGCCGCCGCCGAAGCCTGCGCCGCCGAAGCCTGCGCCTGCTGCGGCCAAGCCGCCGCCGCCGCCGCCTGCTGCGGCCAAGCCCCCGGTCGCGCCGCCTCCGCCGTCGGGTGTCACGCCGCGCGCGGTCGTGCAGACCGTGCGTCGCGCGCCGACGGACACCGTGCCGTCACCGCCGCCGCGTCACGGGACGGTTCCACCGACATCCAGGCCGGCGCCCGCACCGACGCCGGCACCGACGCCGGCGCCGAGGCCAGCCGCGGCGCGACCCGCGGCGTCCGCCCCGTCCGGCCCGATCCCCGGCATGTCGGAGGCCGACACGCGCTCGCTCTACGCCCGCTACATCAAGGCGCGCGAGGTCGTCGGCGAGAAGACCGATCCGATGAGCTACGACAAGCTCCTGCGCACGCTCTCGTCGCAGGCACCCAAGATCCTCGAGCAGCACAAGGCGTCGGGCGTCGAGTTCAACGTCGTCATCAAGGACAACAAGGTCGTCCTCAAGGCGAAGCCGAAGTGACGCGAAGCCGAAGCGACGGATGGCCGCGTGGCGTCGTCGTCAGTACGAGCCGGTGAGCGCGAAGCCGGGCGCGAGCTCGCCGCGCGGTGACGCGATCACCGTCGGCGTCGCGGCCCAGCGCCGCTTGTTCTGCAGATGCGCCGTCCGGCCGGCGCCGATCACGTCGTAGAGCGTGCCGCCGACCACGAGCGTCATGCCGAGGATCAGCGAACCCTCGTTGACGCCGTGACCGTCGCGGACGCCGAACGAGCCCGCGACCACGCCGACGCCGAAGCCGCGCAGGATCATCCCGGGCACGCCGATCTGTCCCACGTACCAGCGCCCGGCCGCCGGCGCGACGATGATCGCCGCGATCGCGGCCGCCGGGGCGTCGTCGAACGCTTCCTCCTGGGCCGCGATGATCACGCCGACGGTCGCGCCGAGCGAGAGCATCGAGGCGACCGCCGGTCGATGTGCACCGGGACGCGCCTTCGGCAACGGCGCGATCGGCGGCGGCGGACCCTCGACCGACGACGGCGGCGCGAGCGGCGCGGCCACGCCCGGCTGCGCCCACACCGGGTGCGCCCCGACCGAGCTGATCGTCACGACCATCATCGCGGTGAGCACGATCGAACGCATGCGCCGTGTGATTGCACCGCGCGTGCCTCGCGGCGACAGGTACCCGCCCGGGGTCGGATCACCGGCAGGCGCGCGAATCCACGGCGGTCGAACCTTCGCCGCCGCCGCCGCATCGTCGACGGTTCACCAGCCGCGCGTCAGCGGCGTCGCGCGTTTCGCCAGCCCGCGCGCGACGACACCGCCAGCCAGCCGGCGACGATCGACAGACCACCCGCCTCGCGCATCTCCTCCACCTTCCCGCCCTTCTCCGACATCTTGCGCCAGAAGTCGGTGACCTCGACGTGCCCCGACACCGAGTACCAGAGCGTCGCCGCCCACACCGCGGCGACCACGCCGACCAGCACCGCCGCGATCCAGCCGCCGCGCACGTGCAGCGCCGCCACCGTCGCCACCGCCGCGCCGCCGTAGAGCGCCACCCATCGCCACGGGTCGGGGTCGTTGTACTGAAGCCCCGCCGACACCACGAACAGCGCCGCGAACAGGATGTTGAGCGCGACCAGGACGCCCGAGTGCTTCACGACGGCTGCATACCATGCCAGAGTCGCCCGGAATCATGCGCATGATCCTCATCGGACCACCCGGCGCCGGCAAGGGTACCCAGGCCGCGCGCCTCGTCGACAAGCTCCAGATCCCGCACATCTCGAGCGGCGACATGCTGCGTGCCGCCGTCAAGGAAGGCACGAAGATGGGGCTGGAAGCGGACGGCTACATGAAGGCCGGCAAGCTGGTCCCCGACGACGTCGTGATCGGCATGATCCTCGAGCGCATCGCCAAGCCCGACGCGGCCGGCGGCTTCATGCTCGACGGCTTCCCGCGCACGATCCCGCAGGCCGAGGCGCTCGAGACGGCGATGCGGCAGGCCGACGTCACGATCGATCGCGTGCTGCTCATCGAGGTCCCCGACGAGCTGCTCGTCGAGCGCGGCGTGGGCCGGCGCAACGATCCGCTCACGGGCAAGATCTATCACCTCACGTTCGACCCGCCGCCACCGGAGGTCGTCGAGCGCCTGGTGCACCGCAAGGACGACACCGCCGAGGCGATCAACGAGCGACTGAAGTACTACAGCTCGTGGACGTCTCCGCTCATCCCGTTCTACGACGGTAAGGGTGTGCTTCGCCGTGTCGACGGCGTCGGCACGCCCGACCAGGTCACCGCGCGGATCACCACCGCGCTCGCGAGTTAGTCATGCCTTCGTTCGATCAGAAGACCATCGATGCCAAGTGGCAGGAGCGATGGGCGCGTGATCGCGCCTTCGCCACGCCCACCGACCGCACCAAGCCCAAGTACTACGTGCTCGACATGTTCCCGTACCCGAGCGGGTCGGGCCTGCACGTCGGTCACCCCAAGGGCTACACGGCCACCGACGTCGTCGCGCGCGCGCGCCGCATGATGGGCTTCAACGTGCTGCGCGTGATGGGCTGGGACAGCTTCGGCCTCCCCGCCGAGCGCCAGGCCGACAAGGAGAATCTCCACCCGCGCCTCATCACCGAGCGCAACGTCGCCACGTTCAAGCAGCAGCTCTACAAGCTCGGCTTGAGCTACGACTGGGATCGCGAGCTCGCGACCAGCGACGCGAGCTACTACAAGTGGTCGCAGTGGATCTTCCTCAAGCTCTACGAGAAG
Organism: Kofleriaceae bacterium; assembly: GCA_035525615.1. Lineage (GTDB taxonomy): Bacteria > Myxococcota_A > Polyangia > Haliangiales > Haliangiaceae > UBA2376. Next base: position 33,066 of record DATLEB010000167.1, on the reverse strand, counting down.
GGTCTGGCGTACGAGGCCGAGGTGCCGGTCAACTGGTGCCCCGCGCAGGGCACGGTCCTCGCCAACGAAGAGGTCAAGGACGGCAAGTACATCGAGACCGGTGAGGACGTCGAACGCCGGATGATGAAGCAGTGGATGCTTCGCATCACCGCGTACGCCGACCGCCTCGTCGACGATCTCGACGGCCTCGACTGGCCGGCCGGCACGATCGCGATGCAGCGCGAGTGGATCGGCCGCTCGATCGGCGCCAACGTCGACTTCAAGGTCGCCGGCTCCGACCACGACATCCAGGTCTTCACGACGCGCCCCGACACGCTCTTCGGCGGTACCTACGTCGTGCTCGCGCCCGAGCACGGGCTCGTCGACGCGATCACCACGCCGGAGCAGCGCACCGCGGTCGACGCGTATCGCGTGCAGGCCGGGAAGCGCACCGAGCGCGATCGGATGACGGAGGCCGCGGACGCGCCCAAGACCGGCGTGTTCACGGGCCGCCACGCCGTGAACCCGGTGAACGGCAAGGAGATCCCGATCTGGATCGCCGACTACGTGCTCGCGTCGTACGGCACGGGCGCGGTGTTCGCGTGCCCGGCGCACGACGAGCGCGACTGGGCGTTCGCGACCAAGTTCGGGCTGCCGATCATCGAGGTGGTGAAGGGCGGCAACGTCGCGGAGGCGCCGTACACCGGCGACGGCCCCCACGTGAACAGCGAATTCCTCGACGGGCTCGACAACGAGGCCGCCAAGGAGAAGGTCATCGCGTGGCTCGCCGAGCGCAAGCGCGGCGAGAAGAGCGTGCGCTATCGCCTCCGCGACTGGCTGTTCTCGCGCCAGCGCTACTGGGGCGAGCCGTTCCCCATCATCCACCTCGAGGACGGCACGGCCAAGCCGCTCCCCGAGAGCTCGTTGCCCGTGCTGTTGCCGCAGCTCGACGAGCGACGTCCCACGGCGGACGGCCGTCCGCCGCTCGCGCGCGCCGAGGAGTGGTTGCACACGACCGATCCCGAGACCGGTCGGCCGGCCCTCCGCGAGACCAACACGATGCCGCAATGGGCGGGCTCGTGCTGGTACTACCTCCGCTTCCTCTCACCGAACCGCGACGACGTCGCGTGGGATCCCGACGAAGAGAAGTACTGGATGAACGTCGACCTCTACGTCGGCGGCTCCGAGCACGCGACGCTTCACCTCCTCTACGCGCGCTTCTGGCACAAGGTGCTCTACGACTGCGGCCTGGTGCACACCAAGGAGCCGTTCCAGCGCCTCTTCCATCAGGGCATGATCCACAAGACGTCGTTCAAGGACGACGGCGGCAAGTACTACTACGACCACGAGGTCGAGAAGCGCGACGGCGCGTGGGTGGTGAAGGACACCGGCAAGGCGGTGAACACCGCGTTCGAGAAGATGTCCAAGTCTCGCTACAACGTCGTCAACCCCGACGACATGTGCGAGGAGTACGGCGCCGATGCGCTCCGCCTCTACGAGCTCTTCATGGGCCCGCTCGAGGACGGCATCGAGTGGATGACCGACGGCGTCTCCGGCTGCCGGCGCTTCCTCGATCGCGCGTGGCGCCTCGCGGTGGACGACTTCACCGATGGGCCGAGCGGCAAGCTCGCCGACGGTCCGGTGGGTGACCAGCGCGACGTCGAGCGCGCGCTCCACCAGGCCATCAAGCGCGTCAGCGAGGGTGTCGAGAACCTGCGCATGAATGTCGCCATCGCCGACATGATGGTGTTCGTGAACGAAGCGACCAAGGCCACGACCATTCCCAAGGAGTGGTACGCGCAGTTCCTGCGCATCCTCTCGCCGTTCGCGCCGCACGTGGCCGAGGAGCTGTGGGAGCGGCTCGGTCACCGCACGTCGATCATGACGCAGCCGTGGCCCGCGTTCGACGAGGCCAAGCTCAAGCGCGACACCATCACGATCGCGGTGCAGGTGAACGGCAAGCTGCGCGGGACGATCGAGGTGCCGGCCGAGGCGGCCCAGGACGACGTCCTCGCGGCGGCGCGGAGCGAGGCCAAGGTCGTCGAGTTCATCGCCGGCAGGCCGATCAAGCGCGAGGTCTACGTGAAGGGTCGCCTCGTCAACTTGGTGATCTGACTTGGCTGGTGATCTGACCTAAGCTCGGATCATGAGCGGCAAGGCGCCTCGCGAGTTCATCCCGGTCGGCGTCGGCGTCCTCACCGTGTCCGACACCCGGACGCTCGAGGACGACCGGAGCGGTGCGCTGGCGGTGGAGCTCCTCGAGGGCGCCGGCCACCGCATCGCGGGGCGCGCGATCGTGAAGGACAACCGCGACGGGATCCGCGCCCAGCTGCAGGCGTGGATCGCGGACCCGGCGGTCGAGGTCATCATCACGACCGGTGGCACCGGCGTGACGCCGCGCGACGTCACTCCCGAGGCGCTGGCGCCGCTCGTGACCAAGCCCATCCCGGGGTTCGGCGAGCTGTTCCGCTGGATCTCGTTCTCGGAGATCGGGTCGTCGACGATCCAGAGCCGCGCCGAGGCCGCGCTGTGTGATCGGACGTACGTGTTCCTCTTGCCCGGAAGTCCCGGAGGCGTCCGCACGGCGATGGAGAAGATCCTCCTGCCGCAGCTCGATCACCGGCAGGCGCCGTGCAACTTCGTGATGCTGCTCCCGCGCATCCGCGGCGAGCGCGAGGATTAGGCGGCGGCGGTCGTGATAACGTCTGCGGAAGGGGTGCCATGTCGCTCGAGCACGCGCTGAACCGGGCGTTATCGATCCGGCTCAACCTCCAGATCACGCTCTCTCGCCTGCCGATCGTCGAAGAGTGGATGGACATCCACCTCGACCGCTGGCTCGAGCACGTGCCGACGCCGCCCGAGATGCCGATGGGCTACGCCGTCAGCTATCTCGCGATGCTCGGCTCGGATCTCAAGCGCATGTGGTGGGGCGCGTGGGGCGATCCGTCGGGCCTCATTCCGAAGATGGCGGACTACCTGAAGCTCTGCAACATCGCCAAGAGCGACGCCGCGATTCTCGACGCGATGGGCGAGAAGCTCGAGCCGCGCCTGGTCGGCTCGTGGGTCGGCGTGTGGGGCGGCAAGGTGACGACCGGCTGGCACTTCATGGATCCCAAGTCGTGGGAGAAGGTCGAGCCGCTGTTCGGCACCCACGAGGCCAAGTTCAAGATCAAGAAGTGGGTGACCGACCGGAAGATCGAGCGCATCGAGCGGATCTCGCAATCGATCGGCGACAACGCGTACACCGAGATCGAGCTGATCGAGCCCGGTGACGATGTCGCCGCGCAGGTGCAGGCCATCGACGAAGGCTTCAAGCACTTCACGGGCTCGACGCTGCCGCCGGCGGTGCTCGAGACGATGCGCGGCGCACCGCACGCGGGGTTCGGCCTGGCCGTGCGCACGCGCGGCGGCCTCATCACGCGGGTCGCGGCGATCTCGCCCGGCATGCCGTTCGAGGTGCTGCAGGGGCTGTGCAAGGACATGAACGTCGCGTGTGATGCGGGGCTCGAGCCCCTGGTCAACATGCTGGCCGTCGAGGGCGTGAGCAAGGTCGAGATCGGGCGCGCCGGTGATCGCGGCGGCGTCGACGTGTACATCGAGCCGACGCAGAGCGCGCCGAAGCCGCGGGCCGGCGCGACGCCCGAGCCGCCGCCGTCACAGGCGAACTGACGCGGGCCAGGCTGCGCCATGGCTCGCGACGCGTACATCCTCGCCGGCGACGACGAGCTCGTGCGGCAGTGCGAGGTCGACCGATATCGCGCGAGCGGGCCGGGCGGCCAGCATCGCAACAAGACCGAGAGCGCGGTGCGCGTGCGCCACACCGCGACCGGCGTCTCGGCGCACGCCGATGACAGTCGCTCGCAGCACGAGAACAAGGCCAGCGCCGTGAAGCGGCTGCGCGGCGCGCTCGCGATGGGGGTGCGCGAGCCGGTCGCGCTCGACGGCTTCGTCGCCGACGAGCGACTGGCGGCGCTCATGCGCGGCGGCACCGCCCCGCTCGGCGCGAAGACGCGCCTCACCCCCGGCTACTGGGTCGCGATCGCGCGCCTGCTGGACCTGTTCGTCGCGGCCGGCGCGGAGGTCGCAGTGACGGCAGAGAAGCTCGGCGTGACCTCCTCGCAGCTCGCCAAGCTCCTGACGCACGACGAACAGGTGCACCGCACCGTGAACCAGTACCGCACGCAGCGCGGCCTCAAACCCCTCCGCTGATCGTCCCCGGGTCAGGGGGCGAGGCGGGTGCGCGACCAGCCGGATGCGGTGCGCGCGTAGGCGACGCGATCGTGGAGGCGGCTGGGTTGGCCCTGCCAGAACTCGAGGGCGTCGGGGATGACGCGATAGCCGCCCCATGATGCGGGGCGCGCAGGGTCGGCGCCCGCGAGCGACGCCTCGACGGCGGCGACCTTGGCCTCGAGCTCGGCGCGGCTCGCGAGCGGCTGCGACTGCGGCGACGCGATGGCGCCGAGGCGCGACCCGAGCGGGCGGGTCGCGAAGTACGCGTCCGAGCGTTCGGCCTCGAGCCGCTCGACCGCGCCCTCGATGCGGAGCTGGCGATCGAGCGGCTGCCAGTAGAAGAGGAGGGCGGCTCGCCCCGACGTCTCGAGCTCGTGCGCCTTGCGGCTCTCGTAGCTGGTGAAGAACACGAAGCCGCGCTCGTCGAGCTCCTTGAGCAGCACGATGCGGGCCGACGGACGGCCGCCGAGATCGACGGTGGCGAGCGTCATGGCGTTCACGCTGGGGAGCTTCGCGGCCTCGGCAGCGGCGAACCACGCGGCGAAGAGCTCCAGCGGATCGGCCGGGCACGTCGCGGGATCGAGCGAGTCGCCCGCGTACTGCTCGCCGTGGTGCCAGAGCTTCTGCGACACGTTACTTGCCGTCCTCGGGCGCGACGCCGAGATCACTCGCGCCGGCGTTCGGCGCCATGTGCTCCTCGGTCGCGGGGAGCAGCTCGATGAGGGCGTGGAAGGCGCTGTGCACGCCGCCGAAGTCGGCGTCGAACGTGGCGCGATCCGGCGAGCCGCACGCGGCGCTCAGCTTGACGATGCTCGCGGTGAGCGCGTCCGCTCGCTCGCTGTACTTCGCCGGGTCGACACCCTCGGGCACGGCGCCGTTCTTCACGCCGGCGGCGAGCGCATCGAGCTCGCCCGTGGCCGTGCACGTCTGGTCGATGCGGGCCTGATTGGAGTCGGCGTGCCACAGCGGCGCCAGCTTGTCGTGGAAGGCGCCCATCTCGGCGGGGAAGCTGTGCTCGTGCTCCTCGCCGGGATTGCCGGCGGGCTGGCTCTGGCTGATGTCGGTCGAGGTCGCGGGCTTCGACTTGCCGCCGCACGCGGAGGCGGCGGCCGCGACGGTGATCGCGAGGAGAATGCTGCGCATCATGCGGGCGGTTTCCCATGCGTGTCGGGGAGCGTCAAGGTGTACCGTCGAGGGCATGGAGCTCGTCGTGATCCGTCACGCAATCGCCGTCGAGCGTTCCCCCGACATGGTCGACGCCGAACGGCCGCTCACCGATCGCGGGCGCCGCCGCTTCAAGCAAGTCGTGCGCGGCCTGCGGGGGCTGGATCTACGAATCGATCGGATCCTGTCGAGCCCGTGGCGTCGCGCCGCGGAGACCGCGGACCTCGCGCTCTCGCTCCTGCGCACCGGCGGCAGCGCGTCGGTGTGCGCGCACCTGACGCTGTCGCCCAGGGCCGAGCTGCTGTCGGCGATCGCCGAGGCCGCGGTGCCGCGCGTCGCCGTCATCGGTCACGAGCCGTGGCTGGGCGAGCTCATCGCGCTGCTCACGACCGGCGAGCCGCGCCACGGCGAGACCATCCCGCTCAAGAAGGGCGGCGTCGCGATCCTCGAGGGCGCGCCCACGCCCGGCGGGATGAGCCTGCGCGCGCTGCTGCCGCCGCGCGTGTCGCGCCGGCTGGCGTAGTCAGCCGTCGTCGTCAGTCGTCGTCGTCAGTCGTCGTCGAGGAGGTAGAGCGCGCCGTCGATGACCAGGGTCTTGGTCGACAGCTTGCCGGCGCACGCGCGGGCGTAGAACGGCAGGCTGAGCGTCGTGCCACCGCGCGTGAGCTCGAGGCGATCGCCCGCGATGCGGTAGCGTCCGACGCTCTGGTCGCTGCCGCCGGCCGCGACGTCTGGCGTCGCCAGCTCGCCGGGCGTGATCGGTGTGCCGTGCGTCGCCGACACCGTCGACGCGTCGCGGTACGTGCCGTCGGCGGCGAACGTGTACTTCGACGACGCGCTGGCCATGTACGTCTCGCCGGTGAGGCCCATCGTGTTCACGAACGTCGACGATTCCCAGCGGCCGGTGAGCGTGAGGCCGTCGGTGGAGGCGGCGCGGCAGTAGTTGTGGCTGCCCTCGGAGAGATCGGCGCCGTTCCTGCGGAGCTCCCAGGCGCGTCCCGTGGCGGGTGTGATGCGCACGTCGTCGCCGGAGACCGTGTAGCGCGCGACGGCACCGGTCGCGTGCGCGGTGTCGATGTCGATGTTGCCGACCTGATCCTCGAGCAGCGCGTAGCCGCGCGGGTCGAGCTGGATGATGTGGACCTCGCCGAGCGCCGGCCCGATGCGGATGAACACGCCGCTGAGAGGTGTGGGTGGTGAGAGCGTCGGGGCCGGGGCCACCTTCGACCCGACGCTGATTCCCTTGTAGATGGCGTCGAGCAACGGTGCGACCGCCGGCGCGTCGTAGAGCTCGGCGTTGGCGATGGTGGTGACCAGCACGGCGTCGCCACCTTCGGCGATCGCGACGACGCCAATGACGATCTTCGCGCCATCCAGGTCGGCCTCGGCGCCGACGCCCCACGAGGGGCCGCCGGGCGTGGGCAGCGCCTGTCCACCCAGCGTCTTGGCGCCGGGCAGCGACTTCACCATCTCGGCGGCGGCGCTCTCGGCGAGCGCGCGCGGCGCGGCGGCGGTGCCGGCGCGATCGCGAAACCGAACCTCGACCATCGCGCGGCGCGGTGGGTCTTCGTACGTGAAGCGGATCACCTGTGCGGTGCCGTCTTTCAACGCCGTGCGCATCCAGGAGCGGCCCATCACGCTGTCCGGCGGAAAGCGAAAGAGCGCGCCGCCGCCGGGCGCGCGGTAGAGCTCCTTGGTGAAGACCTCCGGCGCTGGCGATGCAGGCGTCGTCGGTGTCGGTGTCGTTGTCGTCGGCGTTGTCGCCGTCGTCGTCGTCGTCGTCGCGGGCGTCGGCGACTCCGGCGCCGGCGCCGAGCCGCTGGCGGATCCCGACGAGCCCTGCTTGCAAGCCGCGGCCAGAGCCGTGGCTACCACGACGAAGCGTAGCGTCCCCATCTCCACATGATACCGCGGGCCCCGGCCGGGGCCCGCGTAACGGCGCGCATTCGTTCGCGGAATCCTGCGCGGCGCGGGCAGCAGAAATGTCGCCGCTTGACATAGTGTTCAATCGACACTATCAAATGTGTATGATGAACACTGAGGTCGCGGCGGGCAGCGTCGCCGGTCGAACGCATCGCCGGCTGGCTCGGCCCAACCAGGACGCGGTGTCGTGGACGCGCTCCGCGCGCGGCGTCGTGCTCGTCGTCTGTGATGGATGCGGCGGCGCGCCGCGCAGCGAGGTGGGGGCGGCGCTGGGCGCTCGGCTCTGGAGTCGTGCGCTCACCGAACGCCTCGATGCCGGCGCGCCCGCCGATGCGGCGCTGTTCGAGGCCGCGGGCGCCGACGTGATCTCCCACCTGTCGGCGCTGGCGGCGGCGATGGCGCCCGATCCGACCGCGGTCGTCATCGAGCACTTCATGTTCACATCGCTGGCCGCGGTCATCACGCCCGAGGTGATCGCCGTGCACGCGATCGGCGACGGCGTGGTCGCGCTCGGCGACACGGTGAGCGTGATCGGTCCCTTCCCCGAGAACCAGCCGCCGTACCTGGCGCAGGCGCTGGTCGGCTCGCGGCCCGCCGGCAAGACGTGGATCGCCGACCCGCGCGAGATCGATCGCGTCGCCATCGCGACCGACGGCGCAGGCGCGCTGCCGTGCCTGAACGCGCTCGCCGCCGACGTCGTCTTCCGCAACCCGGCGGTGCTGACGCGGAAGCTCGCGCTCCTCGCCGAGGATCAGGTCGAGATCGACTGGGAGGCGCGCCGCGTGGTGCGCACGCCGGCGCTGCTCGACGACGACACCACGATCGCCATGGCGCGCTGGACGCTACCGTCACCGCGGGAGACGGTGTCGTGAAGGTCACGGTCGATCGCGACACGATCGATCTCGCGACCGTGCCGGTCCTCGGCCACGGCGGCGAGGCCGACGTCTACGACCTCGGCGCGCAGGTGCTCAAGCTCTACAAGGGGCCGAAGCACCCCGACGTCGCGGGCGACCGCGCGCGCGAGGACGTCGCGGCGGCGCGCCTCGCCGACGCCGCGACGCGCCTGACCAGCTTTCCCCGCAACCTGCCCCCGCGCGTCGCGGTGCCGCGCGCGCTGGTCCGCGACGCGCGCAAGAAGCACGTCGTCGGCTACGTGATGGATCGCTGCGGCGGTCGCCCGCTGTACGAGCTCGGCGAGCCGCGCGCGCGTCGCGCCGGCGGCATCGATCTGGCGGCGCTGGTCGGCGCGCTGCGCGATCTGCACGGCACGCTCGGCGCGCTGCACGCCGCCGGCGTCGTCGTCGGCGACTTCAACGACGGCAACGTGCTCGTCGACGGCGACCGCGCCTGGATGATCGACGCCGACAGCTTCGCCTGGGGCCGTTGGCCGTGCCCGATGTTCACCGAGCGCTTCGTCGATCCGCGGCTGTGCGACTCGGCCCAGCCGGCGCCGGCGCTCGTGCGTCCGCACGACACGCTGTCCGACTGGTTCGCATACACCGTGATGCTGTTCCGCACCCTGTGCTGGGTCGGGCCGTACGGCGGCGTGCACCAGCCCGCGGATCCGGCGCGGCGCGTACCGCCCGCGGCTCGCTCGCTGCGGGGCCCGAGCGTCTTCGACGGCGAGGTGGTGTATCCCCGCGCGTCGGCGCCGCTGGCCGGCCTCACCGACGAGCTCCTCGACCATTTCTCGGCCGTGTTCGATCGCGGCGTGCGCGGACCGTTCCCGGCGTCGCTGCTCGATCGCCTGCGGCTTCACCGCTGCGCGACCTGCGGCGTCGACCACGTGCGCCCGCGCTGTCCGTCGTGCGCCCGCCAGGTCGCGGTGCCTGCGACGTGGGGCGACCTCCTCGTCACGCCGATCGATCCGCGCACCGTCGCGTGGGGCGCGCACGAGCTCCGCGGGGACGCCGCCCCGGGGACGGCCATGTGGATGAGCGGCGCGGCGCTCTGGCATCGCGGCCCGCTCGGGGCCGAGCAGGTCGGGCAGATCGTGCCCGGTGCCACGCGCGCGTGGGTCGGAGCGACGTTCGGCGCCGGCCTCTGGCGCGCCGGCGGCTACGCGGTCGGGCTCACGTTTGTCCCGGGGCGGCGCGGCATCGACGATCGCGCGCGTCTGCCGGCGATCCGCGGCCGCATCGCGGCGCAGGGCTGCGTCCTCGGCGACGACCGCGCCTGGCTGTGGTGGCGCGAGACCGACGGCGCGCGCGAGCTCGTGCGCGTCGTGTGCATCGGCCAGGGCCGCGTGATCGCCGAGGCCACCGCCGACGCGACCGACCCGGGCTGGCTGGCCGGCATCGCGGGCGCCTGCGCCGCGGGCGCGATGCTGCTCGTCCCCACCGACGACGGCATCGTGCGCGTCGAGGCCGGCGCCACCGGCACGCTCGACGTCACGCGCCGCTTCCCGGACACCCGCGCCTTCGTCGCCGCCGTCGACGATCTCGCCGCCGTACAAGGCGGCATCGCCGTCCGCAAGAACGGCGCACCTCTTCTGATCGCGGGCGCGCCCGTTCGCGCGGCTCGCCTGACCTTCACCACCCAACGAGGTTCGACATGACCACCACGCGACTTCCACTCCCCACTCACTACGATCGCGCGCAGGCCGCGTCGTGGGCCTACCGTCCCGACGAGACGTCGCTCGCCACCGCCGCCGCTGCGTGGCGAAACCAGCACGGCCTCAAGCCGGCGGCCGCCGACGAGCGTCGCGTTCACCTGCTCCTCATCGACGTTCAGAAGGACTTCTGCTTCCCGGAGGGCTCGCTGTACGTCGCCGGGCGCAGCGGCACCGGCGCGATCGACGACTCGCGGCGCATCGCCGAGCTCGTCTACCAGAACCTGGGCGTCATCACCGACATCACGACGACGATGGACACCCACTTCGCGTACCAGATCTTTTTTCCCGCGTTCTGGATCGACCAGGCCGGTCAGCCGCTCACCGCGCACCGCGTGATCACGTCCGACCAGATCGCGCACGGCGAGGTGCGGCCCAACCCGGCCGTCGCGAAGTGGCTGTGCGGCGGCAACTACGCCTGGCTGTGCAAGCAGGTGCGCTTCTACTGCGACGAGCTCGAGAAGGCCGGCAAGTACCAGCTGTACCTGTGGCCGCCGCACTGCGTGCTCGGCTCCGACGGGCACGCGCTCGCCGGCGTGGTGCACGCGGCGCGCATGTTCCACTCGTTCGCGCGCGGGGCGCAGTCGTGGGTCGAGGTGAAGGGCGGCAATCCGCTCACCGAGAACTACTCGGTGCTGCGCCCCGAGGTGCTCGCGCGCTGGGACGGCTCGCCGCTGGCGCAGCGCAACACGCAGTTCGTGAAGACGCTGCTCGGCGCCGACGCGGTCGTCATCGCCGGGCAGGCCGCGAGCCACTGCGTGAAGAGCACGATCGACGACCTGCTCGACGAGATCGTCGCGTTCGATGCGGCGCTCGCCAGGAAGGTCTACGTGGTCACCGACTGCATGAGCTCGGTGACCGTCCCCGACGGCAAGGGCGGCTTCGTCGCGGACTTCACGCCGGCCGCCGACCAGGCGCTCGCGCGGTTCGCCGCGGCGGGCATGAACCTGGTCCGTTCCACCGACCCCATCACCAGCTGGCCCGGTCTCTGACCGGCCCTCTCAGCCGAGACAAGGAGAACACGATGAGCAAGCAAGACGACGACAACAACGACCACAACACGCGGCCGAAGGGCTTTGCCAAGACGCTGCTCGACGACGCCCACAAGACCGGCACGCTGTCCGCGGCGTCGATGCAGGCCCTCGACGTGGTCGACATGGGCGCGCAGATCCAGGCCGGCCTCGGCGTCGCGGTCGACGACGTGACGGCGAGCGAGGTGGTGCTCGTCACCATGATGCCCGACGACTCGAACTCGATCGCGTGGGCCAAGAACACGGCCGCCGTGCGCGACGGCCACAACCTCGTGCTCGAGGCGCTGAAGAAGTCGCGGCAGGCCGGCGAGGTGTTCACGCACTGCCGCTACCTGAACGGCGACGTGCTGTACCCGTACGTGCCGCTCGACGGCGCGGTGGAGATGGACGCGAACAACTACGATCCGTGCCACGGCACGCCGCTCTACGACCAGACCGTCGTGCTGCTCGGCACCGTGGTCGCGAAGAGCGCCGAGCTGGCGCAGGCCGGCGTCCCCGTGCGCACGGTGACGCTCTTGATCACCGACGGCGGCGACTACGGATCGACGCGGTGTGGTCCGAAGGAGGTGCGCGCGCTGGTGCAGGACATGCTCGCGCAGGAGAACCACGTCATCGCGGCGATGGGCATCCACGACGGGACCACCGACTTCATGAAGGTGTTCCGCGACATGGGCATCCCCGATCGCTGGATCCTCACGCCGCGCAACTCGCCGACGGAGATCCGCAAGGCCTTCCAGGTGTTCTCGCAATCCGCCGTCGCGGTGTCGGCCGGCGCTGCGTTCGTCGGCGGCTTCGGCAACTGACGCGGCGGGCGGCTAACCTAGCTCGGGCGCGCGACCTTGCGCTTCAGCTGCTCGAGGTCGGCGAGGAGGTGCGTGAAGAGGTCGCGCACGTCGACGTCCTCGCCGTCCTCGACGCGTTTCGCGATCATGGTGAGCGGGAAGACGAGGAGGCTGGTGTCGAGGTAGCGGAGGGCGGGGTCGCGGCCGAACTCGTCCTCGACGATGGCCCAGTCGACGCCGTCCATCGCCTCGACGACGCGCATGCCGAAGACGATGCCCAGGCATTGCAGGTCGTAGGTCGCGTCGGGCGGCACGGCGCCGAGGTCGAGGAGCTCTTGTACGACGTCGAGATCGGAGTCGTCGTCGGTGAGGTCGGCGTCGAGGTGCTCGGCGGCGAGTTGACCGACGCGCACGACCTGCTCGGCGAGACGCTCGAGGTCGTCGTCACCCGGTTGCGTGATGACCTGGTCCCCCATGCGTCGAGCGTACGCCTCCGCAGGTGCGACGGAAGGACAAAATACGGCCGGGCGCCTGTGCGTTTCCGTCGTCAGGATCGAGGTTCGAGCGCGAACAGGATCCGGAGCGAGCCGCTGGGGGACTCGATCGTCGCGGTGACCACCTCCCTGCCCAGCTCCCGGGACGTCGTCGTGTCGTGGACGATCGGCGTGCTGATCTCGACCTGGTAGCCCGCACGCATCAGTGGGTGCGTCGCGTTGCCGGCGCAGATGTTGGCCAGCTCCGCCATGGCGTCGACGACGGCCTCGAGCGGTGGCTCGACGCCCTCCAGCATCCCGCGCGCGAGAGTGCGCGCGAGCTCGGGTGAGAAGACCCACGTCACGGCGCCACGCAGGCCGCCCGTGAGCTCGATGGAGATCGCGATCGAAGGCGGTGGATCGATGCGCCGTGTCGTGTCGGTCGAGACCAGCCGCGCCTGCTCGCCGTTGTGCGAACGCAGGACCAGGATGGACGTGTCGACGAGCGTGTCGACGATCGCGCGGGGCGTCGCCGAGACGGTTCCGCTGCCGCCGCCGCCGCCGCGCGCCGCAGGCAGCGGGCCGGGACGACCGATGAAGTACCCCTGGAGCAGATCGCAGCCGAGCTGCTGGAGACAGTCGCGCTCCTCGACGGTCTCGACACCCTCGGCCACGACCAGGGTCCCCACCTCGTGGCAGAGCCGGCACAGCGCCGCGATCGTGCGTTGCTTGAGCGCGGTCACGTGCACGTCGCGGACCAGCGACATGTCGATCTTCACGAGCTCCGGGGTGAGCTCCGTGAAGCTCGTCAGGCCGGAGTAGCCGGCGCCGATGTCGTCGACGGCGAGGCGGAAGCCGAGCGCGCGGATGCGATCGAGGCGCGCCCGCAGCTCGGGCGACCGTGTGAGCGACGCGCGCTCGGTGACCTCGAGGATCACGCGCGGCGCGAACCGGGTGAGCGGCGCGAGCTCGTCGACGAGATCGACGTCGAGCAGGTCGTCGGGGTGCAGGTTGATGAACAGCGTGAGGTCATCGTGGGCTTCGGTCGCCGCCGCCGAGAGGGCGCGCACGCGCCGGCTCAAGCGCGTGAGATGACCGAGCTGTCCCGCCGCCTCGAGGAGCGCCAGCGGCCCCGCCATGGTCGGCTCGGTGCTCCGCATCAGCGCCTCGACACCGAACGGCGCGCCGGTGCTCGCGTCGACCACCGGCTGGAACGCCATCCAGAGCCCGTCCAGCGCCTGATCGAAGCGCACCTCGAGCCCGGCGCGATCGACCGCGCCCACGGGCTGACCCTTGAGCGAGAACGCGTCGCGGCGCAGCCGGGCCAGCGCGTGCGCGCGCGTCGCGTGCTTCACCAGCCGGGTGAGGGCGCTGTAGTCGAGCGGCTTGGTCAGGTAGCGGAACGCACCGTACTCGATCGCCTTCGTCGCGACCTCGACGCTCGGCGTGCCGCTCATCAAGATGATCGGGATGTCGAGATCGAGCCGGCGCACCGAGCGCAGGAGCTCGGTGCCGTCTCCCCCCGGCATGTAGACGTCGCTGACGATCACGTCGAACGAGCGCGACTCCAGCGCGCGCATCGCCTCCGCCGCGCTCTCGACGGCGACCACCGTGCAACCCGACGTCTCGAGCACGCGCGTGACGGTGCCGCGCAGGAGGAAGTCGTCCTCGGCGAGCAACACCGCCGGCCGCGAGGGTCCGGCCGCCGGCTGGGCGGGCGCTCGCGCGGGCTCGCCGATCGGGCCCAGCACGCTCGCCATCGCCGCGCGCAGACGCGCCGGTGTGTACGGCTTGGCGAGGAGATCGGGTGGGGCCGCGCCCTCCACCGTGAGCGCGCCGGCAGGGTAGCCGGAGACGAGGAGCACGGGCAGCGCGGGGCGCAGCGCGCGCAGGTGATGAGCGAGGTCATCGCCGCGGCCGTCGGTGAGGGCGACGTCGATCACCGCCGCGTCGATCACGCCGTCGTGGCTGACGCAGATGCGCCGCGCGTCCTCGGCGCCCGCGGCCTCGAGCGTGCGACACCCGGCGTCGTTCAGGATGCGGACCGCGACCTCGCGCACCTCGCGGTCGTCGTCGACGATCAGGATCGTCGACGGTGGGAGGGTCTTGGGCGCGACCGGTGTCTCGACGGGCACGGCCAGCGCGGTCTCGGTCGTGGCCGGCAGGTAGATGTTGAACGTCGTGCCGCGGCCCGGCTGGCTGTACACGGAGATGACGCCGCCGGCCTGCGTGACGATGCCGTGCACGATCGACATGCCCAGGCCCGTGCCACGCGCCGCGCCCTTCGTGGTGAAGAACGGATCGAAGATGCGCCGCTGTGTATCCACGTCCATCCCGATGCCGGTGTCCGTCACCGCGAGCACGACGTGACGCCCTGTCCGTCCCGCCAGCTGCGCGATCTCCTCATCGACCTCGACGACGCGCGTCTCGATCGTGAGCCGCCCGCCCGTCGGCATCGCGTCGCGCGCGTTCACGGCCAGGTTCATCAACACCTGTTCGAGCTGGCCGACGTCCACCATGACCGCCGGCGCCTCGCGCCGATGGCACACCAGCGTGATCCGCTCGCCCAGGAGACGACGCAGGATCGCCGAGAATTCGTTGACGACGTCGTCGACGCGGACCGGGCGCGGCGTGACGATGCTGTGACGGCTCATCACCAGCAGCTGGCGCGTGAGGCGTCCGGCGCGCTCCGCGGCGCGACGGATCTCGCTGGCGTCCTCGCGCCGCTCGTCCGTCTCGGCCAGGCTGTCCTCGAGGAACGTCGCGTAGCCCTCGACGACCGTGAGCATGTTGTTGAAGTCGTGCGCGATGCCGCCCGCCATCCGTCCCACCGCCTCCATCTTCTGAGCCTGCCGCAGCTGTTCTTCGCTGCGATCGATGAGCGTCTCCTTGGCGGCGATGAAACCACTCAGGAGGCTCTCGAGCGTGACGTCGACGAGGTGGAGCAGTCCATCGACGAGGAGCTTGGCGTCCAGGAGCTTCACGTCGTGATGCTCCTCGGCCAGCACGAGCACCTGCCGCCGCACGGCGTCCCGGAAGTTCGCCGTTCGCCACATCCACGCCGAGTACCCGACTCCGGCGTTCGCGTACGTCGCGCCGAGCGCGCGCATCTCCTCGAGGTACGGCTCCCAGCGATCCTCGAGCACCGCGGCCCGCTGGAGCGCATACTGGCGCTGCGCGTTCTCGACCTTCACGGTCCGCGCCAGCTCGGCCTGGATCTCCGGCGCGCCGTCGGCGAGGGCGCGGCCCAGCTCCTCGACGATGATCGGACGGCGTGTCTCGAAGAACTGCCAGAACGCTCGCATCGCGAGCTTCTCCGGCGTGCTAAGCGCGAAGCCATACGGCGCTCGGCCCGTACGTCCGTCCATGCGAGAGACCTCCCGCCTCGATTCTACTGCGAGACCGGCCCTACCGCTGGCTTCTCGCTCGCCTCGCACGCGAGCGCCTGGATCACCGACGTCTCGCCCGACTCGAGGTCGACGATGCCGACGGTACCGGCTGCGGGCGAGCCGGCGACGACGACGAGCTTGCCCTCGCCGCCGCGCACGAGCGCCGATTCGCCGGGGTTGCCCCCGCCGCGATCGCTGCCCCACAGCGCGAGCAGATCGATCGTCTTGTCGACCTTGCCGGTCTTCACGTCCTGGAGCGCGATGACGCCCGCGCCCTCCTCGAGGAACGCCCACTGCGTCGGCCCGACCTGCACGGCGGTCGCGCCGTACGTGCCGAAGTCCTTGCCGCCGACGTCGCCGAGCTTCTTCCCCTTCATCGAGTAGAGCGCGCCCTTCGCCGCGGGGCCGGCGCACACGCTCGCGCTGATGTAGACCACGTCGCCGAGCACCTGCGCGGTGCCGCACTTGTGATCACCCTTGGCGTACTTGATGGTCGCCGTCTTCTTGCCCTTGGCGACGTCCCACACCTCGGCCACGCCCTTGCCCTTCTCGGCGTCGCCGAGCATCAGCACGGCCCACGCGCCGGTCGCGTCGATCGCCGCGTCGATCGGCGTGGTCGCGCCCTTGGGGACCTTGGGCTTGACCGTCTTGCACTCCGAGCCGCCCTCCTCGAAGCAGATCTGCAGCTCGGTGGGCGAGGCCATGAGCTTGGCGCTCGGCGCGGTGAGCGTCGGCGTCTGCGCCACGGGCGACGCGTCGAGCGTCTCGTATTTCTTCTCGTCGAGGTCGACCGCGAAGCACGCGTTCTGCTCGGCGCCGTCGCTCACGCAGAACTGCACCGCGCTGCCTTCGGACGTGGCCATGCCGATCATCGCGGGCTCGAGCGGCGGCACGCACACCGGCGGCGGCGGCGGTGGTGGCGGCTTCTTCACCGCGACCGGCGCCTTGGGCGGAGGCGGCGGCTTGGCCTTGCCACCGCAGGCGACGAGCGGCACCGCGGCCGCAAGATAGACGAGTAGCGTTCCCCGGGAGGTCATGCGCCGATCATTGTATGCGTTCGTCGTCGCGCGCGCGCGGCGCTACCGCGCAATCCCGCACGCCGCCGCGACGCCGTCCCGGTACGCGAGCCACGCCTCGACCTGGTCCTCCATCGCCGCCACCACGTCGTCGCGCGTGTCGTCGTCGGTGTGATCGAGGATGACGCGCCAGGCCGCGGTCCGGTGACCGCCCTCGACCTTGCGGTGCGCCTTGGTCAGCGCGAGCGCCTCGATCGGCAGGCCGTAGTGCACGACCAGCGGGTGCTGCTCGAGCGGCGCCTCCGGCCGGCGCGGCTTCGTCGGGTCGAGCTCGCCCCGCTCGTACGGCGTGCCCTCGAGGAAGATCGTGGTCACCGCCGCCGCGACCGCCCAGCCGCACGCCTGCGTGTGCGCGTCGAGCAGGTCGCGCCACGCGCGCGCCGCCGGAATGAGCGGCACCACGCCCTCGAAGCGCGCCATGTCGAAGCCCAGGCCGCGCGGGTACTCGAGGAACAGCTCGGGGTGCGGCTTGCCCGCGGCGAGGCCACCCGTCTCTTCTTCGTACAGGTTCTCGGCGAGCTCGCGTCGCGCCGACGCCACCGGGCACTGCACGTACGCGCGCCCGAGCAGCACGGGGAAGTCGCGCACGTACGTCGCGTACTCCTGTTCGAAGTGCAGGTGCAGCCGCTCGCGCGGGATCTGGCCGCTCGTGAACGAGGCCCAGGCCCAGTGCACCTTGCGCTCCATCACGGACAGGAGCGCCTCGCGGAAGTCGTCGCGGTTCACGGATCGATCGTACCACCCGGCGTCGCACCCAGCAGGCGGGTGATCTTGGCGAGCAGCCGGGCCATCTCCACCGGTTTGGTATCGTAGTCGTCACAACCGGCCGCGAGCGCGCGCTCGCGGTCCGCCTCCATCGCGTGCGCCGTGAGGACGAGGACCGGGATGGTCCGCGTGGAAGGGTCGGCCTTGATCCGCCGCGTGGCCTCCCACCCGTCGAGGATGGGCAGACTCAGGTCCATCACGACGAGATGGGGATTCTGCGTGCGCGTCATCTCGACCGCGGACTGGCCATCCGAGGCGCAGATCACGTCGAAGCCCTTCTTCTGGAGGCGGCGCGACAGCATGTCGCGATTCATCTCGTTGTCTTCGACCAGGAGGATGCGAGCGGCCATGGTCAGCGGCGGGCGACGATCGCGTTGATCTGGTCCCCGATCACCCCGAGCAGCTCCTGGCGCGTGTGCGCCGTCTTCTCGATCACGCGCTGTGCGTTGCGCGCCAGATCGTTGCGCTCGACCTCGTCGAGCGTGCGCGCGGTCGTGACGATCACCGGCAGCTCGGCGTAGCGCGGATCCGCGCGCAGGGCGTGCAAGAAGCCGAACCCGTCGAGCACCGGCATCATCAGATCGAGCACCACCACGTCGGGGCGCGCTTCCTCGATGGTGTCGAGAGCGACGCGTCCGTTGTCGGCCTCGGCCACGAAGTTGCCGCGGTGCTCGAGGGTGCGCCGGATCAGCTCGCGCGTCGGCTCGTCGTCCTCGACCACGAGCACGCGCGCCGTCTTGGTCCGGGTATGGCGCAGGAGCGTGTCGACCAGCCGGTCGGGATCGATCGGCTTGATCAGGAAGTCGGCGGCCCCGAGCGTCTGGCCGACCTCCTTCTGGTGCATCACCGTCATCATGATCACGGGGATGGCCGCGGTGTGCTCGTCGAGCTTGAGCGTCGACAGCACCTCCCAGCCGCTCATGCCCGGCATCTTCACGTCGAGCACGATGGCGTCGGGCGCGACCGAGCTCGCGAGCTCGAGCCCGCGCGCGCCGCTCTCCGCGGAGATGATCGTGAAGCCGCGCCGCGCCAGCGTGCGTCGCGACAGCTCGCGCGCCTCGACGTCGTCGTCGATGAGGAGCACGACCGGATTGCCGGTGCGGCGCGCCGCTCGTAGCTCGCCCGACGGCTCGTCTTCCTCCGCCGGCAGGTGCACCGTGAACGTCGAGCCCCGGCCGAGCTCGCTGGTGAGCGCGATGTCGCCGCCCATGAGCTCGGTGAGGCGCTTGCAGATGGCGAGGCCCAGGCCGGTGCCGCCGAACTCGCGCGTCGTCGACGAATCGGCCTGCACGAATGGCTGGAAGAGCCGCTTCTGCTGCGCGTCGGTGATGCCGATGCCGGTGTCCTCGACCTTGATCTCGATCCACGGTCGGTCGCCGCGCTGGAGGCGCGACACGGTCAGCCGCACCGACCCTTGCTTCGTGAACTTGAAGGCGTTGCCGAGGAGGTTCAGCAGGATCTGGCGCAGGCGCGTGCGATCGATGTTGATCGTGCCCAGCTCGCCGGCGGCGACCGCCGTGAACTTGTTGTCGTTGGCGCGGGCCAGCGGCTCGACGGTGGCCTGCACGTCGGCGACGAGGTCGCCGAGCAGGAAGCGCTCGGGAACCAGCTCGACCTTGTCGGCCTCGATCTTGGAGATGTCGAGCACGTCGTTGATGAGCGTGAGCAGGTGCGTGCCCGCGTTGCGGATGCGCTGGAGATCGAGGTGCGTCTGCTCACCGGCGGGCGCGTCCTCCATCAGCATCTCGCTGTAGCCGATGATCGCGTTGAGCGGCGTGCGCAGCTCGTGGCTCATGTTGGCGAGGAACTCGCTCTTGGAGCGGCTCGCCGAGACCGCGACGTCGCGCGCCTGCTCGAGCGCGCGGTTGGCCTCGAGCAGCGCCTCCTGCCGCGCCAGCTCCTCGGTGACGTCGCGCTTCACGCCGAGGTGGTGCGTGATGCGGCCCTTCGCGTC
The DNA here is from genome assembly GCA_035525615.1 of Kofleriaceae bacterium. Taxonomy (GTDB): domain Bacteria; phylum Myxococcota_A; class Polyangia; order Haliangiales; family Haliangiaceae; genus UBA2376. The sequence continues at coordinate 13,689 of DATLEB010000167.1, read as the reverse complement.
GGCGACCGGCGTGAGCGTGGTGTCGAAGTGCACGTAGCGCCCGTCGCGCCCGCGCGAGATGAGCGTGCCGCGCCAGGTCTGTCCGCTCGAGAGCGTGCGATCGAGCTCCTTCCAGAACTCGGGCGTGTGGGCGTCGCTACGCACCAGCTGCGCCGGGGTCTTGCCGACGACCTCGTCGGGCGTGAAGCCGAGGGCGCGCTCGTACGCCGGGTTGACGTAGAGGAAGCGCGCGCGGGGATCGGTCATCTCGACCACGTCGCTCGACGCCTCGACGGCGAGGCTGAGCACGCGCTGGCGCTCGCGCATCGCCTTGGGATCGAGCGCGCCGAGCTGCGCCACGCGCAGCGCCACCTCGCCCGCACGGAGCGGCGTGAGCACGACGTCGGTGACGGGATGCGGGAAGAGCGCGACGCTCGTCAGCTCGTCGGGCGCGAGCAGGACGATCACGTCGCACGGCACTTCGCCGGCGGCGCTGGCGGCGCCGAGCCCATCGATGACGAGCATGCGCGCGTCGGCGGGCATCGGCGCTCCGGGATGCCACGGCGTGACGGTGTGGCCGGCGGCGGTGAGCTCGGCGCGCACCTGCTCGGCGGTCGCGGCGTCGGCGCCGTGATAGGCGACGTGCCACGTCATGGTCGCCGACTCCGGCCGGCCGTCGTCACGACTCGCCTTCCTTCTTCGTGGTCGGGCCCATGTCGAACGGCACGGTCGGCAAGGTGCCGCCGCGGGCGCTGCGCTTCATGATGATCGCCGAGGGCGTGGGCAGCCCCTCGTCCATCAGCGAGCGATGCGCGGGCGCACCGACCACGGCGGCGCGGAGCTCGTCGGCCATCTCGGCCGCGGTCGGCCGATCGCCCGGCTGCTTGGCGAGCGCGCGCAGCACCAGCGCCTCGAGCGCGGGGGGCGTGTCGGGCTCGAGGCTGCGCAGCGGCGGCGGCGCGTGGAAACCGTGCATCGTCGCCAGCTGGATCGGATCGTCGTGGCTGCCGCTGGTCTTCGACATCGTCGCGAACGGCACGTCGCCGGCGATGATCTGGTGGAGCAACACGCCGACCGCGTACACGTCGGAGCGCCCGTCGTAGCCGCCGGTGCCGAAGCGCTCGGGCGCCATGTACACCGGCGTGCCGACGATCCAGCCCTCGACGGTGATGCGCTGCTCGAGCACGCTCGCGCCCACCAGCTTGGCGATGCCGAAGTCGAGCACCTTGGGCTGCTCGCCGGTGGGGCCATGGTGGAGGAAGATGTTTCCCGGCTTGATGTCGCGGTGGACGATGCCGGCCTCGTGCGCGGCGGCGAGGGCCTCGCACACCGGCGCCATGATGTCGGCGCAGCGCGCGAACGACATCCACCCGCGATCGAGCTCCTCGCCCAGCGTGTGGCCCTCGAGGAGCTCCATCACCAGGTACGCCACGCCGCTGTCGGTGATGCCCGAGTCGAGCATGGCGAGCGCGTTGGGATGCTGCACGCGGCACGCGTTGATGCCTTCGCGGCGAAAGCGCGCCACGGACTCCTTGTCGAGGTGCGGCGTGTGCAGCACCTTCACGGCGACCTCGCGCTGCAGCTCGCGATGCGTGCCGCGATAGACCGCGCCGAACCCGCCCTCGCCGATCTTGCTCTTCACCAGGTACTTGTCGTCGAGCACCGTACCCGGACCGACCGGACCCGCGCTGCGCCGCCGGGCGCGCGTGGTGCGCAGCGTCGACACGATGCGCGCGTGGAGCACCGGCAGATCGATCGGCTTGGTGACGTAGTCGTTCGCGCCCAGATCGAGCGCCTCGATGACGTTCTCGCTGCGCGTGCGCGCGGTCGCCATGATGACCGGCAGATCGGCCGAGCCCGACGCCTTGCGCAGCTCGCGCAGCACGTCGATGCCCGACATCTCGGGCATCGTGATGTCGAGGATCACGAGGTCGACGTTCTGGCCGGCGACGATCGCGAGCGCCTCGGCGCCGCCGCTCGCGGTGACGACGACGAAGCCGCGCTTGCGCAGCCAGCGCGACAGGAGATCGCGGTTGTCGTCGACGTCATCGACGACGAGCAGCGTGAATGCCCCCGGATCGAGCGCCGGAACCGACGTCTCCGTCATGCTCGGAGATCAGGTTATCACGGCACCTGAGGCCGCGGCCGGTAGTCTGCGAAGGCCGAAAGATGGTTCGGGTCGCGCGCCGGGTGCTCGAGCATCCAGGGCATGACCTTCATCGGGTACGCGCTCTCGAACTGGATCCACAGCGAGTCGTCGGGCAACCGCTCGGGCCGATCGGCCTCGTGGTCCGACATCGTGACCGTGTCCTCGTAGGCGCGCGCCGAGATGGCGTGCGGCGTCAGGAGCGGCGTGAACGTGAACGCGCCGGGGCGCCAGCGGCTGCCGGCCGGGCTGGCGATGACGCCGTTGAACTCGACGGCGGCGTTGCGGTGGAAGAAGGGCGGACGGAACGTGTGCTGACTGATGTCCCAGCGGCCTCGGAACACGCCGAGGTCGAAGGCGTTCCGGCCCGTCCCGTCGAGCGGGCACGTCAGCACGGTGAGAATCGAGGGATCCGGGTGGTCGAAGCTGACGCTCCCGAGGCTCTGAAAGCGGGCGAGGTCGTACTTGAAGGGCGCGTACGTGCCGTGCCACGCGACGACGTCGAACGGGCTGTGCGCTGACTCCGTCTGCCACAGCCGGCCGCCCTGACGGACCACGATCGTCCACGGCGCGGCCTCGTCCTCGAAGGCCGCGACGGGCGCGAGGAAGTGGCGCTCGTCGGCGAGACCGTTGGCGCCGATGGGCCCGCGCTCGGGCAGCACGAGGTGGCCGTCGAAGACCTCGCCGATGAAGCCGCGCGCGGCGCCGTCGGGGAGCGCCACGCGGAACCGGATCCCGCGCGGCAGGACCGCGATCTCGCCGGGCGCCACGTCGAGGCGGCCGAGCTCGGTCTGCACGTGCAGGCGGCCGTGCTCGGGGACGACGAGCAGATCGCCGTCGACGCTCGAGAACGCGGTGCGCACCATGTCCGCGTTGGCGGCGTAGAGGTGCACGGCGGCGCCGCGGCCGTGCGATGGATCGCCGGCGCCGGCGAACGTCGTGAGCCCGGCGAGAAAGTCGGTGTGGGTGTCGGGCAAGGGCAGCGCGCGATAGCCGAGGACCTCGGGCAGCGGCACGCCCATGCCGAACTCGCCGACGAAGTGGCCGTGCGCGCGCGGGCGGAACGAGTGCGCGACGAGCTGCGGGCGCAGCCGGTACATCCATGTACGCAGGTTGTCCGCGCGCCGGACGGTGAAGCCGGTGCCGTTGATCTGCTCGGCGACGAGGCCGTAGGGCACCTGGCGCGGGCTGTTCTGCTCGCGCGGAAGCGCCCCGGGACGCGCCTCGGACGCGTGCGTGTTTCCGAAGCCGGCCTGGTACGCGAGCACGCCGTCGGCGGCGCGCGCGACGGCGCGACGGAGGGCGTCGTCGTCGGGCGCGTGGATGCCGTGCGTGTCGCCGGCCACGAGCGTCGCGCTGACGATGGCGCCGGCCTCGCGGAAGCGCGCGGCGGCCGCCTCGAACACGTCGCGCGCGACCCACGGATCGCCGGCGGCGGCGCCGAGGTGGAGCTCGACGCCGTGCGCGGCGGCGTGGTTGGCGGTCGGCAGCGGCGTGGGCGCGCCGCTGAACGCCAGCACGCGACGCGGTCGCGCGTGGGTCTGCGAGAGCCAGGTCAGCGCGAGGCACGCGCCCTGCGAGAACCCGGCGACGACGACGCGCTCGGCGCCGACGGTCGCCGCCAGCGCGCGGTAGAGGGTCTCGACGACGGCGAGCGCGCTGTCGAGGCCGGGCTGGTTCTCGGCGACCGGCGCGAGGAAGCCCTTCGGGTACCACGCGTTGTCGTTCGCCTGCGGCGCGACGATGGTGAGGTCGGTGCGCGGCCCGATGCGGCGCTCGAGATCGGCGGCGAAGCGATCGGCGCTCGCGCCGCGTCCGTGCAGCGCGAGCACGACCACGCTCGCGCTCTCGATGGGCGCGCCGCGGACGGTGGCGGCCATGGCGCCGTGGGGGCTCGGCGCGGCGACCGTGGTGCGGCGCGTGAGCAGCGACGGCCGCCGATCGTGGAACGCGTCGTCGAGGAGGGCGCGCAGCGGCTCGCGCTCGACGGCGCGCGGGTTGGGGTACTTCGCCTCGAGCACCTGGTCGGCGACGGTGTCGAGCTTGTCCGCGGTGAGGCCGAGCGCGCGCAGGGACGTGGCCAGCCCCAGCGAGCGCTGCAGATCGTAGAGGAACGCCGGCGGATCGCCCGCGCCCCACGCGCGATGGAGCGCGCGCACGGTCGCCGCCGACGCCACGGCGTTGAAGCCGAGCACGTACGGCAAGAGCGTCGCGTGCGTACGCGCGTGCGGCGTGTCGAAGCTACCGCCGAGCACGTGGGCGAGCTTGTGGTGCAGGCCCATGCTCGCGCCGCCGAGGGCCATCGACGCCAGCGCGGCCCCCCGCAGCGCCAGCTCGCGTCCGGCGAGGTCGCCCGGTGCAACCGCCACGGCGCGGATGCCCGCGAGCAGCGGTTCGAACGACTCCTCGGCGGCGCGGCGCAGCTCCGGGGTCGCGTCGCCGGCGTAGAACGCCTCGACGCTGTGCGCGAGCGCGTTGAAGAGGCTGTCGAGCGAGAGCGCGCGATCGAGCTCGAGCGTGAGCATCGGGTCGTACACGACCAGGCGCGGGCGCACGCGATCGTCGCGCCCGGTGGTCTTCTTGCCGTCGCGCACCATGCCCCAGATGTTGGTGCGCTCCGAGCCGGCGTACGTCGTCGGCACCGCGCCGAGCGAGACCGGCAACGCGAGCGCGATCGCCTTGGCCACGCCGATGGGCGTGCCGCCGCCGTGGGCGACGACCCAGTCGACGGCGGCGTCGCGGGCCTGCGCCACCGCGGCGTCCGCGACCTCGCCCGGCACCTGCGGCCGGTCGGTCGTGAACACGCCGGCGGCGCGATCTCCGAGCGCGCGCGCGATGCGCGCCGCACCCTCGGCGTGACGATCCTGCGCGACGAGGAGCACGCGCCGCGCGCCCAGCTCGACGAGGAGCTCGGCGGTCGAGGCCTCCGCCCCGGCTCCGAACACGACGCGGTCCGGCTCGCGCGACAGGGTCTCCACGTCGGGGCCGTCCTGTCAGCTCTTCTTCGACGACACGTAGCCGCGCACGTCGGCGGCCGGCTCGCTGTACGCCTTGCCCAGCGCCTTCTCGACGCGGCCGAGGTAGTCGGTCGCCCACTGCGGCAACGGCGTGTCGTGGAGCGCCAGGAACTCGAGCGTCGCGGCGAGGCGGATGTCGGCGATCGTCGGCGACGCGCCGTCACCGATGAAGCCGTCGCGCACGAAGTACGAGCGGAACACCTCGAGCGGCTCCGCGATCGCGGCCTCGGCGGCGGTGCGCGCGGCGGCCTTCTGCTCGTCGGTGGCATCCGCCATCGTCGCGACCTCGCCCGGGTAACACGGGAAGCCGAGGCGCGGATACGTCGAGCGCGAGACCAGCGGGTAGAGCGTTCCCATCAGGTAGAAGTTGGCGCTGTCGACGAGGGCCCGCTTGCCCGCGTCCTTCGGGTAGAACGCGTCGAGCCCGTTCTGGTTGCAGAGGTACATCATGATCGCGCAGCTCTCCCACATGGCGCCGCGCGGGTGATCGGCGTGATCGATCGCCGGCGTGAGGTGCGCCGGGATCTTGGCGAGGAACTCGGGGGAGCGGGTCTTGCCCCAGGCGTTCTCCTCGGTGAACGGTAGCCCCGTGGCGCGCAGGAACACGCGAACGGCGAGGTTGTTGACGCTGGGTGGAAGCATGTGCAGGTGCGTGCTCATTGGTTCTCCTTATGCCTTCGGTGCGGACTTCGCCTTGTCGCGCTGCCACGTATCGAGCTTGGCGCGGGCCTGGTTCTTCGTGCTGTTGGTCGCGTCGTCGTGGTTCGGCCGCTTCGCGGTGAGCTCGATGACGTAGCCGTTGGGATCGCGAAAGTAGATCGAGTCGATGAAGTGGTGGTCCGAGACGCCGCGAACGTGCATCCCGGCGGCCTCGCCCTTGGCCTTCATCGCCATCATGTGGTCGTGCTTGACCTCGAGCGCGATGTGCAGGTCGAAGTCGTGCTGCTCCTTGAAGTCGAACGGCATCTCGGGCGCCTCGAAGAACGCGAGGAAGCTGCCGTCGTCGAGCTGGTAGAAGGTGTGCAGGTGCTCGCAGGCGCGGCCGGTCTTGGTCTCGCCGATGAGGAGCGACGCCGCGAGCGGGAGCCCGAGGAAGTCCTCGTAGAACCGCCGTGTCTCCTCGGAGTCGCGGCACCGGTACGCGTTGTGGTGCAGTCCCTTGATTCCCGACGTCATGGTTGCTTCTTCCTCTCCTCGTAGGGGACGGCCGCGTCGGCGGCCTCCCAGAGCTGGCGCATGGCAGGAGACTCCTGCTCCTCGCGGATGTGCGCGACGAGGCCGGCGCACCGGCTGATGAGCGCGATGCCGCGCAGGATGGCGGCGGGCAACCCGGCGTCGAGGACGAGCGCGGCGATCGCGCCGGTCGCATTGACGGGGATGGCGCGGCCGGCGCCGGCGTCGACGGCGGCGGACAGCTGCTCGAGCGCCGTGCAGTGCGCACCGAACGCGCCCTGCGCGCGGGCCAGCGCGAAGAGCGCGACGGTGCGCGGATCGACGGGGCGGTGGAGCGGGTGGCCGAAGCCGGGCAGGCGCGTGCCGGCGGCCTTGCTCTCGGCGACGATGGCGCGGGCCTCGGCGGGGCCGTCGGCGGCGGCGGTGATGCGGGCGAGCAGCTGAGCGCAGGTCTCGCTGGCGCCGACGAAGACGCTGCCGACGCCGAGGAGCCCGGCGGCGACGGCGCCCTGCATGGCCTCGGGGGCGCTGCCGTACGTGAGGCGCGTCGCGACGGCCGAGGGCGTGAGCCCGTGCTCCATCAGCGTGACCAGACACGCGTCGAGGATCGTGCGCTGCGCCGGCGTCGCGTCGCGGCCGGTGAGCAGGAAGTAGATCATCTCGGTGAACGTCGCGTTGCCGACGAGCTCGCGCGGCAGGCTGCGTCCGCGGAGGACGACGTCGTCGGCGGTGGCGTGGCAAAGGGCGGTCGTGGTTCTCGTGGCGGTCATTGTTGTTTGCTCGCGCCGGCTCGCGCTGCGCGCTCGGCCGCTTCGTCGTGGGTGCTACCCCGGTTCTCGCTTCGCTCGGTGCCCCACTCCTCGCGGCTGGCGCTCGCAGGGGGCAGGAGTCGCTCCAGCTCGTGGCGGAGGACCTTGCCCGACGCGCTGCGCGGGAAGGCCTCGTAGGCGATGAACACGATCTCGCGCGGCTTCTTGTAGCCGGCGAGCTGATCCTTGCAGGCGGCGAGGAGCGCGTCGGCGGTGAGCGACGCGTCGGTGCGCGCGACGAACGCGACGGGAATCTCGCCCCAGCGCGCGTCGGGGCGGCGCACGACCGCGGCCTCGGCGACGCGGGCGTCGGCGAGCAGCACGCGCTCGATCTCGGCCGGGTAGATGTTCTCGCCGCCGCTCTTGATGAGGTACTTGCGGCGATCGACGAAGTCGAGGGTGCCGTCCGGGTTCCGGACGAAGACGTCCCCCATCGGAAAATAGCCGTCGCGGAAGGTCTGGCTCGCGTCGACGCCCCAGTAGCCGCTGAACAGCGTCGGGCCGCGCATCCACAGCTCGCCGGGCTGGCCGTCGGCGACGTCGCGCCCATCCTCGTCGACGAGGCGGACCTCGCAGAACGCGCTCTGCTCCTTGGCGAGCGTGGTCGGCGCGACGCCGATGGGGATCAGGCTGGCGGACGCGGGTGGATTCCCGGTCTCGGTGGCGCCGAACGTGTTCACGTACGGCGCGCGGAGGAGCGTCGTGATGCGCGCGAGATCGGCGCGCGGCACGAGGTCGGCCATCACGCCGCAGATGGTCACGCCGCGCGGGACGGTGCCGCGCGCCTCGAGCAGATCGGCGAAGCGGCCGACCATGCCGGGCATGAGCAGGAGCCAGCCGATCCGTTCGCGCTCGACGAGGTCGGCGATGCGCTCGCCGTCGAAGCCATCGACGACGTGCACGGTGCCGCCCGACATGAGCGCGCCCAGCGCGTACTCGCAGCCGCCCATGTGATAGAGCGGGCTCCACGCCACGTACGCGTCGCGCGGCGCGATGCCGAGCTCGGCACGCACGACGAGGTTGCGCAGGATCTGGGCGCGGTGGCTGATCACCGCGCCCTTGGGCAGCCCGGTCGTGCCGCTCGTGTAGAGGATGAGGAGCGGAGACTCGGGATCGATCGGCGCCGGCCCGGTCTGCGGCGCGGCGGCCCCGAGCGCGGCCGCGTAGTCGTCGCCAAAGACGAGCAGCGGCTCGCGGCGCGCGCGCAGGCGTGGCGCCTCGTCCGGCGATGCGACGAGGAGCGCCGGCGCGACGAGATCGAGGCAGTGCGTGAGCTCGGCGTCGGCGAGCCGCCAGTTCTGGTTGGCGCAGATGGCGCCGGTCCACGCGCACGCGAGGATGACCTCGAGGTACTCGCTCCGGTTGCGCGCGAGCACGGCGACGCGATCGCCGGCGCGCACGCCGCGCGTCGCGAGATGTCCGGCGAGCGCCGCGACACGATCGCGCAACGCGGCGTAGGTCTTCGTACCCGCGCCGTCGCAGATTGCGGGCACGTCACGCAACACCTGCGCGCGCGAGGCGAACAAGCTGCCGACCGTGCTCGGGACGGGCCCCATGACCCCGGAAGCGTGCGCCCGGCGGCGCCCCGGTTCTAGCAATAGATCCCGCAAAAACCCGATACCATCCATCGAAAATGTCGATAGCTGACTCGCCGTACACGCTCGACCAGCTCACCGGCTTCCTGGCCGTCGCCGACGAGGGCAGCTTCAGTGCCGCCGGGCGCCGGCTCGGGCGCGTGCAGTCGGCGGTCAGCTACGCCGTCGCACAGCTCGAACTTTCGCTCGGCACGCGCCTGTTCGATCGCAAGGGCCGCACGCCGACCCTCACCACCGCCGGCCATCGCCTCGCGGCCGAGGCGCGCCTCGTCCTCGCGCAGGCGCGCGAGCTCACCGAGTGCGCCGCGCAGCTGCGCGGCGGCATCGAGCCCGAGCTGCGCGTCGTCGTCGACGCCGCGTATCCGCACGACCGGCTGGTCACGGTGTGCACCACGTTCCGCGATCGGTTCCCCATGACCATGCTGCGCCTCGAGGTCGGGCTGCTCGGCGACGCCATCGCCGTCGTCGCCCGCGGTGACGCCGACCTCGGCGCGTGCAACTTCACCGGCGACTCGCCCGCCGAGCTCACCCTCACGTACCTGGGCTCGGTGCACATCGTCCCGGTGTGCGCCGCCGATCATCCCCTCGCCCGGCTGAAGGCGCCGCAGCGCAGCGCGGTGATGGCGCAGCACACCCAGATCGTTCACTCCGAGCGCTCGGCGTCGATCACCGCCGATCAGGGCGTGATCGCGACGCGCACGTGGCGCGTCACCGATCTCGCGACCAAGGCCGAGCTCATCTGTCGCGGGATCGGCTGGGGCAGCTTGCCCGAGTCGTTCGCGACCCCGTTCCTCGCGCGCGGCGCGCTGGTGCGGCTGCAGCCCGAGCGCTGGCCGTCGGCGGGCCACGCGGTGTGGATCCACGCCGCCGTCCGCAAGGAGCACACCCTCGGTCGAGCCGCGCAGTGGTTCCGCGACGCGCTGCGCTTCGAGGAGCCCCCGGCGCGGGCGATCAGTTCGCGTCGACGACGTTGACGGTGTAGTTGACGGTCGCGAGCCCCGCCGCGCTGAGCGTGATCGATCCGGGATCGTCGGTGGTGTCGACGTCGTCCTCACCCTGGATGAAGAGCGACTGGATCTGCGAGTAGTTGCTGGGCGTGAAGGTGAGGGTCGAGGGACCAAAATTGATGGCCTCACCACCGGCGGTCACCTGGACGACGACCTCGGCGACGGGCTGGTAGGCCAGCGTCACGAAGATGTTCACCATCCCGAGCTCGGGCACGTCGAGCGGGTTCGCGGCCGACGGCGACGCGGAGAGCTGCTGCACGTCATCGTCGACCACGGTCACCGCGGAGGTCGCCGGCGGGTAGCCGTTGGCCGTGAAGACGAGGGAGCCCGCGTCGGCGGCCGTGTCCTGATCCTGGGCGGCCGACACCGTGAACACGTGCGGGATCGCGTAGGTGGCGGGGTCGAGCGTGACCGACGCCGGCACGGTCTGGAGCACGGCGCCGCCGTTGCTGACGATCGCCACCACGACCACGCTGGCGGGTGTGCTCGCGAGCGTGACGCTCACCGCGCTGCTACCGCCCTCGGGGACGGTGAGGGCGGGCTGGTCGAGGAGGATCGTTCCACTCGCGCTCGCGTCGGTGGGGACGTGAGGCGCGTCGTCGATCACGCACGCGCCCGCGCCGACCGAGAGCGCCAGCAGGGCCACGACGAGTGCGCGGATCCGGGAGGACATGGCTAGTCGATGTCGGTCACGGAAAACGGAACCGAGACCGTGTTCAGGATGGTGGAGGAGAGCACCAGCGTGTCGGCATCGGTGATGTCGTCCGCGTCGTGTACGCCGGTGACGGTGACGTTGCGCGGCGAGTTGTAGTTCTCGGGCGTGAACACGAGCTGGAGCGGCGTGGGACTGATCTTCGCTCCGGCGCGCCCCACGTTCACGACGAGGTTGTAGGCTGGCCGCGCCGCCAGGCGCACGGTGACGACGGTCGTCTGCGCCTCGGCGACCGTGACCGGCGGCGAGCCGTTCGGCGTGGGGACGATCGCGAGGACGTCGTCATCGAAGATGTCAGCGTTGGCGATCCCATCCTCGAAGTCCGGCGACGTGCAGATCACCATCACCGTCTCGTTGATCGCGTCGGCGTCTTGAAATGCGTCGAGAAGGAGCGCCATCTGGGCGGGGCGGTCCTCCAGGAACGTGAGCGCGGTCGGATGAACCTCGAGCCGTGGGTCGGCGGTCGTGCACGCGACGTCGGTCCGGCTCGTCGGCGGTGATTCGAGATGCACGAACAGCCCCACGTTGCCTCCCTCGTTGACGTTCACCGAGAGCGGACTGAGCACGACGCGCCCGGGACCGGCGTCGACCGTCGGTTCGAACGGATCCTTCTCGATCGTGCAAGCGCCGAGCAGCACGGCCGCGAGTGCACTCGCGCGCGCGAACATCAGAACCTCCCCGCGACGGCGAACCCGGCCACGCCGCCGACCTGCGGGCGAATCGCGATGCTGCTGGTCCTCTCCGGCGCGCCGACGTACCACAGCATTCCGCCCGCGATGGCCGCCGCCAGGCCCCCGGCGAAGGCGATGTTGCCGACCATCGCCTTCTGTCGGGCGTCGTCGTTGACGTCGTTGGCCCGCTCGGCGTCGCTGACGCTGCAGCTCGCCGGTGGACAGAGCTGGGCGGCCTCGTCGTGCCGCGTCTGCGCGGTGTCCCAGTAGCGGATCCCGACTCCGATCGCGATCACGCCCGCGACGCCGACACCGATGGCGACCTTGCGCTTCGTCGTGAACACGCTGCCTGCGGGCCGTGGCGGCAGGGGCTCGGGCTCGGGCTCGATGCTCGTCGGGGGCTTGATGGGCGCATGCGCCAGCGCGGGCAGGTCCTTGAAGCGCGGCACTTCGACGGCCTGTCGATCCTTCTCGGCGCCGACCTGCACCAGCGTGAGCCAGGGCTCGTGACCCGGCGCCTTGGCCTCGACGTGATGCTGTCCGCCGTCGACCGGGACGGCGCGGTTCCAGAGCCCCGGATCGACCGGTTCCTCGTCGCGGTAGACGACGAGACCTTTGAGCCGACTCTCGTCGGGCACGTTGATCGTGATGTACGAGAGGCGCGACTCGAGCGCGACGGAGCGAGCGTCGGCGGTGTGATGCAGGTCCTGCAGATCGGCCGCGCTTCGCGTCTTCTGCTCGGCCTCGAGAAAGAGCCCCCACGCGGTCGCGAGCTGGCCGTTCTTCTCGCGGCAGTCGGCGAGGCTCATGAGCGTCGCGATGTTCGGCTCGAGGCGCTGGCTGGTCGCGAACGCGTCGCACGCTTCGCCGAACCGTCGCTCGCCCATGAGGCGCTTGCCGTCACGGAACGCTTGCTCGGCGTCGAGGTTCACCTGCGCGGACGCAGCGCCGGCACCGATCGTGAGGAGTGCGGCAACCGTGAGGAGTGCGGCAACGAGCACCGCGAACCCGAGACGCATGGGTCATCGTCGATCGGGGATGCCGTCGTTGTCGAGGTCCACCATCGTGCGCTGCCTGGCATCGATCGGCAAAGCCGGTGCGGCCACGCCGGCGTCGCGCGGCGGGCGCGGAGTGGTGCGCTGCCGGCCGGCATCGGCCGGCAAAGTCGAGGCAGCGTCGGGGAGGGGCGCGTCGGCGTCATCGGGCCCAGCGTCGGTGGGGGACGCGTCGACGGGTGAGTCAGCGTCGGTGGTCCCGGGCGGCGCGAGCCCGGCCTCGTCGTCGGTGCTCGACGAGCGGCGCTTCCACGGACGCGCGATCAGGAGCGCGACTGCGGCGATGACGACGAGCGCGGCGATGATGCGAAAGCCACGACCCGCGCCGCTTCGAACCATCGGGGCGTCGACCTCGGCCTCGGGGCTGACGGCGCGGGCGGTGTCGGCACGAGCGTCGGGGGGGCGCTTGATCGGCGTCACCTCGGCGACCGAGTCGCTGGCTGGCATCGTCTCGCCGCGCGCGAGGGACGGCGTGATCGGATCGGCGATGATCGGACGCGCGCGCTTGGCGGTATCGACGCGCGGCACGCCGGGCGTGTTGATGCGGCCGATCGCGTCCATGAGCTCGGTCATGCTCTGGAAGCGCGTCGCCACGTCTTTCTCGAGGCAGCGCAGGACGAGCATGTCGAGCTCGGGCGCGAGGCCGGCGATGATCTGCGACGGTGGCGTGGGCGGCTCGCGCAGGTGCAACGCGATCAGATCGCCCATGCCTTCGGCGAGGAACGGCGGCCGGCCGGTGAGCATCCGGAACAGCACGCACCCGAGCGCGTAGATGTCGGCGCGGTGGTCGACGTGGCGCGCGCCGCTGCACTGCTCGGGTGACATGTACATCGGCGTGCCGAGCACCTCGCCGGTGCCGGTATCGATGGTCGCGCCCGGATCCTGGAGGAGCTTCGCGATGCCGAAGTCGAGGACCTTGGGCCGCTCGCCGCCCGGCACCTCGTCGTCGCGGACGATGAAGATGTTCTCGGGCTTGAGGTCGCGGTGGACGATGTTCTTGGCGTGCGCCTTCGCGAGCGTGTTCGCGACCTGCCGCGTGATGCGCAGCGCGTCGACCGGCTCGAGCCGCGAGCCGTTCTGGAGCCGCGCGGCGAGGGTCTCGCCGGCGAGCAGCTCCATCACGAGATACGCGCTGCCGGTGCCGCCGGCAGAGATCGCGGTGTCATTGCCGAAGTCGAGCACCTGCACCGTGCCCGGGTCGTCGATGGTCGCGGCGGCGCGGGCCTCGTTGAAGAAGCGCTGGATGACTTCCTCGCGCGCCGACAGCGCGGTGTGGATGACCTTCACGGCCGCCTTGCGCCCGATGAGCGTGTGCTCGGCGGCGTAGACCACGCCCATGCCGCCCCGGCCGAGCTCGCGCAGGATGCGGTATGCGCCGAGCTGGCGGTCGATCACGGCGCGGGACTATCGCACAGGCGGCGAACGAGGCGGCGAACGAGGCGGCGAACGAGGCGGCGAACGAGGCGGCGAACGAGGCGGCGAACGAGGCGGCGAACGAGGCGGCGAACGAGGCGGCGAACGAGGC
>DATLEB010000162.1:0-3532 GCA_035525615.1 Kofleriaceae bacterium | reverse complement strand
GCCTCGTTGCGGAACGGCTTCTCGAGGAAGGTCGCGGCGCCGCCGCTGATGAGGGCGCGGGCCTCGGCGTCGACGGTGTAGCCCGACGCGATCACGATCGGCAGCCCGGGGCGCAGCTCGCGCAGGCGGCGGAAGCACTCGGGGCCGGCGATGACGGGCATGGCCATGTCGAGGACGACCGCGTCGATGGGCGTGGTGGCCGCCTCGAAGCGCGCGAGCGCATCGCCGCCGTGCTCGGCGCACGTGACGGTCATGCCGGCGCGAACCAGCGCCCGTTCGTACATCGAGCGAATGAGCGGCTCGTCGTCGACGAGGAGGACGTGCAGCGTCGGCGGCAGCACCGGGACCGGCCTGGGGACGGCGGCCTGCGGCGGCGGCGTCGGTTCGGCGACCGGCGGCGGCGGCGGCGCCAGGCGCGCGGGCAGCTTCACGCGCATGATCGTGCCCTCGCCGGGCGCGGAGGCGACGCCGATCGTGCCCTTGTGCGACGCGATCGTGCCGTAGACCATCGCGAGGCCGAGGCCGGAGCCGCGGCCGATCTTGGTGGTGAAGAACGGCTCGAAGATGCGGGCCCGCGTCTCGTCGTCCATGCCGGCGCCCGAGTCGGACACGTCGATCACCGAGATGAGGCGGTCGCCCTCGCCTTCCGTCACGGTGGTGATCGCGACCGTGCCGGGCTCCTCGCCGATCGCCTGCGCGCCGTTGAGCGCGAGGTTGAAGATGACCTGCGTGAGCTGCGCGGGATCGCCGTCGACGATCACGTCCTTGCGCGCGTGGTTGGTCGTGATGGTGACGGACTTCGAGACCGTGCGGCGGAGGACGGAGGCGACCTGATCGACGATCGAGCGGATCTCGACCGGCTCGTGGCGGTAGTGGCCCTTGCGCGAGAACGCGAGGAGGCTGCGGGTGAGATCGCCGCCGCGCTGCGCCTCGTCGATGATCTCGCGCACGAGCAGCGGGGCGTCGGCCGGCGGCGCGGCGCGCAGGGATTCCGCGGCGCCGACGATGCCGGCCAGGATGTTGTTCATGTCGTGGGCGAGTCCGGCGGCGAGCGTGCCCACGGCCTCGAGGCGCTGCGAGCGCACCAGCTGGCGGCCGGCGTTCTCGGCGTCGACGCGCGCGGCATCCGCGCGCACCACGGCGCTGGCGTGGAGGATGTGGCCGATGGTGCAGAGGAGGATGGCCGTGAGGACGAAGGTGGCGAGCGGCGTGAAGCGGCCGTCGCCGAGCTCCAGGTCGACCGCGATCCAGGCGAGGGTCGAGACGATGACACCGCCCGCGAGCCAGCGGCGCACGAGGATGATCGACGGCGCCGCGATCACCTCCATGATGAAGGCGACGTTCATGCGCGTGTCGTGCGTGATGTGGAGCGAGAGCACGGTGCACAGCGGCGCGCCCAGCCAGCCGGCGATGGCGGCGGGCGCGGCCTGCTCGAGCGAGATGCGGCCGGCGCGCGCGGCGACGCAGATGCCGACGTTGGCGAGGATGAAGGCGAGGTTGACCAGGATCAGCGGCAGCGTCAGCGGGATGCCGGACGGCTCGGAGACGACGGCGGCGAGCGCCATCGCGATCGCGATCGCAGCGGTGGCCGCCGGCAGACGCGCCAGCGTCTCCTGCGCCAGCGCGCGCTCGGGATCATGGCCGACGGTTTCGGCGTCCCCCACGCCGATAGGATCGATCCAGTGGGCGCGATTGTCTAGCGGACGCGGTTGTCGAGCGCGAGCTTGCCGGGGCCGCGCGCGGCGATGAACAGGAACACAAAGCAGTACATGACGGCGAGCTCACCCTTGTTCACGATGGGCAGCCAGTGCCAGTCGGCGAACATCTGCTTCTGGTGGAACTGGAAGTAGGCGACCGCCATCGTCCCCGACGCGAGGAACGCTGCGAGCCGCGTGCCGAGGCCGAGCATGATGAGGACGCCGCACACGAGCTCGATCGCGCCGCCGAACCATTTCTGCGAGAACAGTTCGGGGGTCGCCTTGTCCGTAAGCCAGCCGAACAGCTTCTGCAGCCCGTGAAACGCGAACATGAAGCCCGCGATGGCGCGCAGTGCGGCGTAGGCCGGCTCCTCCAACTTCGCCAGGAAGCGCATGGCGCATGTGTAGCCGGGGAGTGGCGCGCGTGCCATCGTGAATGGATGCGTTGCGCGATGACGATCGCTCTGGTGCTCGCGGCGAGTTTCGGTGCGGGCGGTGGCTGCGGCGGGAAGCAGGATCCGCAGCCGCAGGGCTCCCAGCCGCACGGCTCGCAGTCGCTGGACCCGCAGACCGGCGAGTGGGTGGAGGGCGGTGAGGCCGGCGAGGCCGGTGAGGCCGGTGGCGGCGAGATGGGCGAGGCCGGTGAGTCG
Source organism: Kofleriaceae bacterium (assembly GCA_035525615.1). Taxonomy (GTDB): domain Bacteria; phylum Myxococcota_A; class Polyangia; order Haliangiales; family Haliangiaceae; genus UBA2376. Next base: position 1,185 of record DATLEB010000162.1, on the reverse strand, counting down.
CCGGCCGAGAGCGCCGAAGCGCCGACGCAGGGTGGAAGTGGCGGCGGCGGCGATTCGATCGCGCAGCAGTACGTGGCGGCGCACAACGCGTTTCGCAAGCAGCACTGCGCGGCACCGCTCGAGTGGTCCGCGGAGCTCGAGAAGGCCGCGCAGGCGTGGGCCGACTCGCTGAAGAAATCCGGCTGCGCGTTCGAGCACTCGCGCACGCGGTATGGCGAGAATCTCGCGGGCGGCACGAGCGGCGCGCTCGACCCCGCCGCCTCGACGGAGATGTGGTACCGCGAGGTCGATCAGTACGACTTCAAGAAGGGCGGCTTCGCGATGGACACCGGCCACTTCACGCAGGTCGTGTGGGCCGACACCAGGCGCGTCGGCTGCGGCATGACGACGTGCAAGGGCATGGACATCATCGTGTGCAACTACGATCCGCCCGGGAACGTGCAGGGCGCGTACCGCGAGAACGTGAAGCCGAAGGGCTGCAAGTAACGGGCGAGCTGCGGTTGAGCCGAGCGGGCTCCGCGCCGAGTGACCCTCGTGCGAACGGGGAAGGTGGGCGACGCGCGCCGCGCCACGCGGCCCTGTGCTGCGGGGCTGTCGAGATGCGCCGCAGCCGATGGCGATACTCGGGTCCAGTGGTGGATCGAGGGTGTGTGCTCGGCCGAGCTCCGCGCCGGCTGAACCTCGCGCAAACGCCGGAAGGTGGGCGACGCGCGCCGTGCCACGCGGCCCCCCATGTGGTGCGGGATGGAGAGGAGCGTGTGGGCCTTCGCCCGAAGATCAGCCGACGCAGCGGCCGGACGAGTACACGTTCACGGGTCACCACGGCGGCTGTCGAGATGCGCCGCACCGCGACCACGCGCCGGCGAGCCGTTCCGACGACGATTCTCGATAAAGTTCTTGACGACCTCGCGCGCGACATCGAGGCCCTCGTCGAGGAGCGTGCTCCGATCGCTTACCAGAACGCGTGTACTTCGCTGTGCGGCATGCGAACGCGTCGAGGGTCATCGCGCGATCTTTTGAGGCTCCTCGTCGCGCCTCGCGCACTCTGAGAGCCGAAAAATCATCGTGATATGTGGAGTCATGCCCGCGTTCGTCCTGTCGCATGTCTCCGATGAAACCTTGATGCATGACCTCACCGCGCTCGTCACGACGGACCGCGAGATAACGGCGGCGCTGCTCGCGCAC
>DATLEB010000156.1:0-42883 GCA_035525615.1 Kofleriaceae bacterium | reverse complement strand
CAAGCTCGCGTCGTGGGGTTGTTAGACACAGCCGGTCGGATCGAAAATGCGACCGGCCCCACGTGGGGCCGGCAGCTTCGACGTCACTGGGACGGGGACGAGTCGGCTAGCGCGCCGCTTTCACTTTCTTGATCTCCGCGATGAGCTCGGGAATCGCCTTCTCCCACGTCGTGACCACGCCGTAGTCGGCGACCTGGAAGATCGGCGCCTCGGGGTCCGTGTTGATCGCGACGATCGTCTTGGAGCCCTTCATGCCGGCGAGGTGCTGGATGGCGCCGGAGATCGCGACCGCGAAGTAGAGGTTCGGGGCGACGATCTTGCCGGTCTGGCCGACCTGCCAGTCGGCGGGGACCATGCCGGCGTCGGTCGCGGCGCGCGACGCGCCCATGGCGGCGCCGAGCAGATCCGCGAGGCCCTCGAGGACCTTGAAGTTCTCGCCGCTCTGCATGCCGCGGCCGCCGGAGACGACGACCTTGGCGCTCGTCAGCTCGGGGCGGTCGCTCTTCTGCGACTCGATGCGATCGATCTTCGCGCCCCTGGCGTCGATGGCGCCGGCATCGGCCGACGAGACGGCGCCCGCGCTGCCGAGCTCCTCGGCGGGCGGGAACTCGGACTGGCGCACGGAGACGCAGATGACCGGGGTCGAGATCTCGACCTGCGAGTACGCGTTGCCGGCGAGGATCGGGCGCGTGAAGACGTTGGGGCCGTCGACCTTCGAGATGTCCGACGCCATGCCGGCGTCGAGCAGCGCGGCGACGCGCGGCAACAGATCCTTGCCGACCGACGTCGCGGTGGCGGTGACGACGGTGACGTCGTGCTCGCCGGCCACGCGGGCGACGATCGGCGCGTAGGTCTCGGCGAGGTAGTTCGAGAGGTCGCCGCTCTCGACGGTGATGACCTTCTGCGCGTACTTGGCGGCGCTGGCGGCCACGGCACCGGCGCCGGCGCCGACGAGCAGCACGATGACGACGCCGCCGTGGTGCTGGGCCGCCGTGCGCGCCGCGGTCAGGTTGGAGAGCGCCGACGCCTTGAGCGCGCCGTCGCCGAATTCACAGAATGCGAGGACATTTCCCATGGTCGTGTTCCTTTGGTCCTCAGAGAGCCTTGGCTTCCTCGACCAGCTTCTGGACGAGGGTGGGGATGTCGGCGACCTTCTGACCGGCCGCGCGCGGCGGCGGCAGCGTGATGCCCAGCTCCTTGGTGACCGCGCTGACGGCCTCGCCGCCGAGCACGTCGCCGAGCGACTTCTGGTCCATCGGCTTCTTCTTCGCCGCCATGATGCCCTTGAGCGAGGCGTAGCGCGGGCCGCCCTCGCCGGTGCCGTAGGAATGGCTCGCCGGCGTGACGTTGTTCTTCACCGACGTCGGCGCGACGATGCGCAGGTCGACGGTCAGCACCGCGGGCAGGGTGACCGACTTGTACTCGACGCCGATGTCGACCTCGCGGCCGACGGTGAGCGAGCCCTTGTCGGCCGCCAGCTCGACGGTGGCGGCGAACGTGGCCTGCGGCCAGCCCAGCTTGCCGGCGAGCATCTGGCCGACCTGGTTGGCGTCACCGTCGACGGCCTGCTTGCCCATGACCACGAGGTCGGGCTTCTCGGCCTCGATGACCTTGGCGAGCGCGGCGGCGACGACGCGCGCGTCGAGCGCCTTGTCCTCGCCGTCGATGCGGATGGCGCGATCGGCGCCCATCGCGAGCGCGCTGCGCAGCTGCTGCGCCGCGTCCTCGGGACCGATGGTCACGACCACGACCTCGCCGTGCGGCGCACCGGTCTCGCCGTTCTCGCGCAGACGAAGCGCGGTCTCGACCGCGTACTCGTCGAAGGTATTCACCACCCAGCTCGCACCGGACAGGTCGATGGCGCCGTCCTTGAGCTTCACCTTGAGCTCGGGGTCGGGAACTCGCTTGATCGGGACCAGGATCTTCACACGTGACTCCTTCGTTCGAGACCTTGCGTGACGAGGGCGCCGACCCAGTCGGCGGCGCGGACGATATCGAACTTCCGGCCGCCGTCATCCACCGACGGTGGCGGTTTTCTGCCGCGCCTGCTCGTGCCGTCGCGGCCGAGCAGCCAGGCGAGCGCCATTTCATCGAGCATTCCCCAGATCATCCGGGCAGCGTGCGGTGCCGGGACCGCGTCGGACCATTCGCCGCTGGCCTGGCCCTCGGCGACGACGGCGGCCAGGAGGCGGAGCAGCTCGCCGAAACGCTGCGCCGAATACTCGCGCATGAACTTGGTCGACTGCCGCAGCTCGATGGTGAGCACCTCGGCGGAGATCGGCTGATCGGCGATCATCCCGACATACGCCCTCACGAACGCCATCAGCTTCTCGCGAGGCGTCTTCGCTCCCGCGACGGCGGCGCCGAGAAGGGCGTTCACGCGCTCCATGCGCGACTCGAACAAGGAGATGAGCAGGTCGTCCTTGCTCTTGAAGTAGAGGTAGATCGTGCCGTCGGCGACGCCGGCTTCCTTGGCGATGTCGGCGACCTTCGCGGTGAAGAAGCCGCGCGCTGCAAACACCCGCTCGGCCGCGTCGAGGATGCGGTCGCGCTTGGGTGAATGAGGCGTCATTCAGTTCCTTTCTACGCCCCATGACGCGTGACGTCAAGACGGAGAATCGAGCGCCGACCCGCCCCCGCCTTGCCTCCAGGAACGCCGCTCGCTACAACCCTGGGCGTGGAAATCCGCCTATTTGTCCTCCCGGTGTCCGCCCTCGCGATCGGTCTTCTGACCGGCGCGTCCTGCAAGAAGGACTCGACCGCGAAGACCGATCCCAAGGACGTGATCGCCGCGGCCGACGCCGCGAAGGCCGGCCCGGTCGACAAGACGCCGCTCACCGGCGTCGACGTGAGCGGTCTCGACGCGACCAAGCAGGACACGTTCTATCGCCTCGTCGCGTCGTTGCCGTCGCCGTGCGGCAAGGCGCACAGCCTGCGCACGAGCGTGACCAGCGATCAGAGCTGCAAGCGCGCACCGTTCGCCGCGCGCCTGGTCGCCGAGCTGCTCGTCGACGAGCAGGGCAACGACACGATCCAGGATCTCTACGCCGAGCGCTACACCAAGAACACCGCGGTGCAGACCATCGACGTCGGCAACGCGCCCATGGCCGGCGACGCGTCGGCGCCCGTCACCCTCGTCGAGTTCTTCGACTACGGCTGCCCCGCGTGCGTGCAGCTCAAGCCCACGCTCGATCTGGTGATCAAGGAGAACCAGTCGCGGCTGAAGGTCTACTACAAGATGTATCCGCTCGTGGCCAAGCACCCCGACTCGCTGGGCGCGGCCAAGGCGGCGATGGCGGCGCACGCGCAGGGCAAGTTCCACGCGATGCACGACGTCATCTTCGAGAAGTTCGGCGCGCAGAAGGAGGACGACCTCCGCGGCTACGCGCAGCAGCTCGGGCTCGACATGGGCAAGTACCAGGCGGACTTCGCCGCCGCCGAGGCGCGCGTGAAGGCGGACATGGAGGACGGACAGGCGGTCGGGGTCGACGGCACGCCCACCCTGTTCCTCAACGGCCGCAAGTACCCGGGGCCCTCGGATCCCAAGTACTTCGCCGCCGCGATCGAGGAAGAGCTCGCGGTTCGTCGCTGAATTCCGGGCCCGCCGCTCCGTCGAACGAGGTACCCATGAACCGCCTTGTCGTTGCCTTCGCGCTCGTGTGTCTGACGGCGACCGCTGCGCCGACCGTCGCCCTGGCCGAGGTGAAGACCGGTGATCGCGCGCCCGAGCTCGACGGCGCCAAGCTCGAGAACGGCAAGGCCTTCAAGCTGAAGGGCTATCGCGGCGGCTGGATGGTGGTGACGTTCGGTGGGTCGTGGTGCAAGCCCTGCAAGAAGGAGCTGCCCGCGTGGGACAAGCTGGCGGCGAAGTGGGCGGGCAAGGTCACGTTCGTCGCCGTGAACCTCGACAACGACAAGGCCAAGGGCAAGAAGTTCATGGACGGGCTGAAGCTCAAGAAGATGATCCGGGTGTACGCGCCCGAGGAGTCGACGCCCGCCGCCGACGTGTACTCGCCGCCCAAGCAGCCGTCGAGCTACGTCATCGATCCCAAGGGCATCGTGCGCGAGCTGCACCAGGGCTACGAGGGCGGCGACGACGGGAAGATGGATCGCCTGCTCAAGTCGCTCGTGAAGTAGCGCCGGCGGTGCCCTGACAGTTGCCTGCGGCTGGGAATCGCGGCGGGCACGTGGTCTGTTCGCACGCCGTGAGCAAGCGATCGGGATCCCGGGGCGTCGCGCTGTTCCTCGTGCTGGTGCTGGTGGCGGGCGCCGGGTTCTGGTGGTGGCGGGGGCGCGAGAAGCAGAGCGGGGCGGGCGGACGTGGTGGAGCTGGTACCGCGCAGTCGGTCCGCGGATCGGGCACGGGCACGGGCACGGGCACGGGCACGGGACAGAAGGTGGCGCGGCTCGAGGGACGCGTGCGCGGCCCCGGCGATAGCGCGGTGCCGGGCGCGATCATCCACCTCGATCCCGGAGAGGGCGACGCGACGACGATCCTCGCCGGCGCCGACGGCCGTTTTGTCGTCGACGATCTCGAGCCCGGCGAGTACGCGGTGTCGGCGTCGGCGCCTGGTTTCGTGCCCGACGTCGAGCCCGAGCTCGCGCTGCGCGGCGGCGAGACGACGAAGGTCGAGCTGGTGCTCGACAAGGGCGGGCTCACGCTGCGCGGCACCGTGACCGACGCGCTGACCGGGCCGATCGCCGGTGCGGTGGTGTCGGCGGCGACGCAGAACGGCTTCTTCGGCACGCGCAGCGACCGCGCGGCCGCGATGACCGACGACGCCGGCCGCTACACGCTGACGCTCGCGCCGGGCGCGTATCGCGTGCGCGCGAGCCACGCCGAGTACGTCGGCGCCGGCGCCCAGGTCGAGCTGCGCGACGCGGAGGTCGTGCAGGACTTCCGGCTCGTGCCGGGTGGCGTGATCGAGGGCATCGTGAAGGACGAGGTCACCGGGCAGCCGGTGGGCGGCGCCACCGTGATGGTCGAGCGCGAGCGCGGCGGTCCGGGCTGGAGTGAGGGACGGGGCATCGTCACGGTCGAGAGCAACGCGATGGGCGCGTTCCGCGCGCCCGGCCTCATGCCCGGCACGCTGCGCCTGCGCGCCGAGGTGGAGCGCGACGGGCGGCTCACGCGCGAGCCGGTGCTCGTGCCGCTCGGCGTTGCCGAGCAGGCGGCCAACGTCGAGGTGTTCGTCGGCGCGGCGCCGTTCGTCGCCGGCCGCGTCGTCGACGAGGAGGGCAAGCCGGTGCCGGGCGCGATGGTGATGGCGATGGGCAAGCAGGAGCTCACGTCGAGCCCGAGTGACGACGAGGGCAACTTCCGCTTCGTCGGGCTGAAGCCGGGCTTCTGGCAGCTGTCGGGCTCGAGCGAGCACCACGAGGCCGACGGCCTGACGCCGGTGACGCTCGCGGATGCGCCGGTCGAGGGCGTGATCGTGAAGGTGTCGAGCGCGCCGCACATCACGGGGCACGTGGTGCCGGCGGCCGTGGCCGAGGTGAAGCTCGAGCGCGATCTCACGCAGGGCGGCATCATGCTGTGGGGCGGCGGCATGGCGATGATGGCCGCGACGCACAGCGGCGACGACGGGGCGTTCGATCTGACGCCCGTCGAGAGCGGCAAGCGCGTCGTCCTGGCGCAGACCGCCGACGGGCGGCGCGGCAAGGTCGAGGTCGACGTGCCGGCCAAGGGCGCGATCGACGTGGTCATCAAGCTCGAGGAACGCGGCAGCATCGCCGGGCGCGTCGTCGATCAGAGCGGCAACCCGGTGCCGGGCGCGGCCGTGCACCTGAAGAAGCTCGAGGGCAACAAGCGCTCGACGTTCGTGGTGAACGGCGTCGATCTGACCACCGATCGCGCGGTCGTCGGGCGCGACGGCGCGTTCATCATGCGCGGCCTCGACAAGGGCAAGTACGAGCTCACCGTCGCCGACGATCGCGGCGGACGCCTGGGGTGGGCCAAGGCCGCCAAGGGCAAGGAGCGCGCCCCCGTGACCGTGCAGCTGGGCGAGAACGAGCAGAAGACGGGCGTCGAGCTCACCGTCGAGCTCGACGACGGCGTGCTGCGCGGGGTTGTCCGGAACCCGGACGGAACGCCGCGCGCCGAGGCGTGGGTGACGGCGTCGTTGCGTCACGACGAGCTCATGCCCGAGCACCCCGACGGCGACGGTCCGGGCGAGACCTCGACGACGATCATGATCGTCGACGACGGCAGCGGCATCGGCGGCGCGCCGCCCGTGCTCACCGACGAGAGCGGCCGCTTCGAGCTGCGCGGCCTGCGTCGGGGCACGTACGATCTCGTCGCCGAGGCCGAGCGTGGCGCGCTGCGCGGGCGCGTCGACAACGTGCGCACCGGGAGCGACACCGCGATCGCGCTGGCCGGCCTGGCCAGCATCGAGGGCGTCGTCACCGCCGCCGGCAAGCCGGTGAGCGAGTTCTCGTTCGAGATCGAAGGCCTCGCGCGGCGCGCGCAGACGGTGCGCGACGCGAGCGGCAAGTTCCGCATCGACCGCATCGATCCCGGCACGTACACCGTCCGCATCAAGAGCGCGGCGGGCGTCGGCAACGGCAAGGTCATCGCCGAGGCCGGCAAGACCGCGCAGGTCGCGATCGCGCTCGCCGGCGCGACCAAGGTGCGCGGTCGCCTCGTCGACGACAAGGGGACGCCGGTCGCCAACACGCCCGTGCTCGCCATGCCGGCGCGCGCCAGCGACGACGAGCACGGCTCGTTCTCCTTCGAAGGCACGCCGCCGACCAGCGACGCGGACGGCCGCTTCGACTTCGAGGTCGAGGCCGGCGACTACGAGCTGATCATCCTCGGCGGACCGAGCCGCCCGGTGGCGCCCAACAAGAAGTTCACGGCCGTCGGCGGGCAGACCGCGGACCTCGGGGACATCGTCGTCGCGTCGGCGGCGCCGCCGCCGTCCACGCCACCGAAGTGACGCCCGGCGCTACGGCGCGATGCGGAGGAAGCCGCGCTGCGGCGGGCCGTAGTACACGGCCGCGCCATCCTTGTCGATCGCGATGGCGGAGAACGTGCAGCACGTGTAGCTCGGGAGCCCGGTGGTGAAGTTCGCCGTGCTCGTGAACGCGTTGAGGGTCCGGTAGACGTTGTTGTAATACGCGAGATAGGCGGTGGCCGGGCGCTGCGGATCGACGGCGACCGCGGTCCCGAAGTTCGAGAACAGCGTCCAGCTCGCGCCCCCGTCGGCGCTCCTGTAGACGCGCGAGGCCGATGACGGAACCACGTAGATGGCGCCGCTGTAATCGACCGTCATGTAGTACGCGCCGCCCGTCGGGAAGCCGCTGTTGGAGAGCGCCCACGACGTCCCACCGTTGGTGGAGCGATAGATGCCGTCCGCGCCGTCCGTCGCCACGACGTAGGTGCCGACCGCGACGACGTCGTAGATGTCGTGATTGACCGGGATGCCGCTGTTCATCGGGGTGAAGCTGCTGCAGCCGTTGACCGACTTCATCACGCGATCGGGGTAGTGGACGGCATAGACGACCTGCGGGTTCGTCGGATCCACCGCCAGCGCACCGGCGCTCTGCAACCCGCACGCGGTCCAGGTGCTACCGCCGTCGGTGGACTTGTAGACCGAGTTCGCCTGGAAGGACATGTACACGGTCGTCGGCTGACTCGGTGCGTACGCGATGGAGTTGACGCTCGCGTTCGTCCCGGTCACGCCCGACATGATCTGTGTCCACGTCGCGCCGTAGTCGGTGGAGCGCCAGGCGCCCGAGTCGCCGCCCATGAGCACCGTGCCCGGCGTCGTCGGGTGCGGTTCGATCGAAACGGCGGCGTACGTGTCGAGGCCCGCGTCCGATTTGGCCCAGCTCTGCGCCGCGTTCGTGCTGCGGTAGATGCCGGTGTAGCCGGTCTGGTGGATCTCGCTCGGCGCGGACGCTCGCAGCGTCACCGACGTCGAGCTCTGCGCCCACGTGGGCATTCCAGAGATGATCGGAGTCGGCCAGGTCACGCCGCTGTCGGTGCTCTTGATGATGCCGTTCTGCGTGGCCGCGTACACGATCGACGGAGTGGTCGGATTCACCGCGATCGCCGAGGCATAGAAGGTCGCCACGTTCGTCCAGCTCGTGCCGCCATCGACGGTCTTGTAGATGGAGGAGTTCACCGAGGTGTACGCGGTCGAGCCGAGCGTGGGATGTGCCGCGACGGAGCCCACGAAGACCGAGCCGGTGAGGTTGCCGTTCGCGGGGGCCCACGTCGCGCCCGAGTCCGTCGAGCGGTAGAGGCCGTTGTTGGTTCCGAGCCAGCCGATCTGACCGTTCGTGGTGAACGCGAGGTAGGTCGGGCTCGAGAGTCCGGTCGCGACGGCGGCCCAGGTGGTGCCGCCATCGGTGGAGCGCTGCAGGTCGGTGTTGGTGCACGCGAACACGACCTGGGGATTCGTTCCGTTGATGGCGACGCAGCGCGTTTCGGACGTCAGGTTGCCAGCACGCGCCCAGGTGGTGCCGCGGTTGGTGGTGACGTACACGCCCTGACGGGTCGGCACGTACACCATGTCGGAGTTGGTCGGGTGCACGGCGATGTCTTTGATCGGCTCGTTGTCGAGCCCGGCGGCCGCGCGCGTGTAGCTCACGCCGTTGTTGGTCGACACGTAAAAGCCGTCGTGCATGCCGGCGTACACCAGCGAGGCGCCCGCGGTTCGCACCGTCCACGCGAGACCACCGCTGGCGCCCGTGCCCGCCTGCCACTGACCGTAGTAGTGCGCGCGCGGGATGGTGACGCTGTTGCCGGCCTTCACGAGGCGCAGATCGGACCAGTTGGAGTTGGCCACCGACTTGGCCGGGACGGTGAAGCTGCCGCCGGTGTTGGTGGTCGCCATCCAGCTCGTGATGTTGTTGTTCGACATGGTGCCGGTCACCGCGGCCGTGAAGCCCGTGCCCGTGACCTGCGCGGTGCCGCCGCCGGCGGCCGGGCCCATCTGGAGCGACAGATCGGTGAGCGTGATGTCGTCGTCGAGCACGGTCACGGCGACGTTGCGGTTGACCGTCACGAGGCTCGAGAGCACCGCGTTGGCGGACCCGTCGATGGCGTCGGCGTCGGCGACGCCGTTCACGGTCACGGTCTGCGCCGTGTTCCAGTTGCTGGTGGTGAAGGACAGCGTCGCCGGATTGTTGCCGATCGTCATCACGGCGCCATTGCTCGAGGCGATACCGACCGAGACGTTCGACGACGGCTGGTTGGACAGGGTGACGTTGAACGTCGTGCTCGCGCCCTCGTTGACGCTGACGCTGGTGGGCATCGCCACGATCGTGAGGGTGTCGTTGTCGTTGATGGTCACGCCGACCGTCTTCGACGAGAGCCCGGTGGCGGACACGGTGATCGTGGCCGCGTCGGCGGTGGTGTCCACGTCCTCGACACCCGCGATGCTCGCGTTCTGGTAGGTGTTCCAGTTGCTGGTCGTGAACGTGAGCGTGGTGGGCGTGTTGACGCTCGCCACGGTGGTGTCGCTCGAGCCGATCGAGACGACGGTGCTGGCGGTGGGCTGCGCCGTGAGGCGGACGCCGAAGGTCTGGTTGGCGCCCTCGTTGACGGTGATCGACGCGACCGCGGTCTCGAGCTCGAGGATGTCGTCGTCATCGACCACGAACTGGACGACGGCGCTGGTCGCGCTCGGGGCGCTGGCCGTGACGGTCGTGGTCACGTCCACGGCGTCGGCGTCGTCGATGCCGGTGACCGTGACGTTCTGGTACGTGTTGTAGTTCGCGGTCGTGAAGGTGAGCGTACCGGGCACGGCGGTGACGCCCGCGCCGGCGGTGACGGTGACCGTGGCGCTGGCGGCGGGCATGTAGCGCAGCCGGAACCCGACCACGCCCGAGATGCCTTCACCGATCTCGAACGGCCCCGTGGTGGTGGCCTCCACGACCTGCGTGTCGTTGTCGGTGACCGTCGTGGTCACGGTGCGCGTGGGCAGGCTCGGCGACGACATGTTGACCGCGACCGACTCCTGGGCGAGGTCGAGATCGTCGACGCCGGAGACGGTGACGGTCTGGTTGGTCGCGTAGTTGGCCGGCGTGAACGTCAGCATCGAGGGCGACGCGCTCGCCTTGTTGGTGTTGGCCGAGGCCACGGTGACGACCACGTCCGACGGTGGCATCGCCGACAGGCGGACGCCGAAGGTGCCGCTGCCGGCCTCGCCGACGGTGAGCGTGGTCGTCGTCAGCAGGATGTCCTGCGTATCGTCGTCCTGGACCGTGGTGGTCACCGTGCGCGACGTGAGCCCCGTCGCCGTGAGGTTCACCGTGATGCTGTCGTTGATCGCGTCGGCGTCACTGACGCCGGTCAGGGTCACGGCCTGGAAGGTGTTGTAGTTGGCCGTCGTGAACGTGAGCATCGCCGGCGCTGCGGTCGCGGCGCTGACGTCGCTCGACATGACCATGACCGTCGTGTCCGCCAGGGGCATCGCGGAGAGGCGCACGTTGAAGCTTGCCGTCCCGGCCTCTCCCACGGTGATCGACGACACCGTCTCGATGCCGAGGACGTCGTTGTCCTGCACGGTCACGGCGACCGCGGCCGGGGTGACGCCGGTCGCCGTCAGGTTGACGTTGACGTTGTCGTCGACGCCGTCGGCGTCGTTCACGCCGGCGATCGTGATGTTCTGCGGCGTGGCGTAGTTGGCGGGCGTGAACGTGAGCGTCGCCGGCGACACGGTCGCCTGCGTGATGTCCATCGACGCCACGTTCACCACGGTGTTCGCGGCGGGCATGAACGCGAGGCTGACGCCGATGGTGCCGTTGCCGGCCTCGCCGACCTGGAGCGTGGCGGACGAGACCACCACGCCCTGGACGTCGTCGTCGGTGACCGTCGCGGAGACCGTGGTGTTGGGCACGCTGGGCGCGCTGAGCGTGAGCGTGACGTTCTCGGCGGTGAGGTCGCTGTCGGCGACACCGGTGACCGTGACCATCTGGTAGGTGTTGTAGTTGGCGGGCGTGAACATGAGCGTCCCCGGCGAGACCGTGGCGGCGGTCTGATCGCCGGAGCTCGCGCTCACGGTCACGGTGCCGCCGGGCATCGCGTTGAGGCGGACGCTGAACATCGCGGTGCCGGCCTCGCCGAGCGCCACGCTGGTGGTGTTGGTCTCGATGAGGAGCTGGTCGTTGTCGGTGACCGAGACCGACACGTCGCGCATCAGGTTGGCGGCGACCGACTCGAGGCGGACCGAGGTGACGCCCGAGGCGATGTCGACGTCCTCGGGAGAGGTGACGACCACCGGCTGGTTCTGATCGTAGTTGCTGGGCGTGAACGTCAGCGACGACGGGGCGACCATCGCGAGGCCGGTGTTGAGGCTGGTCACGGTGAGCGTGACGTCGGCCGCCGGCTGGAACGCCAGATGGACGTTGAAGTTGCGGCTCATGCCCTCGGTGATGTCGACCGTCGCGGGCGTGGGGACGATGCTCTGCACGTCGTCATCGTCGATGTTGGCCGAGATCGTGCGGGTGGCGAGCGCCGTGGCGGTCAGCGTGATCGTGGCCGTCTCGTCGGCGACGTCGACGTCCGCGGGGAGCGTGGCCGTGACGGTCTGCGGCGTCATCCAGTTGACCGTGGTGAAGGTCAGCGGGCTGGGCGCGACCGTCAGGATCGACGCGTCCGACGACATCACCGTGACCGACACGTTCGCCGGCGGCTGCTGCGACAGGCGAACCGTGAACGTCGTGGTGGCGCCCTCGTTCACGGTGCCGAGGTTGGTCGTCGACGGCACGATGAGGAGCTGGTCGTCATCGACGACCCGGACCGGCACCACCGTGGCCGTTAGGCCGGTGGCGTTCAAGGTGATCATGGCGGTGCCGTCGACGATGTCGGGGTCCGGCGTGCCGCTGATGACGACCTGCTGATCGAGGTCCCACGTGCCGGTGCCGAAGCTCAGCGTCGCCGGGCTGACCGCGGCGGCGGCGGTGTCCGACGACATCACCATCACGGTGACCGGGCCGCTGGGCTGCGCGCTCAGGTGAACCGCCAGCGTCGACGTGCTGCCCTCGGTGACCTCGACGTTGGTCGCGGGCGTCGCGATGATGCGGAGCTGATCGTTGTCGGTGACGGTGACGGCGACGGTCTCGTTGCCGACCGACGAGCTCAGCGTGACGTCGACGGCCTCGTTCTCGGTGTCGGCGTCCTCGCGGCCCGAGACCGTGATCGTGCGCGCCTGGTTCCAGTTCGTGGACGTGAAGACGATGGTGCCGGGCACCACACCGACGCGGTTGTCGTCGTCGGAGTCCACGCTGACCGTGACGTCGCTGGACGGCGCCGCCGTGAGCTGCACCGTGAAGGTCTGGGTCGCGGCCTCGTCGACCGTGACGGTGCTGGTCGACACCTGCAGCTCGACCACCGCCGGAGCGTCGGGCATGGCGTCGCTGTCATCGTCGCCGCCGCCTCCGTCCGTGCCGGTGAAGTTCACCGAGGGCACGGAGCACGCGCCGACGAAGAGCGCGGCGAGCACACCGTACGAGATCCTGAATTGCTTGGACATTCGTGCCCGCCTATTAGGAGTCAAAGGTCAGTCATTGACGCGGTAGAGACCGGCATTCGTCGGCGCGAAGTACACGGTGCTACCGCCGCTGTCGATCGCGACCTGTCCGGTGAACACGCTTTGCGGCAGGCCGGTCGCGAAGCCGATACGCGTGGCGAAGCTCGTCAGCGACCGACGGAAGTTGTTGGTGCCGTTGTTGTTTCCGATGAAGTACGACGTCGCCGTGCGCGTCGGGTCGACGGCGTAGTTCGAGACGACACCCGAGGCGTTCGCCCACGTCGAGCTGCCGGCCGGCAGGCGGTAGACGCCGTTGGCGCCGTTGATGGCGTAGACGTTGCCGGCGGCGTCGGCCTTGAGCGTGTTGGATCCGCCGGCCGGGAAGCCCGTCGAGTAGGCCGACCAGTTGATGCCACCGTCGGTCGACCGCCAGACGCCGTTATTGAGCTCGAGCGCAAAGACGGTCGAGCTGTTGATGTGCACCACGCCCACGACGGACGACGTGCAGTTGAGGCCGGTCGCCGACGCCGTGAACGAGGTTCCGCCGTTGGTCGAGCGCTGGACGCAACCGCTGCCCAGGAGGCCTACGACCACCAGGTTGGCGTTACTGGGATCGACGGAGATCGAGTTGACGGGGACACCCGCCAGGCCCGTCGCTGCCCAGTTCAGGCCGCCGTCCGTCGACTTCCAGACGCCGGCGCCGTTGTAGCCGGCGTACACGGTGCTCGGCAGGCTGGGCGCGTAGGCGAGGGCGGTCGGCGTGTTCGTGATGGTGACGCCGCCGTTCGCGTTCGTGAAGGTCGCGCCGTGGTCGGTGGTGCGCCACAGGCCCATGGCGTTCGAGACCATCGCCGTTCCGGGCGTGGTCGGGTGGGTCGCGACCGCCGTCGCCGTCCACGCGTTGAGGCCGCTGGTGTCGCGCTTGTTCCACGCGTTGGCGGTCTGCGTGGTGCTGTAGATGCCACCGTTGTTGGTGGCGACGAACGCGTGGCCGGCCGTGCCGCCGATGATCGCGTACTTGATCGAGTACTGGGACGGGATACCGGTGGACATCAGGGTCCAGCTCGACGGGTTGCTCCACTGCTGGCGATAGACGCCGGCGCTCGTGCCCATGTACGCGTAGCTGCCCTGCTGGTTGCTGACCGCGATGCTGGTGACGGTGCCGGACACGGTCTGCGCCGTCCACAGCGCGCCACCGTCGGTGCTGTAGTAGACGTTGGTGCCGATGGCCATGAACGCGATGGTGTCGCCATTGGTGGGGTGACAGCCGACGGTGACGACGTTGCCGGCCGCGATGTTGCCGTTGGCGGCGGCCCACGTGACGCCGCTGTCCGGGCTGCGGTAGACGCCGGCCGAGGTCGCGAGCCACGCGACGCCGGTGCCGGAGCCGCGGATGTGCTTGGGCGTGTTCACGCCCGCGAGCGCGCGGATCCAGTTCGCGCCGCCATCGCTGCTGCGGTAGACGTCGCTGCCGACGCACGCGACCACGTTGGTGGTGCCGGCGAAGTTGAAGACGCACGCGGCCGAGCCCGTCAGGCCGCCGGCCAGCGTCCAGGTGGCGCCGGCGTCGGTGGTCGTGTAGATGCCGCCGCTCGTGGCGGCGTACATCTGCGTGGTGCTGCCCGAGAGCCCCTGGACCGCTCCGCCGGGCAGGCCGCCGCTGGCGCGCACCCAGGCGACGCCGTCGTTGTCCGAGCGGTAGACACCCTCGTTGGTCGCCGCGTACATGACCGTGGTCGAGGCGCGGTGAATCGCGTTGACGGTGCCGCCCGAGATCGCCGTCGCGGGCTCGTTCCAGGTTCCGTAGTAGTGCGCGCGCGGGATGTTGGCCTGGTTGGCGCCCTTCACGAGACGCAGATCCGACCAGTTCGTGCTGCCGGCGGTCTTGCCCGGGATGGTGAACGTGCCGCTCGTGCCCGACGCCGCGTTCCAGCTGCCGACCGCGTTGCCCGACATCGTGCCGGTGACCGACGCGGTGAAGCCGGTGCCCGTCGCGGTCGCGCTGCCACCGCCGGTGGTCGGTCCCATCTGCACCGAGAGGTCGGTGAGCGTGATGTCGTCGTCACCCACGCTGACGGGAACGTTCTTGGTCGCCGTGCTGGCGCTGGTCAGGACGACGTTGGCCGAGCCGTTATTGGCGTCGGCGTCCTGGGGGGCGAGCAGGACCACGGTCTGCGACGTGCTCCAGTTGGCGGTGTCGAAGGTCAGCGTCGCCGGCGCGTTCACGATCGTCACCACGGCCGAATCGCTCGTGCCGAGGTTGACCGTCACGGTCGACGTCGGCTGGTTGGAGAGCGTCACGCCGAACGTGTTGTTGGCGCCCTCGAGGATGCTGACGCTCGCCGGGTTCGCCACGATCGTGAGCGTGTCGTTGTCGTTGATGGTCACGCCGACCGTCTTCGACGTGAGCCCGACGCTCGCCACCGTGATGGTCGCGGCGTCGGCCGTGATGTCGACGTCCTCCACGCCGGCGATGCTGGCGTTCTGGTACGTGTTCCAGTTGGACGTCGTGAAGGTGAGCGAGGTGGGGGCGTTGACGCTGGCGACGGCGGCGTCGCTCGAGCTGATGCCCACCACCGTGTCGCCGGCCGGCTGGGCCGTCAGGCGGACGCCGAAGGTCTGGTTCGCGCCCTCGTTGACGGAGAACGACGACACCGACGTGTCGAGGCCCAGCACGTCGTCGTCATCGACCGTGACGTTGATGACGGCGCTGGTCGCGCTCGGCGCGGTGGCTGTGACCGTGGTGGTCACGTCGGCCGCGTCGGCGTCCTGGGCGCCGGTGATCACGGCACTCTGCGCCGTGTTGTAGTTGGCGGGCGTGAACGTGAGCGTCGTCGTCGGCGACGAGAGGCCGGCACCCAGCGTGACCGTGACGGTCACGTTGGCGGCCGGGATGTAACGCAGCCGGAAGCCGGCGGTGAAGGTGCTGCCCTCGGCCACCGTGGTGGGGCCGGGCGTCGTGGTCTCGACCACCTGCGTGTCGTCGTCGTTGACCGTCGTCGTGACCGTGCGCGTGGTCAGGGTCGGCGACGTCATGTTGATGGCGACCGACTCCTGCGCCATGTCGAGGTCGGCGACGCCGGACACCGTGACGGTCTGGTTGGTCGCGTAGTTGGCGGCCGTGAACGTCAGCGTCGCCGGCGACGCGGTCGCCTTGCTCGTGTTGAACGAGGCGACGGAGACCGCCACGTTCGAGGTCGGCATCGCGGCGAGCCGCACGCCGAACGTGCCGGTGCCGGCCTCGCCGACGGTGAGCGTGGTGCTGGTGAGCAGGATGTCCTGCGTGTCGTCGTCGTTGACCGTGGTGGTGACGGTGCGCGTGGTCAGGCCCGTGGCCGTGAGCGTCACGTTGATGTTGTCGTTCACCGCATCGGCGTCGCCGACGCCGGTGAGGGTGACGGGCTGGAAGATGTTGTAGTTGGCGGTGGTGAACGTGAGCATCGCCGGCGCCGCGGTGGCCGCGGTGACGTCGCTCGACATCACCATGACGGTGGTGTCGGCGAGCGGCATGGCGGAGAGCCGCACGTTGAAGCTGGCCGTGCCGGCCTCGCCCACGGTGACCGTGGTCGTCGAGGTCTCGATGCCGAGCACGTCGTCGTCCTGGACGGTCACGGCGATGGCGGCGGCGGTCGCGCCGGTGGCCGTGGCGTTGACGGTGACGGTGTCGTCGACGCCATCGGCGTCACTCACGCCCGCGATCGTGATGTTCTGCGGCGTGGCGTAGTTGGCCGGCGTGAAGTTGAGGGTGGCCGGCGTGACGGTTGCCCCCTGCATGTCCGACGACGCCAGGTTCACGGTGGTGGCCGCCAGCGGCACGAAGCCCAGGCTCACGCCGATGGTGCCGCTACCGCCCTCGTTGACCGAGATCGTCGACGACGAGACCACGACGCGCTGCATGTCGTCGTCGGTGACCGCCGCGTCGAGCGTCTTGTTGGGCACGCCCGCCGCCGCCAGCGTGAGCGTGATGTTTTCGTCGGCGAGGTCGCTGTCGGCGACGCCCGTGACCGTGACCATCTGGTAGGTGTTGTAGTTCGCCGTCGTGAACATCAGCTGGGCCGGCGACACCGTGGCGATGGTGGAATCGCCCGAGCTGGCGTTGACCGTCACCGCCGCGCCCGGCATGGCGCTGAGGCGCACGCCGAACATGGCGGTGCCCGCCTCGCCGAGCGTGACGCTCACCGTCGTGGTCTCGATCAAGAGCTGGTCATCGTCGGTGACGGCCACCGAGACGTCGCGCATCAGCGCGTCGGGGAGCGACTCGAGGCGGATCGCCGTGAGGCCGGACGAGACGTCGACGTCTTGCGGCGCCGTCACGACCACCGGCTGGTTGGTGTTGTAGTTGCCCGGCGTGAAGGTGACGGACGCCGGGGCCACGGTGGCGAGCGCGGTGTTGAGGCTGGTGACCGTGAGCGTGACGTCGCTGGCCGGCTGGAACTGGAGCCGCACGTTGAAGTTGCGGCTCATGCCCTCGATGACGTCCACGGGGTCAGGCGCCGCGAGCACGGTCTGCGTGTCGTCGTCGTCGATGCTGGCCGAGACCGTGCGCGTGGTCAGGGTGGCCGCCGTGAGCGAGATCGACGCGGTCTCGTCGACGACGTCGACGTCCTGCGGCAGGTTGACCGTCACCGTCTGCGGCGTCATCCAGTTCGCGGTGGTGAAGTTGAGCGGCGTCGGCGTGGCGGTGAGGAGCATCGTGTCCGACGACGCGACCGCGACGGCGACGGCGCTCGGCGGCTGCTGGCTGAGGCGCACCGTGAAGGTCGTGGTGCCGCCCTCGTTGAGGGTGCCCAGGTTGCTGGTCGAGGGCACGATGCCGAGCACGTCGTCGTCGACCACGGCGACCGGGACCACGGTGCCGGTCAGGTCGGTGGCGGTGAGCATCACCATGGCGGCGTCGTCGAGGACGTCGGCGTCGTCGATGCCGCTGACCACGACCTGCTGGTCGAGATCCCACGTGCCGGTGCCGAAGCTGAGCGTGGCCGGGCTCACCGTGGCGGCGCTGGTATCCGACGACATCACCATCACGGTGACGGGGCCGGTCGGCTGCGCGCTGAGGTGGACGGCGAGGGTGGACGTGCCGCCCTCGTCGACCTGGAAGTCGGTGCTGGGCGTCGCGATGATGCGCAGCGTGTCGTTGTCGGTGACGGTGACCGCGACGGTCTCGTTGCCGACCGACGAGCTGAGCGTGACGTCGACCATCTCGCTCTGCGTGTCGGCGTCCTCGCGGCCCGAGAGCGTGACGGTGCGGGCCTGGCTCCAGTTGGTGCCGTCGAACTGGATCGAGGTCGGCGTCACGCCGACGGAGTTGTCGTCGGCGGAGTCGATGCTCACCAGCACCGAGCTCGCGGGCGCCGCCGAGAGCTGCACGGTGAACGTCTGCGTCAGCGCCTCCCCGACGGTGACGCTGTTGGTCGAGACCACGAGGTCGACGACCCCCGGCGTGTCCGGCATGGCGTCGGTGTCGTCGTCGTCGTCACCGCCTCCGTCCGTGCCGGTGAAGTTCACCGACGGCACCGAGCACGCAGATAGCAACGCCAGCGCGACGGCCACGCCGCGCACGAAGACCCCGATGTGCTTCACGACAGCTCCTCAGGCAAAGCGAACGCCGAAACCGAAACGACTCAGAAGCGAACGCGAACGTCGACACCGGCGTACGCTGGCGACACGGTCGGATGCACGCCGACGCGCTCCGACGGGGTGGCCTTGGGCGCACCCGTGAACCACAGCACCGCCGCGCCGACCACGGCCGCGCCGCCGACGCCGAGGAAGATGGTGGACATCGTCGCCTTGGAGTGACCCGAGTCGATCTTGTCCTGCGCCTCCGCCGCATCCGCGCACGGCGTCATCGGGTTGGGGCACAGGTCGTAGGCGTCGGTCTCGAGGCCCTTCGCCTGCATGCCGAACACCATGCCGCCGGCGAGCGCGAGCACGCCCACGCCGGCGACGCCGAGCGCCGCCTTGCGCTTGCCCGTGAACATCGACGGGCTGGTGTCGGTGGGGTCATCCTCGTCGGGGCCCTTGACCGTACCGCCCGGCGTGTCGTCGACGAGCTTCTTGAGCTCCTTGAAGCGCGGCACCTCGACCGACGCCTTGTCGGCCTCGTTGGCGACCTCGACGGTGGTGCTCCACTCCTCGTGACCGGGTGCATGACCGCTGATGGTGTAGACGCCGCCGTCGACGGGCGCGGCGCGGTTCCACAGCGCGGCGTCGAGCTCGCGGTTGTTGCGCTTGATGACGAGACCCTCGACGCGACTCTCGTCGGCGACGAGCACGGTCAGGTACGACAGGCGCGCCTGGAGCGCGGCGACGCGCTGTTCGGCGAGCTGGCGCTTGGCCGGATCCTTGGCGCGCGTGAGCGCGTCCTTGTAGGCCGACCACGCCGAGACCAGGCGGTTCTGCGTCTCGCGGCACTGGCCGAGACGGATGAGCGTGCCGGCGCGCGGCTCGATGCGGTTCGACGCCTCGAAGGCGTCGCACGCCTCGGGGATCTTGCCGGCGGACTCGAGCGACTCGGCCTCGGTGAAGAGCGCCTCGGCGTCCGAGTTCTGCGCCGACGCGTTGCCGAGCGCGAACAGCGACGCTGCGATGAAGCAGAGCGCCGTGATCGTCCCCCGGATGAAATGCCCGTGGTCAGTCGCCACGATCGACGCGCTTGCCGCTTCCAGACGCAGTCCCAGAGCCTGTCGTTGCATCGGTCCCTCCGCCGGTCTTGCCTCCGGTGTCTCCACCGGTTTTTCCTTGGCCGCCCGTCTTGCCGCCAGTTTTCCCCCCTGTGCGGTCACCACGGTGCGAGCCCGATCCTGATCTGCTGCCCTTGTCGCCCTTATCGGATGTCGCGACGGCAGCGGCGTCGACGCCAGCGTCGACGGCCGTGGCCGCGATCGCCTCGGCGGCGTCGGGCATCACGGCGGCTGCGGCACCGGCGTCGGGCGTCACCTCGGCAGTCACCGAGCCGGAGCTCGCGCCCGAGGCGGTCTCGATGCCGCTCGCGCTGCCGGCGCTGCCGGTGCTGCCGGTGTCGTTCCCACTCGTCGTCTTGCTACCGCCACCACCACCCGCTAGCACGACCGCCGCGGCGATACCGCCGACGAGCACCACGCCGATGCCGGCAAAGAGAGGAACCTTCGACTTGCCCGTCGGCGGCGGCAGCGTCCCGCTGCCCTGCGCCGCGCCGCTCAACGTCGTCGGTACGCCGGGCTGACCGGTCGCGGTGCGCGAGCCGGGCAGCGGCGTGGGGATCGGCGTGAGCAGCGGACTCATCGCCTGCGTCGGCGCGGACATCGACGACAGCGACGCCGACGGCATCGAGCCCTGACCCAGGAGCCGCGCGAGCTCGCCCGCGGTCTGCACGCGCTCGGCCGGATTCTTCGCGAGCAGGTTGAGGATGAGGCCCTCGGTGCCGGCGCTGAGGTTCGGGTTGAACCGCGTCGGCGGTTCCGGCGCGATCAGCATGTGCGCCGCGATGAGCTCGCCGACACCTTCGGCCGTGAACGGCGGACGGCCGGCGACCATCTCGTAGAGGATGCAGCCGATGGCGTAGAGGTCGCTGCGATGATCGACCTCGCCGGCGCCGCGGCACTGCTCCGGGCTCATGTACGTCGGCGTGCCCATCACCGCGCCCGTGCGCGTCTTGCTGCCGGTGCCGCGCTGCGCCTCGCTGACCTTGGCGATGCCGAAGTCGAGGATCTTGGCGCGCTCACCGCCCGGCATGTCGGGATCGGGGACGAGGAAGACGTTGTCCGGCTTGAGATCGCGGTGGACGATCTGCTTGGAGTGCGCCGCCGCGAGCGCGCTGGCGACGCCGCGCGTGATCACGAGCGCGTGGCGCTCCTCGAGCTTCCCCTGCGTGGCGAGGCGTCGCGAGAGCGGCTCACCGTCGAGCAGCTCCATCACGATGTACGCCATGCCGTTCTGCATGTAGCCGAAGTCGAAGACCTCGACGATGCCCGGATGACGGACGGCCGTGGCGGCGCGCGCTTCGGTGAAGAAGCGGTTGACGATGTCGTGGTTGGACGACAGTTCGGGGAGGAGCAGCTTCACCGCTGCGGGCTTGCCGATGAGCTCGTGCTGGGCGCGGTAAACCACGCCCATACCGCCTTCGGCGATCTTCCCCGTGATTCGATAGCTCCCGACGAGCTCACCCAGCACAGTCGTTGGATAGTGTTCTAGCCCACCTCGATCGTCAACTCAGAAAGGCGGCGTTGCCACCTCCTGCCGTGTAGGAGATCTAGGGCCAAGACCTGCGTAATAACTGCGTACGCAGGCCTCCGGCGGGCGCTTCGCACCCAGGGAACTGGGGCGCGCGGGTGTCACCGATGGAGAGCGCGATGCGATCCTTGTGACAGCCGCGGATCCGGGCCGGCGCGCGCACGTTGCACATGTGGGCGCCCTGGTGCCATCGGCGCACCACGTCGCCTGCGACCTCGCGGCCGACCCGCCGGAGCTCGAGCACGGACGGCGCGGCCTGCGTGCCGGGCGGCATGGCGGGAAGCTCGCGCACGAGGGGATACGCCTGGAGGCGCGCGCCACCGTCCATGATGTGCCACCGCGCGGAGCCGTCGTCCGTTTCCCAGACGCCGCCGAGGTGATCGCCGCAGTGCTCGGCGGACAAAGCGCGATCGCAGGCGGCGAGCGCGGCGAAGAGCG
Source organism: Kofleriaceae bacterium (assembly GCA_035525615.1). Taxonomy (GTDB): domain Bacteria; phylum Myxococcota_A; class Polyangia; order Haliangiales; family Haliangiaceae; genus UBA2376. The sequence goes on along the minus strand of DATLEB010000156.1, from coordinate 21,755 downwards.
CCAGCGCAGCCGCTGCGAGCCGCATCAGTCGAGATCCTTCAGGCGGTCGGCCTGATCGTGCGCGCGCAGCGCGTCGATGATTTCGCCGAGATCGCCGTCGATGATCGAGGGCAGGTTGTGCTTGGTGAGGCCGATGCGGTGATCGGTCACGCGATCCTGCGGGAAGTTGTACGTGCGGATCTTCTCGCTGCGATCGCCGGAGCCGACCATGGAGCGGCGCGCGTCGCGCTCGGCGGCCTGACGCTGCGCGAGCTCGTGATCGTAGAGGCGCGAGCGGAGCACCTTGAGCGCCTTCGCCTTGTTCTTGTGCTGCGACTTCTCGTCCTGGCAGATGACGACGAGGCCCGACGGGATGTGCGTGAGGCGCACCGCCGAGTCGGTGGTGTTGACCGACTGGCCGCCGTGGCCGCCCGCGCGGAAGACGTCGACGCGGAGATCCCCGTCGGCGATCTTGATGTCGACCTCTTCGGCCTCGGGCATGACGGCGACGGTCGCGGCCGACGTGTGGATGCGGCCCTGCGCCTCGGTGGCGGGGACGCGCTGCACGCGGTGGACCCCGGACTCCCACTTGAGGCGCGAGAACACGTCCTTGCCGTCGACGAGGACGATGATCTCCTTCCAGCCGCCGGCCGGGCCGTCGGAGGAGGAGAGGATCTCGGTCTTCCAGCCCTGGCGCTCGGCGAAGCGCATGTACATGCGGAAGAGATCGCCGGCGAAGAGCGCCGCCTCGTCGCCGCCGGTGCCGGCGCGGATCTCGAGGATCGTGTTCTTCGCGTCGTTGGGATCCTTGGGCAGGAGGAGGAGCTTGAGCTCCTGCTCCGCGGTCGCGCGCTGCGCCTCGAGCTCGCGCGCTTCCTCGCGGGCGAGGTCGCGCATCTCGGCGTCGCTGTCGGGCGCGCCGATGAGCTGGCGCGCCTGCTCGAGATCGGCGACGAGCTTCTGGTACGTCGTCCACGCCGCGACGAGCGTGTCGAGCTCGGAGTGCTCGCGCGACAGTTTCTGGAACTCGCCGCGCTTCCCGATGACCTCAGGGTCACCGAGGAGCGCGGTGAGCTCTTCGTGACGGCGCGCGAGCGCCGCCATCTTGTCGAAGAATCGCTGCTCGTCGAACACGGCTTGTCCTCAGCTGGCTGCTGTCGCGCCGCGGGGACAAACCGCCTACTTCTGGCCGTACCGCTTCTTGAAGCGGTCGATGCGACCGGCGGTGTCCATCAGCTTCTGCTGGCCCGTGAAGAACGGGTGGCACTTCGAGCAGATCTCGACGGCGAAGTCGCCGCGCGTCGAGAAGGTGTCGAAGATGGAGCCGCACGCGCAGGAGATCTTTGCGGGGCGATAGTGGGGGTGAGAAGCGGTGTCCTTCATGGTGTCCTCATCTCCGTTACCGGTCGCAGACCGGGTGCCGGGAGGGCGCTTATGTACACACGAACGGCCCGCGACGCAATGCCTCCCGGAACACCAATGATTGCGGGAGGCTGTGACCCCGGAGAGTGACCCCTCAGGTCACAGCGTGCTTCAGTGCCTCGTGCAGGACCTCGCGCTCGGCGCCGATCTCGCGGGAGGAGCGGAAGCCGAGGCGCCGGAAGACGGGGAGCGGAGGACACCAGCCTCGGATCGCGTGGTAGGCGAGGAATCCGACCTGGGTCCAGAAGAAGAGGCCCCAGCCGCCCATGCTGCCGCGGCGCGCGAGGTTGCGCATGGCCATGGCGGCGGTGAGCCCACCGATGGCGGCGAAGTTCACCATGAGGGCGCGATCGACGTTCCATTCGCGATCGAGCTCCTGAAGTCGCCCGACGATCTCGTCGCTGGAGCCGATCGAGTCGGCGACGGCGCCGAGCGTCTGGCGATCGATGCGCTTGTTGACGGATTCGCGGGTGTGCTCACGGATTCGGTCGTGCACGTTGGCCTCCTGTTGTGAGGCGAACAGGTGCAAGCTAGGTGCCCGCGCGATTTTCGCGCGACATCTGGTGGGGAGGCCCTCGTGGTGGTGATGAGACCCTTTCTCCTGCTCCTTCTGGTCGGTTCGACCGCGTGTATTCCGCCTGCCACGACGGCGCCGTACGGCGCTCCGGGAGGAGGAGGTGGCGCGGGCGGTGGCGCGGGTGGTGGCGCTGCAGCGGGCGGAGGCGGCGAGGGCGCGCCGGCGAGCACGACCGTCGACCTCGTGTACTCGGTGCCGGCCGGCTTCACCGAGGTGCGCGGCGACCAGGCGACCACGCTCACGTGGGCGCAGTCGGACGGCTACTCGAACGTCTCCTACACGCTCGTCATCCTGCCGAGCCAGCCGCTGCGCGGAACGCTGCCGGAGACGTTCCACGCGCTCTGGGGCGAGGTCATCACGCCGCTCTTCACGTCGGCGTACACGCCGGGCATCACGCCCGCGCCGCTGCGGCGACGCCTGTCGAGCGGCTACGCCGTCGCGTTCGACGGCGACCTCATGAACTCGAACAACGGCGGCATGTTCACGACGGTGCTCTACCTCTTCACGTCGGGCGATCGCGTGGTGCCGATCCTCGGCATGTTCGGCGACCTCGACGCGCGCAAGGGCGAGCCGATCATCGCGAGCTTCCTCGAGACCGCGTCGATCGACGGCTATCCGCCGAGCTCGTTCTCGCTGTTCGATCCGAACGAGCTGGTCGGCGAGTGGAGCACGCAGTCGGCGGAGTTCGCGAACTACGTCGATCGCTCGAGCGGCAACTACGCCGGGAGCTCGACCGTCGCGGTGCGGCAGGACCACACCTTCAACGCCGACGGCAGCTATCAGGCGTACGCGTCGGCGTACCAGAGCGATCGCGGCTTCGACCGCGAGACGCCGCACGGGACGTGGCGCCTCGAGGACGACTCGATCGTGCTCGAGACCAACGCCGGGACGCAGCAGTACCGCGTCTTCGCCGTCGGGACGTTTCGCGGCGTCCACTCGATCTACCTGCCGCCGAGCTACGCGTCGACGTCGGTCGCCGAGCTCACGCGGCCGCGCAGCCTCGGTGACTGGTACGGCCACGTGCGCTGACTACTCGTGGCGCAGCGCCGTGATGGGGTCGAGCTGCGACGCGCGGTGCGCCGGGTAGAAGCCGAAGATGACGCCGACCGAGGCGGCGACGGCGACGGAGAGGACGACGATGTCGGGGCGGATGGGCAGCGCGAAGCCGAAGTGGCTCGCCATGAGCTGCCCGGCGCCGACGCCGGCGGCGATGCCGAGCAGGCCGCCGGCGACCGAGAGGACGAGCGCCTCGACCAGGAACTGCATGCGCACGTGCGCGGGCTTGGCGCCGATGGCCATGCGGAGACCGATCTCGCGGGTTCGCTCGGTCACCGAGACCAGCATGATGTTCATGATGCCGATGCCGCCGACGAGGAGGCTGACCAGCGCGACGCCGAGGAGGAGCGACGTGATGGTGCCCGCGCTCTCGGCCTGCGCCTTGGCGACCGACGTGAGATCGCGGACGGTGAAGTCGTCGTCCTGATCGGCGCGCAGCTTGTGGCGCGTGCGGAGCAGATCCTCGATCGCGGTCTTGGCGGCCGTGGTCGCGTCCTTCGACGCTGCCATCACCATGATCTGGCCGGAGAGGTAGCGCGCGTTGCCGCCCGCGACCTTCGACAGGAACGTCTTCGACGGGATGACGACGAGATCGTCGTTGTCCTGGCCCATCGCGTTGGTGCCCTTGGTCTCGAGGATGCCGACGACGGTGAACGGCGTGCGATCGATGCGGATGGTCTGCCCGACGGGGTCGTCGGTGCCGAAGAGGTTGGTGGCGACGGTCTTGCCGATGACCGCGACCTTGCGCGCGCCGGCGACGTCGGCGTCGGTGAGGACGTCGCCGGCGGCGACGTTCCACGAGCGCACGGTGAACCACTCCGGCGTGGTGGCGTTGATCTGCGTCTGCCAGTTCGACTGCTCGGAGACGATCTGCGCGTTGCCGCGGAGCTGCGGGGCGGCGGCGCCGACCTCGGGGAGCTGCCGGATGGCGGCGAGGTCTTCCCACGTGATGGTGAGGCGCGAGCCGGCGCCGCCGCGCGCGCCGCCGGCCTGCGACGAGCCGCCGGAGACGATGAGCGTGGACGTGCCCATCGCCTCGAACTGCGCGGCGACGCGCTGCTTGGCGCCCTCGCCGACGGAGACCATGGCGATGACGGCGCCGACGCCGATGATGACGCCGAGCACGGTGAGGAACGAGCGGGCCTTCGTGCGCGCGAGCGCGGCGAAGGCGACCATGGTGGTGCGGAAGATGTTCATGCTGCGTGCTCCTCGCTGGGCAGCGCCGCGAGGTGCGCGGCGGCGTCGGCGGGGGCCTGCGCGCGATCGCTCTGGATGAGGCCGTCGCGCACGACGACGACGCGCGAGGCGAAGGCGGCGATGTCGGGCTCGTGCGTGACGAGCACGATGGTCATGCCCTCGCGCGAGAGCTCCTGGAAGAGCGCGATGATCTCGAGCGAGGTGCGGGTGTCGAGGTTGCCGGTGGGCTCGTCGGCGAGGACGACCGCGGGGCGATTGACGATGGCGCGCGCGATGGCCACGCGCTGCTGCTGGCCGCCGGAGAGCTGGTTGGGACGGTGGTCGGCACGCGCGGCGAGACCGACGCGGGCCAGGGCGTCGCGGCCGCGGGTGGCGAGCTCCTTGCGCGGCGCGCCGGCGTAGAGGAGGGGGAGCTGGACGTTCTCGAGGGCGGTGGTGCGGGGAAGGAGCGAGTAGTTCTGGAAGACGAACCCGAGGGTGCGGTTGCGGATCTCGGCGAGGCGGTCACGCGAGAGGCGCGCCACGTCCTCGCCGGCGAGGCGGTAGACGCCGGAGGTGGGCGCGTCGAGGCAGCCGAGCAGGTTCATGAGCGTCGACTTGCCCGAGCCCGACGGGCCCATGATCGCGACCAGCTCGCGCGGCATCACGCGGAGGTCGACGCCGCGCAGCGCGTGCACGCGCGTGTCGCCCTCGCCGTACACGCGATGGAGGTTCGACACGTCGATCACGGGGGTCGCGGAGTCGGGGGCGGGGGTGGAGCGGGGCATGGGATGTTCGGTTTCGGTTTCGGTTTCGGTTTCGGTTTCGGTTTCGGTCAGAAGAGCGCGGGTGGGCCCCGGCGGCCCCCGGTGTTGCCGCGATTGCCGCTGCCGTTGCGCGCGCCGTTCTGCGGCGTGGCTGCGCCGGCGGCGCCTTGCTTCGAGTCCGTCGTGATCACGAGGTCGCCTTCCTTCAGCTCGTCGCTGGTGATCGCGGTGGTGGTGCCGTCGCTGAGGCCGGGCTCGACGCGCACGCGCACCGGCTTGCCCTCGCGCAGAACCCACACCGCGCCGCTGCGGCGCTCGCCGTTCCACTGGCGCGAGCGACCGGGATTCGCGGATGCGGTCGTGTCGCGCGCGGGGCGCTCGCGATCGCGCGCCGGCGGCTTCGCGTCGGCGGGACGGTAGCGCAGCGCTTTCTGCGGGACCACGAGCGAGTCCTTCGCTTCGGCGACGATGAACGTGGCGGTCGCGGTCATGCCGGGGCGGAGGGCGCCGTCGGTGTTCTCGACGGCGACGACCGCGTCGTACGTCACGACGTTGGAGGTGGTCGTGGCCTGGTTGCGCACCTGGCGGACGGCGCCCGCGAACGTGCGCTCGGGGAACGCATCGAACGCGAGATCGACGCGCATGCCGTCCTTCAGCTGACCGACGTCGGCTTCCGCGACGGCCGCGTGCAGCTCCATCTTCGACAGGTCGCCGGCGATGACGAAGAGCTCCGGCGCCTGCAGCGACGCCGCGACGGTCTGACCGGCGTCGACCGAGCGCGAGATGACGACGCCGTCGATCGGCGACGTGATGGTCGTGTACGCGAGGTTGGTGGTCGCGTTCTCGACCGCGGCGGTCGCCTCGACGATGCTCGACTTCGCGGTCTGGATCGACGCCTTCGCCGACAGGTGCGCGGCCTTGGCGGCCTCGACCTCGGCGGTGGACACCGCGCCCGACTCGAGCAGCGCCGCCGTGCGCTCGTAGGAGATGCGCGCGTTCTCGGCGGTGGCCTGAGCGCGCACCAGCTCGGCCCGCGCCGACGCGAGGCGCGCCCTGGCCTGCGCGACCTGGCCGGCGAGCAGCTGCTTGTCGAGGCGGGCGAGGATCTGCCCGGCCTTCACGTGATCGTTGTAGTCGACGAGGATCTCGGTGATGCGCCCGGAGACCTGGCTACCGACGGTGGAGCGGACGACGGGGGAGAGCGTGCCGGAGGCGGTGACGGACTGGACGACCGTGCCCCGTGCGGCGGCGGTCGTGGTGTACGTGGTGGGCGTCGGTTGGTCGTGCCAGGCGCGATATCCGAAGAAGCCGCCCGCAGCGAGCACGGCAACGACAACGATCGGGACAGGCTTCATGACCCGATGTGATTGCACCCACCGTGCCGCGCACCGCGTGGCGTGATCACGGACGGTTGCAGGCGCGCGTCATGCAGAGCCTGCAGGACCTGCAGCAGCGCATGCAGCCGACACGCGCACGCGCACGCGATCAAGCCTACTGATCGATGTCGTAGCGCTTCAGCTTGTCGTAGAGCGTGCGCTCCGCGATGCCGAGCATCTCGGCGGCGCGACGGCGGTTGCCGCCGGTCACCTCGAGCGCCGCGATGATCGCGTCCTTCTCCATGTCGGAGAGCGGACGAGGGCCGCTGGTCGTGGCCGCGGGCGCGCGTGTGCCCGCCGCCTCGAGCCAGATATCGTCGGCCTTGATGGTGCTGCTGTCGGCGAGAATCGCGGCGCGCTCGAGCGCGTTGGCGAGCTCGCGCACGTTCCCCGGCCAGCTCCACGCCGTCAGCTTCTTCTCCGCGTCGGCCGACAGCGCGAGCGCGCGCCCACGGACCGCCGGGCCGATGCGCGCCAGGAGCGCACGCGCCAGCGGGATCAGATCGGCGCGTCGCTCGCGCAGCGCGGGCAGCCGGATCGGGAACACCGCGAGCCGGTGATAGAGGTCCTCGCGGAAGCGGCCGGTTGTCATCATGTCGCCGAGATCGCGGTTGGTCGCCGCGATCCAGCGCACGTCGACCTCGAGGCTGCGCGTGCCGCCCAGGCGCTCGAAGCGCCGCTCCTGCAAGACGCGCAGGAGCTTGGCCTGGAGCTCGCCCTTCAGCTCGCCGACCTCGTCGAGGAAGAAGGTGCCGCCGTCGGCGAGCTCGATCTTGCCGCGCCGCCGCTCGGTCGCGCCGGTGAACGCGCCGCGCTCGTGACCGAACAGCTCGCTCTCGAGCAGGTTCTCGGCCAGCGCGGCGCAGTTGACGGCGAGGAACGGCCGGGCGCGCCGGTCGCTGCGCGAGTGGATCGCCCGCGCGGCGACCTCCTTGCCGGTGCCGGTCTCGCCGAGGAGCAGCACGCTGGAGCTGGTGCGCGCGACCTTCTCGATCGCCGAGACCACGGGCTGCATCGCGGGATCGCCGTACGAGAGCGGCGGCAGATCGCCGGCCGGCTCTGCGGCGGTGCGCGCGTCGAGCAGACGGCGCCGCTCGAGCGCGCGCTCGGCCACCAGGCGCAGCTCGTCGGGCCCGCCCAGCGGCTTCGACAGATAGTCGAACGCGCCGAGCTTCATGGCCTCGACCGCGGACTCGACCGAGCCGTGCGCGGTCATCACGATGACCTCGACCTCGGGCTGCTCGCTCTTGAGCTTGCGCACGAGCATCATGCCGTCGACGTGCGGCATCTTGAGATCGGTGACGACCAGATCGAAGCCCCGCTCGTCGACACGACGCGACGCGATGCGACCGTCCTCGGCCTCGACGATCTCGTGCCCGTCGAGGCGCAGGACGTCACCCACGAACTCGCGGATGCCCGGCTCGTCGTCCACGACCAGGATGCGCGCCATCAGCCAGCTCCTCGGGGCAAGGCGATCGAGAACTCGGCGCCGCCACCGGCGGCGTTCTTCGCCGCGATGGTGCCGCCGTGCAGATCGACCAGGCGCTTGCACACGGCGAGGCCGAGGCCGGTGCCACGCACGCGCTTGGTGAAGAACGGCTCGAACAGTCGCTCGAGGTCGGCGGGGGGCAGGCCGGGTCCGTGATCGCGCACGGTGAAGCGTAGCGCCGACCCGTCGCGCTCGACGGCGGCGTCGATCGGCCCCTCGCTCATCTCCGCGGCGTTCTCGAGCAGGTTGACGAGCACCTGCCGCATGCGGTCCGCGTCGAGCGGCCAGCTGCGCGGCGCCGCGCCATCTGCGATGCGAATGCGCGCGCCGGCCCCGACGTCGGCGGCCGCGGAGCGCAGGAGCGCCGCCGGATCGGCGTCCGAGACCTTGATCTCGCCCGACCGCGCGAACGCGAGCAGGTCGTTGGTGAGGTGCTCGAGGCGCACCGCCTCGTCGACGACGCGATCGGCCTTGGCGCGCGGCTTGTCGCCCTCGGGGAGCGAACGCGCGAGCAGCTGCGCGTTGCCCTTGAGCGAGGCCAGCGGGTTGCGGATCTCGTGCGCGAGCACGGCTGACATCTGTCCGAGGCTGGCGAGGTGACGCGCCTGCTCGGCGCTGCGCACCGCGTCCTCGCGGCGCAACGAGAGGCGCACCAGCACGGCGGCGAGCACCATCAACATGAGCGCGGACGCGCTGCCGATGACGAGCGACCACGTGGCCGCGGCGTCGAGCTCGTCGACCATCGCGGTGTCGAGCTCGAGCACGGTGGCGCTCGCGCGATCCTTGCGCGGCTGAGCAGCGTCCGCGGGCGGCGGCGCCGGCGGCGCGTCGTCGCGACCGGGGCGGCGGATGCGCTTGAAGACGACGCGGATGCGATCGCCGATGCGCACCGGCTCGCCCGGCGCCGCCGTGGCGAGCCACGTCGCGAGCGCGGCCCGGTCGGAGCTGGGCACGCCCGCTTCGGCCGTGACGCTGTCGTCCGGACCGAGCGCCGCCAGGTAGCGGACGCGCTGCGACGTGTGCGCCGCCTCGAACGCGGACGCGACGCGCTCGGCGAGCGGCAGATCCTCGAGCTCCATCATGCGCGCGCGTACGACCGCGTTCGCTTCGGCGGCCTGCCCGTGAAGCAGCGTCGCGCGCGCGTCGCGGACACTCCGCTGCGTCGTCCAGACCACCACGACGAGTGCCGCGCACAGCAGCACGATCGCGGCCACGACCGCCGTGCGCGACCAGCGTGGGAGGCTGCGGGTGGAGGACACGGGCGCGATCACTGTACATGACACGCAGCAAGCGACAGGCCAGGCCGCAAGCGAGGCAAGCGTCGAGAATGGTTGAAGCCTGATCTGCGCTTCCTGCAGTCGGGGTGCAGGAAGCGCAGAGCAACGTTCTACGCGGCGCCGAGGCGGGGCCGTTCCTGCCTACTTGCAGGTACCCTCATGTGGTCCACGTCGTGCACATGCACCGATGGTCACGTCCGTCGGAATGCATGACTGGAGACGTATCAACATGAAGCGTTCAATCAAGCTCTCCCTCGTCGCCGCGTTCGCCGCGCTCGCTCTGGGCGCCGGCACTGCGGCGGCGGATCACGACCACTATCGCAGCGGTCCGCCGGCGCCGCGGTTCGTCCAGGTCAAGCCCCGCGGCGGCTACGTCTGGGTGCAGGGCCACTACGCGTGGGACTACAACTACAACCAGTGGGTCTGGACGCCGGGCCACTACGAGCGCGCCCGGGTCGGCTATCGCTGGGTCGACGGCAACTGGGACAACAACGACGGCGCCTGGCGCTGGCGTGAGGGCCGCTGGGACCGCGACCGGGACCGCGATCGCGACCACGACCGGTTCCGCGATCGCGACCGCGACCGCGACTACGACCGCGACTACGACCGCGGTCGGGGCCGCGACCACGACCATCGCGATGGCCGCCGTGGCCGTGACCGCGACCGTCGAGGTTGGCGGTGAAGGCGGCGGCGCTCGTCGCGCGTCTGACGCTGGCCGCGTTCGCGGTCGGCGCCGTCGCGTGCAAGAAGGAAGCAGAGCCCGCCAAGGCCGCGTCGAGCGAGCACAGCGGCGGCGACACCAGCTCGTCGGCGGGTGGTGCCGAGACGAGCGCCGATTCACAGCGCAAGGCGCAGCTGCCGGCGATGCCGCGCAAGCTGCCCAACGGTGACCTCGCGCCGGGCGAGTCCGACAAGCCCGGCCGTCCGTGGGCCGACGGCCGCCACCCCGATCGCGAGCAGATGAAGGCGATGCGCGACGAGCGCCGCAAGCAGGCGCTCGACACGTTCGACGCCGACAAGAATGGCGAGCTCGACGACACCGAGCGTGAGGCGATGCACGAGGCCCGCACGGCCGACATGGTCGCGCGCATGGACTCGAACGCCGACGGCAAGCTGACCAAGGAAGAGGTCGAGGCGTCGATGTCGAGTCGCCGCCGGCCGCCGCCGGACTTCGATCAGATCGACACCAACCACGACGGGTTCGTCACCGTCGAGGAGCTGTCGGCCGCGCGTCCGGCGCGCGGCTTCCGTGGGCGCGGCGATGATTCGGGCGCACCGCCGGTGCGGCCCGATCCGCAGCCCGATCAGCCGTAAGAGCGCGTGGCGAGCGGCGCGGTGGCGTCGGGGTAGAGCGGCAGGATCTCCACGCCGACGCGGAGGTCGTGCACGCTCCGGTAGTGCGCCGCCAGGTCGAGGGCGACGTACACCTTGTTGGCGTCGAACACGCCGAAGCTCGTCGACACGACGATCTGCTCGTCGCCGATGATCTCGAAGCCTTCGGGGATCACGTCGTGCCCGTAGATGCAGAACGTGCCGCCGAGGGCCTGCACGAAGGCGGCGGCCTGGTCGGGCTCGGCGGAGCGCGCCCACAGGATCGGACCGATGACCGGCGTGTCGAGGATGTCGATGGGGCTGCCGACCTCGAAGCCCTCGAGCGTCGCCTCCTCGATGTCGTGGATCGAGCCGATGCTCGCCGCCGGCGCGCCGTGGGTGAAGACGGCGCCGCAGGGGGCGACCGCGACCAGCGCGAAGTCGCGCAGGACCTCGCACATCTTGGCGGCGCGCTGGGGGCCGAGGAGGTGCTCGAGCACCGCGACCTCGTCGGCAGCGAACTTGGCGGTGTGCGGGCCACCGATGTGGCCGTGCTCGTGGTTGCCGACCAGCGCGTGCACGCGGCCGGGGTGGCGCTTCATCATCACCGACAGCTCGTCGATCAGCTCGCCCGAGGCGTCGCGGTAGTACTCGCCGAGGAACTCGGGCCAGTCGTGCTCGTCGAGGTGCGGGCCGTGGATGAGGTCGCCGGTGAAGAGCAGGTGCGCGTCGCCGCTCTTCGCCATCTCATCGTCGAAGATCTCGACGATGCGGTGGAAGTCTCGCAAGCACCCCTGCAGGTCGGTGCAGACGATGAGCTTGCCGTGATCGGGGAGCCGCAGGACGCGCGCCACGTCAACGAAGCGCCGCGATCAGCGCGGCCCGGTCGGAGTTGGACGACAGTGCGGCGAGGACCCGATCGACGTCGGGCGGAGACAGCATGAGCGTGCGCCAGGCGTCGGCGGCGTCGCCGAGGAGGCTGGCGGCGTGGCGCACCGACGAGCGCGCGGGATCGACGACGGCGTGACCGCGGATGGCGGCGGCGGTGCGATCGAGCACGAGCTCGACGGCGCCGGTCTCGTGCAGCTCGTCGCCGAGCACCTCGTCGATGCGGGCGCCGCTCTCGCTGGCGAGCGTCGCGGCGATGGTGAGGCTGCCGCCGGTGTCGATGCGGCGCGCCGCCGACAGCCAGCGCTTCAGCTTGCCGATGGCGACGGCGTCGAGCGCCCCGATGAGGGCGCGGCCGCTGGGCGGCATGACGACGTTCACGGCGCGCGCGAGGCGGCCGAGCGAGTCGATGAGCACGATCGCGTCGTCGCCACGCTCCGCGGCGCGCTTGCCGCGCTCGATGACGAGCTCGATCAGCTGGACGTGGCGCGCCGGCGGATCCGCCATCGTCGACACGACGGCGAGATCGCCGAGCGCCTGCTCGAGCTCGGCCGCGTCCTCGGGACGGAGATCGATCGCGCAGAGCGTGGTCTTCGCCTTGGGGTGCGCGGCCCGGACGGCCTGCGCGAGCTCGACCAGAAACGCGGTCTTGCCGGCGCGCGGCGCGGCCTTCACGAGGATGCGCTGGCCGAACCCGAGCGGACAGTAGAGGTCGGCGAGGCGGACGGCGGGCGTCGCGGCGCCGAGGTCGAAGCTCTTGCACGCCGGCTGCGCGGCGCGGTCATCGAAGTCGAGGAGCAGCGGGTGCTGGTCGGGCGCGCCGCCCTCGATGGCCTCGACGCGGAGGAGCGCGAAGTAGCGCTCGGTCTCCTTGGGCGGACGCACCGTGCCACGCACGGCGTCCCCGGTGCGCATGCCGAAGCGGCGGATCTGCGACGGCGAGACATAGATGTCGTCGATGCCCGGCTGGTACGCGTGGTCCGGGCTGCGCAGGAAGCCGAAGCCGTCGGGCAGGATCTCGAGGATGCCCTCGGCGTGCGTCTCGCCGCGACGATCGGCGTGCGCCTCGAGGACGGCGAGCACCAGCTCCTGCCGGCGCAGATCGCGCGCGTCGTCGACGCCGAGCTTCTCGGCGAGCGCGAGGAGCTCGTCGGGCGACATGCGCCGCAGCGAGGCGAGCTCGAGCACCTCGACGCGCGTGGGCGCGCCGGAGGAGGAGGACGCAGACGAGTGCGAGGTGGGCGTGGGCACGAGGGGAACTGCGCGGAGAGGGTAGGGTCGGGATGGCGAAGACCGCGAACGAGGGCGCAGGGCCACCTGCGACGGCGCCCTTGGTCTCCACCTGATAGAGTAGGGACTCGCATGTCAGGCGGTCAAGCCATCCGCCGGGTTCATGCCCGGGTGCGAGGACGTGTGCAGGGCGTCGCCTACCGCGCCTCCACACGCCACGAGGCCCAGCGCCTAGGTCTCCTGGGATGGGTCATGAACCGCGAGGACGGTTCCGTCGAGCTCGAGGCTCAGGGTCCTTCCGACGTCGTCGAGCAGCTCCTCACCTGGTGCCGTCGCGGTCCGTCGCTCGCGTCCGTCACCTCCGTCGACGTCACCGACCTCCCCCTCGACGCCACATCATCGTCCTTCGACATTCGACGTTGACCTTGACGTTGACCTGAACCTGGACCTGAACCTGAACCTGAACCTGAACCTGAACCCCACCGTTGACCTCGACCTTGACCTGTTCTTGACGATCAGTCCGTCGCTCAGTCCGTCGCTCAGTCCGTCGCTCAGTTCGTCGACGTCGGCGGGGGCTCTGTATCCCTCAGCCCCAGCTCCTTCATTTTCATCTGCAGGCTCTTCCGGCTGATCTTCAGTAGCTTCGCCGCCTGCGTCACGTTTCCGCCCGTCTCGTTCAGGGCCTTGGCGATGAGCTCGCGCTCCACGCGACTCGTCTCGGCACGCACGATCTCCTTCAACGACGAGTCACCCGCCACGGCCGGCGCGTCGTCCTCGGTGTCGCCGTCGTCGCCATCCGCCGCGGCCAGCGCGACCGGCGCGCTCGGGGTCACGGCTGCCGCCGCCGGCACCGCGACCGGCCCCGACGCGGTCGCCGACGAGCCCAGCTCCTCGGGCAGGTCGGCGCGCGTGATCTTCTCGTTCTTGGTGAACAGGATCGTGCGCTCGAGGACGTTCTCGAGCTCGCGGATGTTCCCCGGCCAGCTGTGGCCCTCGAGCGCGGACAGCGCGTCGTCGGCGATCCCGGCGACGTTCTTCTTCAGGCGCTCGTTGAAGCGCTTGATGATGTGGCGCACCAGGAGCGGGATGTCGCCGCGCCGCTTCCGCAGCGGCGGGATCTGGAGCGGCACCACGTTGAGCCGGTAGTAGAGGTCGTCGCGGAAGTTGCCGCGCGCGATCTCCTGCTCGAGGTCGCGGTTGGTCGCGGTGATGAGACGGACGTCGACCTTGATGGTCTTGATGCCGCCGACGCGCTCGAACTCGCTCTCCTGGATCGCGCGCAGGAGCTTCACCTGCATCTCGACCGGGATCTCGCCGATCTCGTCGAGGAACAGCGTGCCGCCGTCGGCCAGCTCGAAGCGGCCCGGCTTCGACGAGGTCGCGCCGGTGAACGCGCCCTTCTCGTAGCCGAAGAGCTCGGACTCCATCAGCGTCTTGGGGATGGCGGCGCAGTTGATCTTGATGAACGGGCCGTGCTTGCGGCTCGAGTTCTCGTGCAGCGCCTTGGCGACCAGCTCCTTGCCGGTGCCGCTCTCGCCGGTGATGAGGACCGTCGACGGCGAGTCGGCGACCTTCTCGATCACGCCGAAGATGCCGTGCATCTCGTTGCTGTCGCCGACCAGGCCGTAGCGGCCCCTGATCTCGTCCTTGCCATCGGCGGCGTAGAGCGCGGGGCGCGGCGCGACGCGGTTCGCGGCGGCCTGCTTCACGGCCTTCTCGATGACGAGGCGGATCTGATCCTGCTCGAACGGCTTCTCGATGTAGTCGAAGGCGCCGGCCTTGATGGCCTCGACGGCCTGACCGACCGAGCCGTACGCGGTGACCATGATGACCGGCACGTGCGGCTGCGTGCGGACGGCGGTGCGCAGCACCTCCATGCCGTCGACCTTGGGCATGCGCAGGTCGGTGACGATGACGTCGACGCCCTCGAGCATGGTGAGCGCCTCGGCGCCGTCGACGGCCTGCACCACCTCGTGGCCCTCGCGGCGCAGGATGGCGTGGAGGACGCGCCGCAGGTTGGGCTCGTCGTCGGCGACCAGGATGCGCGCTTTGTCCGTCATCGGGGGCTCAGGTTGTTACCACGCCCGGATCGGTGAGCGGGCCATCGTCGTGGTCGTCAGCGGGTTCCGGAGGTGACGGCGGCGTGGGCGGCGGCGTCGGATCCTTCGCCGGCAGGAACGGATTGGCCATCTGGCCCGTCGTCGTCGCGGCGACGGCGACGCCCGGCGCGGCCGGCAGGAACACCGAGAACGTGGAGCCCTCGCCCGGCGTCGAGCGAACCTCGATCGTGCCGCCGTGCTGGCTGACGATGCGCTGCGCGATGGCAAGCCCGAGGCCGGTGCCGCGGCTCTTCGTCGTGAAGAAGGGGATGAACAGCTTCTTCAGGCGATCGCCGGGGATGCCGACGCCGCTGTCGCGCAGGCGCACCTCGGCGAACTGGCCGTAGCCGAGGCGCGAGCGGCGACGACGCGTGGTGAGGATCTCGAGCACGCCGCCGTCGGGCATGGCCTGGAGGCCGTTCAGGCCCAGGTTCAAGAACACCTGCACCAGCGCGTCGGGATCGGCCACGACCGGCGGCAGCATGTCGTCGTAGCGCGCCTTGATCTCGGTGCCCTTGGCCTCGCGCGCGGCCTGGAGCAGCGCGACGGTCTTGCGCACGACGTTGTTGAGATCGATCTGCGGCGGCTTGCCGGCGTCGGCGCGCTCGGCGCGCGCGTAGTCGAGGAAGCGCGTGACCACGTTGTTCAGGCGGTTCACTTCCTCGAGGATGATGTCGATGAACTCGGCCGACTCGGGGCCGGGCGGCAGCGGCTTGCCATCGGGACCGAGCAGCAGCTGGGCCGCGCCCTTGATGGCGCCGAGCGGATTGCGGATCTCGTGGGCGAGACCGGCCGACATCTCGCCGAGCGCGGCGAGGCGGTCGCGCTCCTTCACGCGCTCGTAGGCCTGGCTCGACTCGATCACGCGCGCGCCCTGGCTGGCGAGCTGGCGGAACATGTCGACGTCGTCGAGATCGAACGCGCCCTCGGCGCGATCGTCGCGCACGGCGAGGAGGCCTAGGAGCCACGGGCCCTGCTCGGTCTCGGCGGAGCCGAGGAAGGGGAAGATGAGGCCGGCGTTCGCCTGCTCGGCGGTGGCGACGATGGCGGCCAGCGCCTCGCGCTTCTCCACGGCGGCCTCGGGCGCGAGCGAGTCGCGCTCGCGGCGCACGGCGTCGACGTCGATGAGACCGGCGCGCGCACGCTCGAGCAGCGCGCGTGCGGCGCCCGCGTCGAGGCGCTCGGTGGGCGCGGCGCCGAAGAAGCCGGCGCGATCGAACCCCGCGCCGTCGGCGTCGAGGAGGAACACGGAGGCGTCGGTGACGCGGCGCGACTCCTCGAGCGCGGTCACCACGCGGCGGACGAGGTCGGGCACGTCGACGACGTGCTGCAGCTCGCGGCGCAGCGTCTCGAGGCGGCCACGCAGCTCGGTACGCTGGCGGAGCAGCCAGCGGTTGACGGTGTTCTCGAGGAGCGCGCGCACCGGCTCGAAGAGGATGAGGATGACGAACGACGCGACGAGCGCGTTGAGGAGGAAGAGGCCGTCCTGGCCGCCGCCGACCCACGAGAGGAGGAGGCCGTACACGGCCCAGAGCAGGACGACGAGCGAGCCGAGCACCGCCATCTTGCCGACCAGCTCGTTGACGTCGATGAGGCGGTAGCGGAAGAGCGTCTGCGAGATGAAGTAGAGGTAGAGGATCGAGAGCACGTTGCCGACCGTCGGCCACGCGGCCACGAAGCGCGGCAGCACGTCGGTCAGCGCCAGCGTCGTCGCGAGCAGGCCGCCGAGCATGAGATAGCGGATGCGGGCGCGCTCCACGCGCTTGGTCGTCGCGCGGTACTGGACGTACATGTCGTAACAGCAGCGGTAGAGGCCGCCGAACACGTAGGCGCCGAACGGGACGAGGAACCACAGGCTCTCGTGGATGGGCGCGACGACGGCGCCGTAGATGAGGCCGAGGTACGCGAGCAGCGTCCACGCCAGCGTGACGCGCGGCGGGCGGTGCGGTCCGCCGATCGACGGCTGCGCCAGGAACTGGCGGAAGAACGCGATCGCCGTCGGCGGGATGGTCGCGGCGGGCCACAGCGCGAGCCAGCGCCACAGCGCGGAGCCGGTCGCCATCTCGATGAAGTTGCAGAGCTGCCAGGCCGAGACGACGAACGTGAAGGTCGAGAACGAGACGTACGAGCGATCGGTGCGGTTTCGCAGGATGACCGACGCGCCGATCGCCAGGATGACGAGCGCGGCGAGCAGCGCTGATACGGCCTGCACGTCCACGCGGAAATCTTAGCAGTGGTCGGCGGGCCTCTCAGGCCTCGGGTCTCAGGCTTCCGGCCCGGACCCGGAATTCGCCTGCTTCAGGAGCTTCCGGGCGCGCTTGACCCAGACCGCTTCGCGCTGGCGGTGGAAGTCGGGCGAGGTCTTGTCGTCGTCGAGGACCTGCTGTAGCAGCGCGCGCGCGGGGCCGTGCTCGCGGCGGGCGAGGTACAGCTCGGCGAGCTGGACGCGCGCCCGACCGTACGAGTTGCCCGCGATGACGTGCTTCCACGTCGCGATCGCGGCGTCGGCCTCGCCGAGCGCGGTCTGCGCCTCGGCCAGGGCCATGAGCGTGTGGCCGTGGTCGTGGCGCGGCTTCTCCTCGATCACGCCCTCGAGCAGCGGGCGGGCCTCGGCGGCGCGGCCGAGCCGCACCAGGCATGCGCCGAGATGCGCGCGGATGTCGAGGTCGCGCTTGTCCCGCTCGTACGCGGCCTCGTACGCGACGAGCGCCTTGTCGAGCTTGCCCATCGCGAAGTAGATGTCGCCGAGCTGCGCGTGGAGGTGCGCCTTGTCGAGGCGCCCGAGATCATCCTGGACGCGCGCGATGCGCTTCTTGTCGACGGCGCCGGGGAGCTCGAACCCGCTCGGAGCGTGACGGTGGAGGTGGAAGAAGAAGTAGAGGCACGCGCCGAGGAGCGGAAGCGCGAGCTGGATCGGCACCCACAGCCAGTTGCCGTAGCGGATCGCTGTGACCACGCCCCAGATCACGAACGCGAGCAGCGGCGCGATGAAGATGTAGGTGAGGATGTCGTCCACGGGCGGCCTGGGTGTAGCGCACGCGGCGTTTCGATGCGAACCCGAGCTAGGATGACGTCGTGAACGACGATTCGCAGGGCGATCTCCTGGCTGCTCCGGCGGCGATGCAGGCGCGGCTGCGCGAGCTTCCGGCGGTGCACGAGCTGGCCGCCGCCGTCGACGGCGGTGCCCCACGGTGGGCCGCGGTCGAGGCGGCCCGTCGCATCGTGGCCGCGCGACGTGACGTGATCCGCGGCGGTGGAGAGGCCGCGGCCGTCGAGGTCGACGAGGTGCGCCAGCTCGCGGCGTCGCTCGCGGGCCCGCACCTGCGCCGCGTCGTGAACGCGACCGGCGTCGTGCTGCACACCAACCTCGGCCGTGCACCGCTCGCCCCCGCCGCGCTGGCCGCACTCCACGAGGCCGGGCGCGGCTACACCAACCTCGAGTACGACCTCGCCGGCGGCGAGCGCGGCTCGCGTCACGCGCACGCCGAAGATCTGCTGCGCATGCTCACCGGCGCGGAGGCCGCGTGCGTCGTGAACAACAACGCCGCCGCGTGCGTGCTCGCGCTCTCGGCGCTCGCCGCCGGGCGCGAGGTCATCGTGTCGCGCGGCGAGCTGGTCGAGATCGGCGGCTCGTTCCGCATCCCCGACATCCTGCGCGCCAGCGGCTGCACCCTGGTGGAGGTCGGCACCACCAACAAGACCAAGCTCGCCGACTACGAGGTCGCGATCACCGAGCGCACGGCGATGCTGCTCAAGGTGCACCGCTCGAACTTCGCGATCGTCGGCTTCACCGCCGACGTGGGCGAGGCGCCGCTCGCCGCGCTGGCGCGCGAGCGCGGGCTGGTGAGCATGGTCGACGTCGGCTCGGGCTGCCTGCTGTCGCGCGAACGGCAACGCGCCCTCGGTCTCCCCGAGGAGCCGCCCGTGCCCGAGGTGGTCGGTGCCGGCGCCGACCTCGTTTGCTTCTCGGGCGACAAGCTGCTCGGTGGTCCGCAGGCCGGCGTGTTGCTGGGCAGCGCCGCGACGATCGCGCGCGTCCGCGCGCATCCGCTCATGCGCGCCATGCGCCCCGACAAGCTGACGGTTGCGGCGCTGTGCGCGACGCTCGCGCTCTATCGCGACGGCCGCGAACGCGAGGTCCCCGCGGTGGGCATGCTGTCGGCGAGCGCCGACGAGCTCCGCGCGCGCGCCGAGCATCTCGCCGAGATCCTGGGCGCGGCCGGCGTCGTCGTCGCGGTGGAGGCCTGCCGCTCGACGGTGGGCGGCGGCGCCATGCCGCTCGCCGAGCTTCCGTCCTGGGCCGTCACCGTGAGCGGAGGCGCCGACGCGCTCGACACCAAGCTGCGCGGCGCCGGCGTTCCCGTGATCGCGCGCGTCGAGGATGGTCGTGTGTGGCTCGATGCTCGTACGATTTCCGACGAGGAAATCGAGGATGTCGTCCGCGCTCTGACCTGAGTTGATGGGGAAGCTCGGCCGCGGTCCTCACGTAAGATGAAGACCGCATGCGCGAGCAGTCCGCTTCGTCATCGAGCTCATCCACGGGGACGGTCGAGGGTGGAACGTCCGGCGCGGCCGGTCGCAGCAGTCGCACGGCCGGCCTGAGCGGCGGCGCGCCGGCGGCGAACGTCGGCGGCTTGCTCGGCGAGCCGGCGGCCGCACCGAGCGGAGCCGCGGGCGGCGGCGGCGCGGGCGCAGGTGGCAGCGCGGCCGCAGGTGGTACCGACGATCCCTTCGGGCTCCATCTGGCGAGCAGCGGTGGTGCCGCCGGTCGCACGGCCACGCTCGGAGCTCCGGCGGCGGCGCTCGCGGGTGCGGCGGCGCTCGACGGGGCGACGAGCGCGGGTGCGATGGGCGAAGCGCTCGGTGTGCCGGGCGTGCCCGTGATCGGCGGCCCGGCGACGCAGAGCTTGCTCGGTGAGCTCGGGATCCGCGGCGCGGCCGCGGGCGGTCGCGCGTTCGTCGCCGACCGCGATCCGCACGTGCTCGCGCACGAGCTGGCGCACGTCGCGCAAGGCGGCGCGATGGCGGCAACGGCCGGCGGTGAAGCGGCGGCCGACGCGGCGGCCGACGCGGCGACCCGCGGCGCGACGGGGGACGCGGCCGGCGAGGACGTCGCCGTTCCCGAGGAGATGACCGGCTTGCCCGCGGGCGGCGGCGGGGGTGGCGGCGGTGGCGGCGGCGCCGCGGCGGTGTCCGAGGCCGGCGGTGGCGCGGGAGGTGCCGACGAGGTCGCCGCGTACGGTGGCCGCATCGCCGGCAGCAGCGTGCGCCTGCGATCGGCGCCCGACGGGTCGAGCACCGACAACGTGATCGCGATGCTCGCGGCGGGCACGACCGTCGAGGTCACCGACGATGCAAGCCAGCGCGACTGGGTGCAGGTGCAGGTCGGCGCGCAGAGCGGCTGGGTGCACCGCACCTTCGTGACGCGCGCCGACGCTGCCGCGGCGCAACCGGCGCAGCCCGTCACGCCGGCGACACCGGTCGCCTCGAACGGCACGCCGCAGCAGCAAGCCGCCGCGCAGCAGCAAGGCACGGCGCCGCAGCCCGCCGCCGCGCAATCACGCGCCGCGCGCACCGCCGCGGGCGCGCGTCCGCAGGTGCCGATCGATCAGGCGCCGATCAGCGGCTCGTTCCTCGGCACCAGCATCTCGGCGCATCCCACGCTGGTCTGGCGGCTCGCGCGCGCCGAGGCGCACCTCGAGTCGCAGTTCAACCTCAGCGGCGCCGCGCTGCGCCGGCGCCTCCAGGTCTCGCCCGGCTACAGCGTCCACCGCAATCGCGACGCGTATCACCACTTCGCGCTCGCCATCGACATCAACTACAGCACCAATCCGTACGTCGGCGCGCAAGGCGGCTCCAATCGCCCCGCCGATCGCGAGGCGCTCGCCGCGATCTGGCGCGCGTGTCTCCTCACCGGCTCGGGCGAGGCGCTGTCGCCGTCGACGAGCTGGGCGCGCCACTCGGGTGCGGGCTCGACGGCCGCGCTCTACGACTCCTTCCAGCAGTCGAACCGCGCCCTCGAGCAGTACCTCGGTGCGCGCGGCAACGCCGCCCAGATCCAGCAGTGGATCGCCGCCGGCAACCTGCAGCGACAGGTCGCGCCTCCGTCGGAAGTTCCGGCTGCGATGCTGAGCGCCGAGCGGCTGCGCGCCGCCGACGCGGCCGCATGGGCGCAGCAGATCGAGGCCGACTTCACCGCGACGCACGGCGCCCGCGCGCGTGGCAGCAACTGGTGGATGACCGGCGGCGGCCAGCGTTCCGCGCTCGGCTTCATGAACCTGGATCGCGATCTCGTGATCGCGCTGCGCGACATCGGCGGTCTCGCGTGGGGCGCGTCGGACTTCGGCGCCGGCGCGAACGGCGATTTCATGCACTTCGACTGTCGCCGCGACTACGGCCGCGAGCAGCTCCGCACCGCGATGGCGGCGCCGGCCGCTCCGGCTGCCCAGCAAGCGGGGCCCTGAGCAGCACCGGCCCGGGCCTGTGATAGGGTCCGCGCCGCCATGAGCGCCAGCCGCAAGGAGCGGGGCAGCGAGCGAAGCGAGCCCGGGGTAGCACCCGCGACGACGCGGCCGAGTCCGCGTAGCGGACGAGCCGGCGCGAAGGAACAACCATGACATCCCCCCAGCCTCAGGTGGTCGCGGTCGGCGGCGGCAAGGGAGGCGTCGGCAAGAGCTTGCTGGCGGCGAACCTGGGCATCTTCCTCGCGACGCTGGGGAAGAAGGTGACGGTCATCGACACGGCGCTCGGCACGCCGAACCTGCACCTGTTCTGCGGCGTCCCGCGGCCGTCGCGCACGCTGGCCGAGGCAGTCGCGGGCTCGGCGCCGCTCGCCGACCTCGCGGTGTCGACGCCGGTCACGGGCATGCGCCTCGTCGCGGGCGCCGCCGATCCGGCGTGGATCGCCGACGCCGACGTCGTCGTCGTGCAGGAGCTCCTGCAGCAGGCGCGTACGCTGCCGTGCGACTGGGTCGTCCTCGATCTCGGGCCGGGCATGAACGCCGGCGTGCTCGAGCTCTTCCTCGGCGCCGACGTCGGCATCGTCGCCGCCGTCGCCGATCCGACCTCGGTCGAGCTGATGCACCGCTTCGTGCGCGCGGTGTTCCTC
>DATLEB010000214.1:0-33237 GCA_035525615.1 Kofleriaceae bacterium | reverse complement strand
GCACGCACTACCGGCTCTACGACCGGCTCGGCGCGCACGTGGTGGAGGGCGGGTGCCGGTTCGCGGTGTGGGCGCCCGAGGCGGACCGGGTCAGCGTGATCGGCGACTGGAACGGGTGGAACGGCAACGCGTCGCCGCTGGAGCCGCGCGGGTCGAGCGGGATCTGGGAGGGGTTCGCGCGCGGGGTCGGTGACGGCGCCTGCTACAAGCTGCACGTCGTCACCAAGGACGGCCGCACGCTCGACAAGGCCGACCCGTTCGCGGCGCGCTACGAGGTGCCGCCGAACACGGCGAGCGTGGTGTGGGACGGCGCGTATGCGTGGCAGGACAGCGCGTGGCTCCGCGACCGCGCCAAGCGCGACGCGTGGGCCGGCCCGATGTCGATCTACGAGGTCCACCTCGGCTCGTGGATGCGCGAGCACGGCGTGCACGGCGCGACGCTCGACTACCGCGCGCTCGGCGCGCGCCTCGGCGACTACTGCGACAGCCTCGGGTTCACGCACGTCGAGCTGATGCCGGTGATGGAGCACCCGTTCTACGGATCGTGGGGCTACCAGGTCACCGGTTACTTCGCGCCGACCGCGCGCTACGGCCGCCCCGAAGATCTGATGATGCTCGTCGATACGCTCCACCAGGCGGGCATCGGCGTCATCCTCGACTGGGTCCCCGCGCACTTCCCGACCGACGCGCATGGCCTCGGCCTCTTCGACGGCACGCACCTCTTCGAGCACGCCGACCCGCGCCGCGGCTTCCATCCCGACTGGACCACGTACATCTTCAACTTCGCGCGCCACGAGGTGCGCAGCTTCCTCATCTCGAGCGCGTTCTCGTGGTTCGAGCGCTTCCACATCGACGGGCTGCGCGTCGACGGCGTCGCGTCGATGCTGTACCGCGACTACTCGCGCCAGCCCGGTGAGTGGGTGGCCGACGTCGACGGCTCCAACCACGATCGCGACGCGATCCGTTTTCTCCAGCAGCTCAACACCGCGGTCTACGGCGCGTTCCCCGACGTGCAGATGATCGCCGAGGAGTCGACGGCGTGGGGCGGCGTGTCGCGCCCGCCCGAGCACGGGGGCCTCGGCTTCGGCATGAAGTGGGACATGGGCTGGATGCACGACACGCTCGAGTACTTCCGGCGCGAGGCCGTGCACCGGCGCTGGCATCACGAACAGCTCACGTTCCGCGCCATCTACGCCGAGCACGAGAACTTCGTCCTGCCGCTCTCGCACGACGAGGTCGTGCACGGCAAGGGCGCGCTCGTCACCAAGCTCCCCGGCGACGAGTGGCAACGCCACGCCAACCTGCGCCTGCTCTACGGCTACCAGTGGTCGCTGCCTGGCAAGAAGTTGCTCTTCATGGGCGGCGAGCTGGCGACGACGCGCGAGTGGAACCAGGACGACGTCCTCGACTGGAACGGGCTCGACAACCCGCTGCGCGCCGGCGTGCTGGCGTGGGTGCGCGACGTCAACGCGACGTACCGCCGGCATCCCGCGCTGCATCGCAAGGACTGCAAGCCGGGCGCGCTCGAGTGGCTGATCGCCGACGACCGCGACAACTCCTCGCTCGTGTTCCAGCGCAACGGCGAGGGCGACGATCCCCCGGTGATCGTGGCGTGCAACTTCACGCCGGTGCCGCGCCACAGCTACCGCATCGGCGTCACACGCGCCGGCGCGTGGCGCGAGGTGCTCAACTCGGACTCCGCGATCTACGGCGGCTCCGACGTCGGCAACCTCGGCGGCGCGCTCGCCACGGGCGAGCCGTGGCACGGCCGTCCCGCGTCGATCTCGCTGACGCTGCCGCCGCTCGGCGTCGTGTACCTGGTGTGGGAGCCGGCGTGAGCGCCGCCGGCGGCGGCGACCACCCCCCCGCAGACGGCACGTACGTCTGCGTGCACGGGCACTTCTACCAGCCGCCGCGCGAGAACCCGTGGCTCGACGCGATCGAGCCGCAGCCCAGCGCCGCGCCGTACCCGGACTGGAACCAGCGCATCACCGCGGAGTGTTACCGGCCCAACGCGAGCGCGCGCATCGTCGACGGCGGCGGCCACATCCTCGGCATCGTCGACAACTACGCGCGCATGAGCTTCAACGTCGGGCCGACGCTGATGACGTGGCTCGCGCGCGAGGCGCCCGACGTGCACGACGCGCTGGTGCGCTCCGACGCCGCCAGCCGCGCGCGCTTCGGTGGCCACGGCGCCGCGATGGCGCAGGCCTACAACCACGTGATCATGCCGCTCGCGTCGCGGCGCGATCAGCTCACGCAGGTCCGCTGGGGCAAGCGCGACTTCATGCACCGCTTCGGCCGCGACCCGCTCGGCATGTGGCTCCCCGAGACGGCGGTGTCGGTCGAATCGCTCGAATGCCTCGCGGCCGAGGGCATCGCGTTCACCGTGCTCGCGCCGTACCAGGCCGCACGCGTGCGCGCGCCGGGCGGCGTGTGGCACGAGGTCACCACCGCTGACCCCAGTCGCGTCTACACGTGCCGGCTGCCGTCGGGTCGCACCATCGATCTCTTCTTCTACGACGGCGAGCTGTCGCGCCACGTCGCGTTCGAGAAGCTCCTCTCCGACGGCGCGCGCTTCGCCGGCCGCCTCGCACACGCGCGCACCGGGCTCTCGCACATCGCCACCGACGGCGAGACCTACGGTCATCATCACCGCTACGGCGACATGGCGCTGGCATGGACGCTCACGTCCATCGAGCGCGGCGACTTTCCCGCCACCCGCCTCACCGTGTACGAGGAGTTCCGCGCGCGCTTCCCGGCGACGTGGGAGGTCGAGATCCGCGACGAGACGGCGTGGAGCTGTGCCCACGGCGTCGATCGCTGGCGCGAGGACTGCGGCTGCAACGGCGGCGCCGGCGGCGGGACCTGGAACCAGAAGTGGCGCCGGCCGCTGCGCGACGCGCTCGACTGGCTGCGCGATCGCGCCGCCGATCACCTCGAGAGCGCGAGCGCCGGGCTCTTCTCCGATCCGTGGGCGGCGCGCGACGACTACGTCGGCGTGCTGCTCGACCGCGCCACCACCGACAACTTCCTGATGCGCCACAGCGGCCGCGTGCTCACCGGCGCGGAGCGCGTGCGCGCGCTCGAGCTGATGGAGCTCGGCCGCCACGCCATGCTCATGTACACGAGCTGCGGCTGGTTCTTCGACGATCTGAGCGGCATCGAGACCGTGCAGATCCTCCAGTACGCGGCGCGCGTCTGCGAGCTGGTCGGCGGCAACGTCGAGGCGCAGTTCGTCGATCGTCTGGCGGGCGCGCGCTCGAACGTCGCGGCCGCGGGAGACGGACGCCAGGTGTGGCGCGAGCGCGTGATCACGGCGCGCGTCGATCTTCCCAAGGTGGTCGCGCACTGGGCGACCATGCACGTCCTCCACGACGGCGAGGTCACCCCCGAGGCCGTGTACTGCTACCGCGTGGCGCCGCACGACGTGCGTCGCCGCCGCACCGGCAAGGCGCGGCTCCTCGCCGGCGTCGCGCGCGCGGCGTCGGAGGTCACGGGCGAGACGACCGAGCTCGCCTTCGCGGTCATCCACGCCGGCGAGCATCACCTCGTCGGCGGCGTGAAGGTGTGGACCGACGCGGCGGCGTGGGAGCGCTTCCTCGACGACCTCGACGAGAGCTTCCTCGGCGCCGATCTGCTCGCGACGCAGCGCTTGCTGGATCGCGCGTTCGACGGCGCCACCTTCTCGCTCGGCTCGCTGTTCGCGCGCGAGCGCGGCGAGGTGCTGGATCTAATCCTGCAGCACGAGCTGCGCGACGCCGACGCCGTGTATCGCGGGCTCTACGACGAGCACGCGCCGCTCATGCGCTACCTGGTACGCCACGACCTGCCCGTGCCCGGCCAGTTCGCGACCGCGGCGCGCCAGGTCCTGCGCCGCCGTATCCTGTCGGCGCTCGAGAAGCCGATGCCGAGCTTCGACGAGGTCCGCGCCACGATCGCGGAGGCGACGCAGGTGAAGGTCGATCTCGACCGACCCGCCATCGCGTACGCGGCCGGGCTCGCGCTGCACCGGATGATCGCTCACATCGCGGCGTCGCCGGAGGATCCGGCGCCGGTCGAGCGACTCGCGCGCATGGCCGAGATCGCCGTGACCATGCGCTCGCCGGTCGACCTGTGGGACGCGCAGAACGCGGCGTGGCGCATCCGTGAAGCCCAGTTACCGGCGTGGCGGGCGCGCGCCGCGTCAGGCGACGAGACCGCGGTGCGACTCGTCGCCGCGTTCACCCGTCTGGCCCAGGCCATCCGGGTCGCGGTCGAGTAGAGGTAGAGTCGCGCCGTGGTCATCGTTCACGTGCTCTCCTCGTTCGGCGTCGGCGGCCAGGAGCGCGTGGCGCTCGATCTGGCGGCGTCCCAGGTGCGGCGAGGTCATCGCGTGGTCGCGGTCTCGCTCGCGCCGGCGCCCGACGGGCCGCTCGCCGACGAGTTCAGGACGGCAGGCGCCGAGGTCATCCGCGTCGCCAAGGGTCCCGGCACCGACGCGACGCTGGTGCCGCGGCTGTCGTGGGCGTTTCGCCGGCGCAAGGCCGACGTCGTACACACGCACAACCCGCTGCCGCTCATCTATGGAGCGCCGGCGGCGCGCATCGCAGGCGCGGGGTCGATCCACACCAAGCATGGCATCAACCCCGGCTCGCGCGGCCACCGCTTCCTGCGCACGCAGGCGGCCAAGCTGGTGAGCTCGTTCGTGGCGGTGTCGACGGTGACGGCGCAGCAGGCGCGCGCGCAGAACGACGCGCCCGACGCACGCATCGTCGTCGTCCCCAATGGCATCCGCCTCGAGAGGTTCGCGCCCGACGCGGCGATGCGCGCCGCGGTGCGCGCCGAGCTCGGCATCCCGGCGAGCGCGGTGGTGATCGGCACGGTCGGTCGCGTCGACGAGTTCAAGAACCAGACGCTGCTCCTCATGGCGGCGGCGCCGCTGCTCGGTCCCGACGTGCACGTGGTGTTCGTCGGCGACGGCCCGACGCGCGAGGCGCTCGAGGCGGCGGTGAAGAACCTGACCGATCCGTCGAAGGCCCACGTGCTCGGCCGGCGCATGGACGTGGCCCGGTTGCTGACGGCCTTCGACGTGTTCTGCCTGTCGTCGAAGAGCGAAGGCCTGCCGCTCGTCGTGCCCGAGGCGATGGCCAGCGGGCTGCCCGTGGTGTCGACCGCGGTGGGTGGCATCCCGGGCGTCGTCGACGAGGGCGAGACCGGGTACCTGACCGCCGTCGACGAGACCGAGCTGCGCGACCGGCTGAAGCGGCTGGTCGACGACCCGGCGAAGGCGAAGGCCATGGGCGCGCGCGCGAGGGAGGTCGCGCTCGAGCGCTACTCGGCCGAGCGCATGACCGACGACTACCTGGCGCTGTACGAGCGCGCCGTGAAGGATCAGCGGCGATGACCAAGCCCGAGCTGACACATGTGCTCGGGCCCGCGCAGGTCGATCAGCTGCTCGCGTTCTACGACGACGTGTGGTGGGCGAAGGGCCGGACACGCGCGGGCGTCGAGGCGATGCTGCGCGGCTGCTTGCCGTTCGCGTTCCTGGCCGACGGTGGCCGGCTGGTCGCGTTCGCGCGCGTCGTCGGCGACGGCGTGTACAAGGCGACGATCTTCGACGTGATCGTCGCACCCGATCAGCGCGGCACGGGGCTGGGGCAATACGTGATGGACGCGGTGATGGCGCACCCGGCGGTGGCGTCGGTGCGCCACGTCGAGCTGCAGTGCAAGCCCGAGCTCGACGAGTTCTATCGCCGCTGGGGCTTCGCGCCGGTGGAGGGCATCCTCTACATGCGCCGCAGCGGCACCTGATCCGGGATCGCCGCCAGTAGCGGTGCGAGCTCGTGATCGCGTGCGGGTCCGGAGGTCGGATCGAGGCGCTCGGTGACGGCGTAGAACTCGTGGAGGAAGGCGCGCAGCGCGTCGCCGTCGAGTGAAACGGCGCCCGCGGGCTCGAAGGCGATGAGCCGCAGCGCGCGGTCGCGGCCGTAGCCCAGGTCGGGCTGGACGTAGGGATGGTCGACGACGCGCGCGCCCCAGCGCTGGAAGCGCGCGAGCCGCTCGTGCGCTTCCGTCGCGTGGGCGGGCGGCGTCTGTGCCGGATCGCTCACCTCGGCGAAGACCGCGCGGGCGCCACGCGCGACGAGCTCGCGCCGCGCGTCGTCGAGAAGCGCGCGACCGAGGCCCGCGCCGCGCGCGTGCGGAGCGACCACCATGTAGGTGAGGATCGCGCAGCGGCTCGCGGGATAGAGCTCGCCGACGATGCCGCCGTCGATGCGGCAGGGGATGCGCGTGTCGGCGAGGTCCCCTGCGGCGGGCGTCGCGTCGAGCGCGAGCGTGATCGCGAGGTCGTACGGTGCGGGCGACGCGCCCCACAGCTGCTCGCGCCACGCATCCAGTGGCTCGCGCTGGTGCGCGAACGCGGGCAGGTACAGCTCGTCGTAGAACCGCGCGAGGAGCGCTTCGTGGGCGCGATCGCGGACGAGGAGCCTCATGGCTTCTTGATGATGTCGTCGGGACCGTCGAGGCGGAGGTCAGCGATCCTGGCGCGCACCGCGGCCATGAAGCGGGGACCGGGGTCGGGCTTCTTGTTGCGATACGTCGGGTCGCGCTCGAC
Source organism: Kofleriaceae bacterium (assembly GCA_035525615.1). Classification (GTDB taxonomy): domain Bacteria; phylum Myxococcota_A; class Polyangia; order Haliangiales; family Haliangiaceae; genus UBA2376. Next base: position 26,639 of record DATLEB010000214.1, on the reverse strand, counting down.
GAACCACTCGGTCCCCTCGAGCGAGCGGACCTCGTGGTGGCCGACGAGCAGCGTGATCGTCGGGTAGCGCGCGACGAGATCGCGGACGAGCGCGGCGTCGGCGTCGATCTGCGCGTCGGTGAGCGGGTACTTGTCCTCGTCGCCGACGTTCTCGACGCCGATCGCGATGTGGTTCACGCCGATCGCGTGGCGCGCCATGCGGGTCTCCGGCAGGAGCCGGAAGATCGTGCCGTCCTGGTCGACGAGGAAGTGGGCCGACACGTTCACGTCGCCGCCCTCGCGCAGCTTCGCGCGTGATTCCTCGAGGTGCGGGCGATCGAAGTACTGCTTCGTGCCCTTCGCGGAACCGCCCGCCGTGTAGTGGAGGACGATCATGCGCGGGGCGATCGTCGTGTCGGTGGCGGCGGCGTCGGTGTGCGTGCGGCGGTAGGCGAGCATCGCGGCGTCGCGCGATGGGGGCCAGTCGATGAGCCAATCCTTGATGGTCGCGAGCGGTGCGTCGATGCCGGCGTCGACGGCAGAGTCAGAACCAGAAACAGAGTCAGAACCAGAACCGGAACCAGAACCAGAACCGAAACCAGAACCGGAACCAGAACCGGAACCAGAGGCGGAACCAGAAACAGAACCGGAAACGGATCCGGAGGTGGATCCGGACCCGGTGGCGGAGGAGGGCGAACGGCAGGCCGCCGCCGCGATCAGGACCGAAATGCACACGGCGCGCGACACGCTGTTGAACGTAGCGTGCCACGCGCCGTATTTCCGGTCAGGCCGTCGTCAGTCACGCATGACGTGCGAGAGCCCCGGGACCCGAGGCCCGAGGCCCGAGGCCCGCCTGGCCCGCCTGGGCCGGGCTATCGCCAGAAGGCCCAGCCCTTGCGCCGCGGCTGCGTCGGCGAGGTGCCGCCGCCGCCGCCGCCGTTCGCGAGCGCCCGGAGCGCGGTGGCAGCCTCGCCGAGCGTCGTCACGAGGTCGCCGTTCGCGAGCGCACCCCGCAGGCGATCGACGATCGGGGCGAGCTTGGTGGCGAGCGCGTCGAGGCCGACGGTCTTCAGATCCTCGAGCAGCTCGGCGAGACGCGCCACCGGCAGCTGCGCCGCCGCGCTCGGCACCACCGCGGTCGCGGCGCGGGCGAGCTCCTCGGCGAGGCTCGTGAGACGCGCGACGTACGGCGACGTGTCGAGGCCCTCCGACAGCGCCTTCTCGTCGGCCGGCGAGTCGTCCATGTCGCGCGAGGCCTCGGCCTTCTTCCGCGAGCGGAAGAGACCGGCACCGCCCTTGGGCGACGCAGGCGCCTGCTGCGCCGGCGCGGGCGGCGCGGGCGGCGCGGGCGGCGCACCGGCGCTGCTGCCGATGTTGAACGCCATGGTCTTCATCGGCGCCGACGGCTTCGGAGCCGGCGACGACGGCGGCGGCGCACCCGGCATTCCCGGCGGCCCACCCATCGGCGCACCCACCGACGGCGGAGCCGACGCCTGCGCGCGCGGTGCACCACCGTAGCCACCCGAATGGCGCGCGTTGGTCGGGACCACGCCCGAGCGCGTCTTCATGCCGCCGCCACGGAGCGCATGGAGCTGCTCCTCGCTCCATCCCGCCGGCTCCTCGACGGGCTGCGTGATCACCTTCGGATTGCCTCCGGGGTTCACGACCTGCTTGTCGACGGCCACGAACGCGGTGAAGCGCGAGAGCACGCGATGGCGGAGCGAGACCGCGACGATGGTCTGCTCGATGCGCGCCTTGTCGCTCGCGCCGGCGGCGTACTGATCCTCGAGGTCACGGATGTTCGCGCGCGCCCACGACTGCGCGATGGCCGCGCCCGGCCGCGCCGAGTCGAGCGCGATCCGCTCGAGGTACTCGGTGCCGGCCGGCAGCCGGCCGCGCAGCTCGATGGTCGCGCCCGGACGCGGACGTCCACGCCAGCGCGCGCGCACGACGAGCGGCGCACCCGCGAACACCGCGGGCAGCCGGCGCGGCGCCTGCGTCGAAAGGTCGAGCCCGTCGCCGCTCATCGAGATGTCGACGAGCACCGGCGTCGCGACGCGGCGGTGGATCTTTGCCATCACCTCGTCGAGGCGATCCTCGCTCTCGACCAGCTCGCACGCACCGCCACCCGTCGCCGCGAGGCGGCGCAGGAAGCCGGCGTTCACGGCCTGGTCGATGCCGAGCGTGAACACGCGCACGCCGCCGAGGCTGGGGGCGAGGCGCCGCAGGATCTCGTCTTCGTTGCCGACCTGTCCGTCGGTGACGAGCACGAGCACGCGATCGCGGTCGTCACGACCCGCGAGCAGCTTGGCCGCGAGCTCGAGGGGCTCGGCGAGCTCGGTGCCACCGCGCGCTTCCACGCTCGTGAGGAACTCGACGGCGCGGAAGCGATTGCGGTCACCGCCGGCGACCAGCTGCTGCCCCAGATCCTTGGGCGACTCGATCGCGTTGTCGAAGGCGAGCACCGCGAAGCGATCGCGCTCGCCGAGCGTGTCGACGATGCGCGCCGACGCGCGGCGCGCCGCCACCATCTTCCAGCCGTCCATCGAGCCCGAGCGATCGAGCACGATCACGACGTCGCGCGGGCGGCCCATCGCGGCGGCGCCGACGGGCGGCACCAGCGTGATGACCGCGGTCGCGCCCTCGCCGTCTTCGTCCGGCGCCCACACGGCACCGGTGCGCAGCGCCGTGTCTCCCACGGTCCAGCGCAGGATGAAATCGCGATCGAGGCGCTCGCCGGGACGGAGCTCGACGCGCCAGCCGGCGCCGTCGGGCGTGGCGTTCACCTCGTGCAGGCTCGAGCGCAAGGCGCCGATCGGCAGGCCCGCGCCGTCGATGATGACCGCGAGCGCGAGGCGGACCGGCGACGGGAAGCCCTTCAGCAGGACCGGCGGCGAGATGCGGGAGGCATCGGGCACGCGGTGGGTGTCGGCGCTGGTACCGGTGCCGGCCTGTTCACCGGTGAGCGCGGCGCCCGGGATGTAGCGCGGCGCGACGACGAGCGGGAACGCGTACGTCACCTCGCCGTCCTCGACGGGGAGCGGGCCCACCATCGAGATCGTGATGATCGCGTTGTCGCCCGGAACCAGGTTGCCCACGCGCAACGTGAAGACGCCTGGACGATCTTCCTCGGCGATCGCGGCGCGCTGCCCGGCGGCGATCGCGTTGTCGTACGTCTCGCGGGCGCGACCGCGCTCGTCGATGACGCCCTCCACCACGCGACCGCTCACTTCCATGCGGAAGCGGTGCACCGCGGCGCGATCGGGCAGCGGGAAGATGTACGTCGCCTCGATCGCCTCGCCCGTGTGGTTCACGAACGTCTGCCGCAGCTCGGTCGAGACCTCGAGCCCTGTGACCCGAGCCTCCACCTCGAGCGCGGCGAGCGGCAGGCGGCCGCGCGACGTCTCGAGGCAACCGAAGCCGTGATCGCTTCGGTACGGGTGGGTGAGCGTGGGCTCGACGGTGATCGGCATGGGCATCATGGTGTGGGCTCCTGGAGAGTAGACGGGATGAGGTGACGGCGAAGCAGTTCTTGAAGCAGGGGCGTGGCAGCGGAGAGGAGGGCGGCGGCGTCCGCATCGGTGGCGGGGCGCGCTGTCGTGAGCGCGAGGCGGACGCCGGGGGCGAGAGTGAGCTCGAGGCACTGGGAGAAGGCGGGAGGGGTGGGAATGGTGGGAGGGGTGGGAGTTTCGGTTTCGGTTTCGGTTTCGGTTTTGGTTTCGGTTTCGGGCGGCGCGAGCTCCATCTCGGGCTCGCGCCAGAAATCGCGGCGGCTGCCGGGGCGCGGCGGCTTGGTCGCCAGCGCGATGCCCGTGAACCGCGCCAGCGAGTGGTCGTCCATCGCGGGCAGCGACTGCTGGATCTCGGCGAGCGTCTTGCCTTCACTCTGGTACCGCTTGATCGCGACCAGTTGCGCCAGGTGACGCGCGCCGTAAAGCGCGGTGCGGCCGCGCAGCAGCGGCCGATCGATCAGTCCAAGGGTCGTGTAGTAGCGAACGCTGCGCTCGTCGGGGACCGCCCTCACCTGCCCGTTGGCCGGCGCGTCCTCACCAGCGAGGCTCTCTTCGACCTGCTGGCAAAGCTCACGGATGGTCCACGATGCGCTCACCCGCCCAACCTGACACTGTCATATGACACTGTCAACTATCTATTTCACAAGCCTTCGTTTTCGCAGTAGATTTCATGGGTGCGCGTCGCCTGGTTGACCGACATCCACCTCGACTTCTTGGACCCCGCCGCGCGTGCCGGCTTGGCGGCAACGGTGCGCGCCGAGCAGCCCGACACTGTGGTCGTCACCGGTGACATCGCGATCGCGCCGACCGTGCTCGATCTGATCGAGCAGCTCGCGGCGGGTTGCGGCGCGCCGCTCCACTACGTGCTCGGCAACCACGACTACTACCGCGGCTCGATCGCGGACGTTCGCGCGCGCGCGGCCGCGACCACCGCGGGGCGCTCGCGCTGGCTGCACGCGGGAGGTGTCGTGCGGCTCGACGCGACCACCGCGCTGGTCGGCGTCGACGGCTGGGGCGACGCGCGCCTCGGCAACTTCGTGACCACGCGCGTGATGCTCAACGACTTCATCTTCATCGAGGAGCTGTCGGGCATCTCGCGCGGTGCGCTGCGCGAGCGGCTCGAAGCCTACGGCGACGAGAGCGCGACACGCTTGCGCGCGCTACTCGCCGAGGCGCTGGCCTGGGCCGAGCACGTCGTCGTCGCCACGCACGTGCCGCCGTTCCGCGAGGCGTGCTGGCACGAAGGCGCGATCTCGAACGACGACTGGCTGCCATTCTTCACGTGCAAGGCCACCGGCGACGTCCTGCGCGAGACCTTCGCGGCGCATCCGCGCGCGCGGGCCACCGTGTTGTGTGGCCACACGCACAGCAGTGGGCAAGCGGACCTCCTTCCCAACCTGCGCGTGCTCACCGGCGCCGCCGAGTACGGCGCGCCGCGCATTCAGCAGGTCATCGAACTGTGAGCTGACGAGGGCGCTGCGCTACGATCGCCGCACACATGCGCATGCGCACGCCGGTCGCTGCTATCGCTGCACTCCTCGCCATCGCCGCGCCCGTCGCGGCACAACCGGGCGCGCCACCGCCGCCCGAAGCCGCGCCGGTGCCGCCGCCCGACGACGCCGTGATGATCGACGCCTCGCGCGTTGCGTACCAGCGCGGGTTCGCCGCGCTGCTCGTGAACGACTTCGCGACGGCGCGCGCGAGCTTCGGCGAGGCCGCGAGCACCGCCGCCGATCCCGAGCTGCGCGGCGCGGCGCGCGAGATGGGCCGGCTCACCGACGAGCTCGACGCACGCAAGGGGCGCATCGTGCTCGACGGCGCGGCGCCGGGGATGCCGCCGATCGGGACCGCGGACTCGACGCGCGACGATCCCGACGAGGGTCGCGCCGGCATCATCGTGACCAGCACGCTCGCGTCGATCTACGCCGGCGCGGTCTTCTCCGATCTCGCGGACACCGGCGACGCGCGCGCCATCACCGGCATCGTCGTCGCAACCACCGGCCTCGGCTTCGCGGCGAGCCTCTACGGCACCAAGGGCCGCACCATCTACGGCGGCACCGCCGAGGCGTACAGCCTCGGCATGTTGCTCGGCGCCGGCAACGGCCTCCTGCTCGCGTCACCGGCGGGCGCCGAGAGCTCCGAGGAGTGGAACGTCACCGTGCTCGGCAGCGCCGCGCTCGTGATGGGCGCCGGTCTCTACTACGGGCAGACGGTGAAGCCGACGCGCGGCCAGGTGTCGTTCGCCGGCACGATGGCGACGATGGGCGTCGCCACCGTCGGGCTCGGGTTGCTGATCGTGCAGCCCGACATCGACGACGAGGATCCGGTGTTGCTCGCGATGGCCGGCGGCCTCGACGCCGGCGCGGCGGCCGGCCTCGTGCTCGGCAAGGACCTCACGTGGTCGCCGGGACGCGCGCGCCTCATCTGGCTGTCGGCGCTGCTCGGCGGTCTGCTCGGCGGCGCGAGCGGCATCCTCTTGTTCGGCGACGGCGAGAGCGAGGACGGCGACACCGAGGCGCGCATCGCCGCGGCGCTCACGCTCGGCGGCGCGTGGGGCGGTCTGCTCCTCGGCGCGCACGTCACGCGCAAGATGAAGCCCGACGCGCGCTTCCGCGGCGGCCCGCTCGTCGAGCTCTCGAGCCAGCGGCAGATCGTGCCGATCGCGGTGCCGCACGGCGCGGGCCTCGGCTACGCCGGCAGCTGGTAGGGCTACTTCTTCCGCGACGCGCCGATGTGACGCGTGGCCTGCGCGCGGATGATGTCGGCGAGCAGGCCGAGCTCGCGCCCGCGCGCCGACGACATGCGCCACACCAGGCCGACGTCGCGGCCCGGCGCCGGCGTGAAGCGCGCGGTGACGACGCCGCTGCCGCGACCGGCGAGCACCGACGCGGCCATCTCGGGCAGGAGCGTGATGCCCTGCCCGCTCGCGACCATCTGCACCAGCGTGGGCAGGCTGGTCGCGCGCAGCTCGGCGACCTCGTACGAGCCGGCGTGACTGCAGACCGCGAGGGCCTGATCGCGCAGGCAGTGGCCGTCCTCGAGCAGCAGCACCGCCTCCGCGTCGAGATCGTCCTCGCGCACGCGCGCGCGCTTGGCCAGCGGATGCTGCGGCGGCGCCGCGAGCACGAAGTCCTCGCGGTAGAGCTGGATCGCGGCGAGGTCACCGTGCACCGGCAAGGCGAGGATGCCGGCGTCGAGACGACCGTCGTCGAGCTGCGCGAGCAGCGGCGCGGTCTGCTCCTCGCGCAGGACGAGGCGCAGCTTCGGATACGCGGCGCGCACCGCCGGCAGGACGACCGGCAGGAGATACGGCGCGATCGTCGGGATGACGCCGAGGCGCAGCGTGCCGGACAGCGGCTGCGCCGCGGTGCGCGCCGCCTCGACGACCTGGCCGGCCTGACCCAGGGTCGCGCGCGCGCGTGCCACGATCTCGGCGCCGGTCGGCGTCACCAGCACCTTGCGGCGATCGCGCTCGAAGATCTGCACGCCGAGGACGCCCTCGAGCTGCGCGATCTGCGCCGAGAGCGCCGGCTGCGTCACCGCGCACGCCTCGGCGGCGCGGCGGAAGCTCTTGTGCTCGGCGACGGCGACCACGTACTCGAGCTGGCGGAGCGTGAGGTCCAGGCTCATGGCTGCCACATACTGATAGCCCCAGACTATCACATCCATCATCTGGCGAGATTGGCCTTATCACACGGCGGGCCCCACAGTGCCTCCCATGCTCACCATCGGAGATCGTTTCCCGCAGTTCGCTTCCAAGGCCGTCGTCTCGAACGAGCCTGGCAAGCAGTTCATCGACCTCACCTCCTCGAGCTACGAGGGCAAGTGGAAGATCGTCTTCTTCTGGCCGAAGGACTTCACCTTCGTGTGCCCGACCGAGATCGCCGGCTTCGGCAAGCTCGAGCGCGACTTCCGTGACCGGGACACGCAGCTCATCGGCGTTTCCACCGACAGCGAGTTCGTCCACCTGGCGTGGCGCGCGCAGCACCCGGATCTGAAGGACCTCCCGTTCCCGATGCTCTCGGATCTGCGCCGCGACCTGTCGACGTCGCTCGGCGTCCTCGACGTGAACGAGGGCGTGGCCCGGCGCGCGACGTTCATCGTCGACCCCGAGGGCATCATCCGGTTCGTCGAGGTCACCGACATGAACGTCGGCCGCAACCCGGCCGAGGTGCTCCGCGTCCTCGACGCGCTCCAGACCGACGAGCTCTGCCCCTGCAACTGGAAGAAGGGCGACCAGACGCTGAGTGCCGCATGACCGCCTCCGTCGATCATCTGAAGGAGAAGCTGCCCGATCACGCGCGTGACCTGCGCATCAACCTCGGCGTGCTGTCCGCCGAGGGCGTGCTGACGCCGCGCCAGCGCTGGGGCACCGCCCTGGCGTCGGCGCTCGCGGCGCGCAATGCGGAGGTCGTGCGCGCGGTCGCGGCCGCGGCGGCGACGCACCTCGACGAGCCGGCGACCCAGGCGGCACATGCGGCGGCGTCGATCATGGCGATGAACAACGTCTACTACCGGTTCCTGCACTTCACCGGTGGCGACGCGAGCCCGTACAAGGCCATCCCGGCGCGCCTGCGCATGCAGGTCATCGGCAATCCCGGCGTCGACCACGCCGACTTCGAGCTGTGGTGCCTCGCGGCGTCTGCGATCACGGGATGCGAGACGTGCGTGCAGTCGCACGAGCGCGTGGTGACGCAGAAGGGCCTCTCGCACGCGCACGTGCACGAGGCGGTCCGCATCGCGGCGATCGTGCACGCGCTGGCGGCGACGCTCGACGGTGTCGACGCGCTCGCGGCCGCCGCAGCCTGACGCGCGTGCGGCGCGACGTGCGATAACCCGCGCATGTCGCGCCTCCTCGTCGCCTTCGTCTTCACGGCCGCTGCGTGCGGTTCATCGCCGGGTCCGCGCGCGCCGGCCGATCCGCCGCCGGCGGTGCCGCGCACGCCGACGCCGGTGCCCGCGGGCTACGCCGACGCCGGCGACCTGACGGTGCGCGAGGGGCGCGCCGCGCTGGCCCTCTTCTTCGACGGCAAGCTGGCGGAGCTGCACGCGATGTTCACGCCCGAGCTCGCGGCGATCGCCACGGTCGAGTTGATGACCACGATCCGCGGACAGCTGACCGGGGCCGCGGCGCCGGGTCCCGACGGCGAGACCGTCTTTCTCATGGGCGAGGTGCGAGCCTACGTCGCCGAGCTGCAGGTCGGCGATCGCGGCGCGGTCGCGCAGGTCGGCTTCGCCGGCACGGGCCGCATCGCGTCGCTCAACTTCGCACCTCGCGCGGAGCTGCCCGCCGATCCCCACGCGGGCCGCGCGCTGAAGACGCAGCTGCGCCTGCCGTTCGACGGCCAGTGGTGGGTCTTCTGGGGCGGCGACACCGCGACGCGCAACTATCACGTCGTCGCGCCCGACCAGCGCCACGCCTACGACCTCGTGATGTGGAAGGACGGCGGCACGCACCGCGGCGACGGGAAGAAGAACGAGGACTACCACTGCTGGGGCCAGCCCATCCTCGCGCCCGCCGACGCGACCGTCGTCGCGGTCGCCAGCGACAAGCCCGACCACCCGCCGGGCACGATGGATCCTTCGGCGCCGGCGGGCAATCACGTCGTCCTCGACTTCGGCAACGGAGAGTTCGCGCTGCTGGCGCACCTGCAAGCGGGCTCGGTCACCGTGAAGGTGGGCGCCAAGGTCACGCGTGGGCAGACGCTCGGCCTCACCGGCAACAGCGGCAACACCAGCGAACCACACCTTCACTTCCACGTGCAGGACGGACCGAAGCTGTTCGGCGCCGCCGGCGTGCCGGTCGTGTTCCACGGCGTGTGCACCGACGGCAAGCCCGCGGCGCCCGCGTCTCCGGTGCACGGTCAGTTCATCGAAGATTGCGAGTGACCAGGCGCGCGCACCACACGATCGCGACGGTACCGCCGGCGGCGAACACCAGGAAGAGCGGCAGGCCCTGCGCGCCGTCGAGCGTCGGGCGCCAGTCGATGGTGTGCGCGCGCCGCACCTCGCGCAGCGCGGCGATCGCGAGGTAGAGCGTCGCGACGCCGGCGGTCGCCAGCCAGCGTCCGCTGCGCACGCGCCCGCTCCAGAGCGAGCCGAAGCCGAGCACGGCGACCACGACCGCGAGCGCACCGAGCACGAGCCACAGCGTGGCTCCATCCGGCAGCGCGCGCGCATCGCCGGACGCGACGATCGCGACGCCGGTGAGCGCCACGCCCAGGCCGAGGGTCCCCGTGATGCCGAGCCGTCGCAGATCCGCCGGTGCGGCGGCGCGGGCGAGCCACGACGCGCCGGCGGCGAACGACGTCGCGGCCAGCCCGAGCCACATGAGGAGGCGCGGCGCGATCGCCTCGTCGCCGTAGACCACGCGCTCGTCGCGGTAGTGCGCGGCCCACTGATCGGGGCTCGCCTGCGCCAGCGTGTGCTCCTCGACCCACGTCCACGCGACGAACACGAACAGCGCCAGCGCGACGCCCGTGACCGCACCGCGACGGAGCCGCGGCCATGCCGCCACACGCGCGGTCTTCGCGAGATACAGCAAGTAGAAGCCGACGATGAGCGCCGGCACGATCGCCATGAACCGATGCGAGAGCAGGAGCGTCGCCGTGTACACGCGATGCTGGTAGAGGACCTGCACGAGGAGCAGCGGCGCGACGCCGGCGGTGATCGCGGCGCCGAGCGCGAACGGCAACCAGTCGCGCGACGTGGCCGCCACCGCGTCATCGCCGCCGCGCAGCGCGCGCACCGTGGCCCACGCCGCCGCGCCGAGGACGAACCCGACCAGCACCGCGTGCGCCGTGAACGTGAGCACGAGGAGGAGCAGGTAGCCGCCGGCGCCGCCGTGATCGAGGAAGAGGCTCATGGCGCCGCCTCCTCGCGCTCGGCGGCGTGCCCCGACGCCGGCGCCGGGCGCGTGCCCGCCTCGTCGAGCCAGCGCGCGATCTGCGCGAGCACGGTCGGATCGACGCTTTCGGGCCATGCCTTCGGCGCGCCCGCGGCCTCCCATGCGATGAGCTGCGCGACGGCCTCCACCTCCTCCGGCGGCCCGGCGAACGGCGGCATGAACGCCTTCGTGCGCTGGAGCTTGGAGATGTTCATGCGCAGCTGATCGATCGACCAGCCGCCGCCGAGGTGAACGAGCGCGTTGGCGCCCTGCATGGTGTGGCACGCCGAGCACTGGACGCGCACGACGTGCGCGCCGAGCCGGAGCTGCGGCGTCGGGTAGCGCGCGGCGTCGCGCAAGGGATAGATGTCGCCCGCCACCGAGCCCTCGAGTCGCAGCCGCGCCACCTCGCTCGGCGTGATCGAGTTCGAGAACAGGACCTGGCGGATCGTGTACGGCTTGCGCGCGCCCTCGCGCACGAACTCACCGGCGGCGGTCGCGCCGAACGCGAGGGCCAGCAAGAGCGCCGCCGTCGCGCCGCTCACGTACAGCTTGCGCCACAGGATCCCGATCAGCGCGTACGCGCCGATGAGCAGCGACGCGCCGGCCGCCATGGCGAGGAACATCGACATCGCGACCGAGCCGCCCATCACCCACGCGCGGCTGTCGGCGGGGATCACCGCCATGTACCAGAGCCCGAGGACCGGCATGGCCGCCATCGGCACGAGGAGCCGCGACACGCGTGCGATGAGCGCGTGGCGTGCGGCGCGGTCGATGTCCATGACGTTGACGACCGCGATCGCGGCGAGCGCGCCCAGCGTGCTCGACACCGCGGCGCGATAGAGGAGCGACGGCCAGAAGCTCGGGTTGAAGAAGCCCGCCCACACGTCGCCGCTGCCGATCCACGCGCCGGGCGTGAGCTGCCACGACAGGATCCCGTTCACCCAGAACAGGCTGAGGAACGACGCGATCGAGTACGTCGCGAGCAGCTTGAGGCGCGCCCCGTCGGGGAGCCGCGCGCCGAAGCGCAGGAACATGTAGCCCGCGACGATCTCGACGGTGAAGCAGCACCACTCGGTCGCCCAGATCCAGTGGAACTCGTCGACCATGAGCCCGATCGTGCGCGGGCCGACCTGGATCGTCGTCAGCCACATGGCGACGCCGGTCATCGCGCCGGTCACGAAGCTGACGAGGACGAGATACTTGAAGAAGCTGTCGAGGAAGCGACGCGCGTCGGGGACGCCCCGCCCCGAGAGCCACTGCATGTACGTGAGGACGAAGCCGCCGCCGATCGCGAACTGCGCGAGGAAGACGTGCAGGATGCCGACGGCACCGATCACCATGCCGCGCATCGCGGGCCCGAAATCGTTCACCGGGTAGGCGGTGGGATCCATGCGAGTGGCGGTTGGATGATGCCATCGTCGGCCAGGGCGTGCGGTTTTTAGCCACAGTCGCGAGCGGAATTGCCCACGCACGCATGCAGGCTCGGCGTCGACTGTGCGCCGCATGACGCGCGCGTTGCGACGAGACGAGAAGTCGAGGTTGCATACTTGACCGACGATCAGCGAACGACGACGGTGAGGACAGTGGGGGGCCACCGCTTCGGCAAGTACGAGGTCGTGCAGCACCTTGCGTCCGGAGGAATGGCGGAGGTGTTTCTCGCGCGATCGATCGGCGACGGCGGCTTCGTGCGCCACCTCGTCGTGAAGGCCATGCGACCGAGCCCGGGGCTCGACGGCACGTTCGCGCGCATGTTCCTCGACGAGGCGCGCCTGGCCGCGACGCTGCATCACCAGCACATCGCGCAGGTGTTCGACCTCGGGGCGACTGACGACGGTTCGTACTACCTCGTGATGGAGTACGTGCACGGCGAGACCGTGCGCAACGTGATGGCGATGGCGCGATCGCGCTCGGTGCCGCTGCCACCCGGCTTCGGCGTCGCGGTGGCGAGCGCGGTGGCGGGCGCGCTGTCGTACGCGCACGAGCGCACCGACGATCGCGGGCTCGCGCTCGGCATCGTGCACCGCGACGTCACGCCGGCCAACGTGCTCGTCGGGCACGACGGCGCGGTGAAGCTCATCGACTTCGGCATCGCGAAGGCGGTGGCGCGCACGTCGACCACGATGACCGGCGTGGTGAAGGGCAAGTCCGGCTACATGGCGCCGGAGCAGGTGCTGAACCACGCGATCGACGCGCGGACCGATGTGTTCGCGCTCGGCATCGTGCTCTACGAGCTCACGACCGGCGAGCGCCTGTTCGCGGGCGCGACGGACTACGACGCCGCGCAGCGCTGCGTCGCTGCGGAGGTGCGGCGACCGACGAGCGTGGTGCGCGGCTATCCGCGGACGCTCGAGGAGGTCGTGCTGACCGCGCTCGCGCGCGAGCCGGGCGGGCGGTTCGCGTCGGCGCGCGCGATGGCGACGGCGCTCGTCGATGCGGCGAAGACCGACGGCCTGGATGCGCGGCCCGAGATCGTCGAGCGGGTGGTCGGCGCGCTGTTCGGTGTGCGGCCCGAGCCGTGGCAACGCATCATCCCGACCGCAGGCGCCGACGACGTCGACGAGGAAGGCACGACCGAGCGCCTGCCGGGCCAGGTCGGCATCGCGCTCGGGATGGCGCTCGGCGCCCCGACCCCGACGGCGCAGGCGCCGATGCCGATGCACGACTTCCCGCTGCCCGCGCCCACCGAGCCGATGCCGGTTCCGGAGATGCCGCGCGTGCCGGGCGGCGCGCTGGCCGACGGAAGTGGACCGCAGGAGAGCGAACCCTCGTGGTACGAGGCGAGCGCGCCCGAAGCTATCGACCTGCCGTCGCGCCCCACCGGTCACGCGGCAGCAGACCCGTCCATCCGGTGGTCGGGAAGATGGGCGGCGTTGTGGGCGGCGCGCCGATCGACGATGCGATGGGTCGCGACCGCGTGCGCGTTCGGGATCGTCGTGGGACTGGTGGCGTCGTTGACGGTGCCGGACGTCCAGCCGGTGGCGAAGGTCGCGCAGCCGCAGCAGCCGGCGCTGGCGACGCAGACGCAGCCGCCGCGGAAGTCACGTCCCGCCGCGACGATCGTCCCCCCGGCGCCGTCCAGCCGGCCCACCCCGCCGCCCGCCGTCGCGGTCGCGCCCGCACCCTCGCCGCCGCCCGCACCCTCGCCGCCGCCCGCACCCACGCCTGCCACTCGCGCTGCCGGCACCGTGCGCATCGTCATCACGACCACGCCGCCCGACGCGACCGTCGTGATCGACGGCCGCCGCATGGGCCGCACGCCGTTCGTCGGCACGTTCACGCCGCGCGGCGACTCGGTCTGGCTCAAGGTCCGCAAGCGCGGCCACGTCCCGAAGAAGCTCAAGGTGCCCGTCACGCCGGATCTGACGTGGAACGTGCAGCTCGACGCGCGCCGCCGCTAGCTTCGCTCGGCGCACCGCATCGCCGCACGCGCTGCCGCTCGCGCCCCTAGGCGGCGTGACGAACGCGCCGGCGTGGCGCGGGACGGCGTGGCGTGGTGACACGAAGGCACGCGCCGCCCCGCAAGGCCACGCAACGTGGTGTCGACACGCGAGACCGCGCACGGCACGCCGCCTGCTTCGAGAGCACGCATGCCCGACGATTCCCCCGCGAGTGATGCGCGGCTGCGCGACGGCGCCGCGTGGCGCGAGGAGGCGCCGCGGCTCTTCCGTGGCCGCGGTTCGTTCGGCAACGGCGCTGCGATGCGCGCGGCGCCGATCGGCGCGTTCTTCGCCATCGTCGCGTGCCGCGCGGACCGCGCGACGCTGCTCGAGACCGTGGTCCGCTACACGCCGCCCGGCAACGTGCTCGCGCGGCTCGAGCGCGCCGCACGGATCCCGTTGCACGCGGATCCCGTCCAGGTCGGCGACGCGCTCGGCACCGGGTTCGACATCGCGGCGCACGACACCGTGCCGTTCTGCCTCTGGGTCGCCGCGCGCCATCTCGATTCGTACGAGGAGGCGATCTGGACGGCGACGTCGCAGCCCGGCGACCGCGACACCAACGGCGCGATCGTCGGCGGCATCGTCGTGCTCGCCACCAGCGTCGACCGTATCCCCGTCCTCTGGCGCGCGGCCACCGAGCCGCTGCCGGTCCCATGAGCGCGCCGCTCGACCGCGACCGGATCACGGGGCTGCTGGTCGGCACGGCCCTCGGCGATTCGCTCGGACTTCCACGCGAGGGGCTCGCGCCGGGTCGCGCGGCGCGGCTCTATCGCGGCCCGCTGCGGCAGCGCTTCATCCCGTGGCTCGGGCGTGGCATGGTCAGCGACGACACCGAGCACGCGTGCATGACCGCGCAGGCGCTGCTCGCACACCCGCGCGATCCCGAGCGCTTCGCGCGCGCGCTCGCGTGGAAGCTGCGCTGGTGGCTGCTCGGCCTCCCGGCCGGCATCGGCTGGGGCACGCTGCGCGCGGTCGTGCGCCTGTGGATCGGATTCGCGCCACATCGCAGCGGCGTCGCGTCTGCCGGCAACGGCGCCGCCATGCGCGCGCCGATCATCGGCGCGTGGTTCGACGATCTCGCCGACGTCGAGCGCTTCACCGACGCCTCGACCTCCATCACGCATCGCGATCCGCGCGCTCGCGCCGGCGCGCTCGCCATCGCGATCGCCGCGCATCACGCCGCCCGCGCGCCGCGCATCGACGCGCCTGCCATCCTCGCCGACATCCGCGCGCGCCTCCACACGCGCGATCCCGAGCTGCTCCAGCGCCTCGACCTCGTCGAGCACGCGCTCGCACGCGGTCACGAACCGGCGCGCCTCGCGGCGGACCTCGGCCTAGCGCGCGGCGTCACGGGCTTCGTCCATCACACCGTGCCGGTCTGCCTCCACGCCTGGCTGCGTTCGCCGCACGACTTCCAGCGCGCGGTGGCCGGCGTCATCCGCCTCGGCGGCGACGCCGACACGACCGGCGCGATCGTCGGCGCGCTCGCCGGCGCCAGCGTCGGCGCCTCGCGGCTCTCGCCCGACTGGCTCGCCATCACCGAGTGGCCGCGCTCGCTCACGTGGATCCGCGCGCTGGCTGCACGTGTCGCGGCGCGCGCCGCACCGCTATCGCTGTTCTGGCCGGCGTTGCCGCTCCGCAACGCGGCCTTCACCGCGATCGCCGTCGCCACCGCCGTACGACGGCTCCTCCCGCCCTACTAAGTTGACAAAAGTTGACACCGTCCCCTCAGCGCTCGAGGCGGGCGATGAACGCGTCGGGCTTCATCAGCTTCGAGCCTTCGGCCTGCACCGCCGTGGGGCCGGCGCCGACGAGGTCGAGCTGGTAGCGGTACGCGCCTGTCGCGAACACGCTGCCGTCGGCGAGCGTGGTCACCGCGATCGCGACGTCCTGGTCCTTCGCGCCCCAGCGGCGGCTCCACACGTGCGCGCCATTGGGGTCGAGCTTCAGGAAGAAGCCATCCATGTAGCCGGCGGTCTTGTACACGCCGCCGCCCAGATCGATCGACGTCTCGAAGCCGCCCGCCACCACGACGTTGCCGGCCGCGTCGGTGTCGACGCCGTACGCCGCGTCGGCGCGTTCGCCGCCGTACGTCTTCACCCACAGGAGCTTGCCGTCGGGCCCGAGGCGCGCGACGAACACGTCCGACTCACCCTTCGACAGCACCGGCGTGCCAAAGAAGTCGACGTCCTTGTCGAACGAACCGGCGATCACCATGTTGCCGGCGCCGTCGACGCTCAAGCCGCCGGGGCGCTCCGCGAACGCGTTGCCCAGCCGCGCGCTCCACACGGGGTTGCCGACCGAGTCGAACTTCGCCACGAACAGATCGTCGTCACCCGCGCTCTTGAGCGAGGTGCCGCCGATGTCGAGCGTGCCCTTGAAGTGACCGAGCGCGTAGATGTTGCCCGACGGATCGACGTCGAGGTGCGTGATCTCATCGGGGTACTCGCCGCCGAGGTGCGCCACCCACTTCACCTCCCCCTCGGACGACAGCTTCACCAGCGCCGCGTCCTCCAGGCCCTTCGACTGGAGCTCGGTCTCGCCGAACTTCACCTTCTGTCCGAACGACGCCGCCACGATCCAGCCGCCGTCGCCCGCCGCCGACACCGACGTCGCCGCATCCGACGCGAGCCCCCCCGTGTCCCACAGCCACTGCACCTCGCCCTTGGCGTCGGTCGCGACGACGAACATGTCGTCGGAGCCGTCGGACGTGCCGGAGAGGCCGCCCGCCGTCGCCACGTCGGAGTACAGCCCGACGAACGCGACGTTGCCCTTGGCGTCGACGGCGACCGAGTCGCCGCGCTCCTCGTTCTTGCCGCCGATCGTCGTGACCCACTGGAACACGCCGTTGCCGTCGACCTTGGCGACGAACGCATCGCTCTTGCCGACCGCGGTCTTCTCGCCGAGCGTGCCGAACGTCGCCGCTTCGTCGAAGTCACCGACGACGAACACGGAGCCATCGGGTCCCGCGACGAGCCGGCGCGCGGTGTCGACCTTCACGCCGCCGAACGACGTCACCCACGTCACCTTGCCGGTGCCGCCCTGCGGCGCCTCGGCGAGCCCCGGCAGCGGCTTCGACGGCGGCGCCACGCGCGGCTCCTGCGTCGCGGCCGATCCGCTCGCGCTGGCTGTTCCGCCGCCGCTCGCCGTCGCGCTGCCCGCGGCCGGCTCCTTCTTCTTGCCCGAGCAAGCGGCAGCAGCGGAGACAGCGAGCAAGGTGGAGACGAGGCGTGCTCTCATGGGTTCCCTCTAGACACGAGCCGAGCGCTGACGTTGTCACGCGATCGACACGCACGGCAAGGGAACCGGACGACTCGGCCGTTGTCCAAGGGCCGCGACCACGGTATTCATGGACCATGCAGGTCGTCGGAGATCCAGATGGCGTCGCCGCGCTCAAGGCTCTCGCAGCCGAGCACCGGGACTACCTGAAGTTCCTGATCACCGAGGCACAGTCGTCGACGACGCACTCGGCGACCTTCAAGGGGCCCGACGAGACCCGCTGGGAAGTGAAATACCATCTGGAGAGCGGTGACCTCGAGGTGCGCCGCCCTCGCGATCCCAAGCCCTCGGGTCCGCTGGCCCCGCCCAGCGCCCAGTGAACGGCCTCCGCTCGGCCATCCGGGCTATGGTCGGCGCATGCGTGCGCTGCCAATCCTCGCGCTTGTCGTCCTCGCGGCTGGATGTCCGAAGAAGGAGGACACCACCACACCGCCCACGCCGCCGACGCTGACGCGGGAGGACCGCCTCCAGGTCGCGCGCCTCGAGGCGCAGCGTGAGGCCGGGGTCGCGCGGCTCGTCGAGCTCTCGCGCGACAAGCTCGCGCCGCGCCGCACGCTCGCGATCCGCGCGCTCGGGCGCGTCGGCAGCCCGGACGCGATCCGCGCGCTGCGCAGCGCGCTCACGGGTCCCGACGCGGTCACCGCCGCTGCGGCGCTCGGCCTCGCGGGTGCGACCGGCGTGCTCGAGCCTGCCGACGCCGCCGCGATCACCGGCGAGCTCGCCAAGGTGTCTGTCACCGGCGCCGATCGCGCGACGGTGATCGAGGCGATCGGCCGCATCGCCGACGCGTCGGCCCTCGGGCCGCTGTCGAGCGCGCTCGGCAACGACGAGGTCGCGGTGGCTGCCGCCGCCGGCGTCGGGCTGGGCCGGCTCGGCCGCGCCAAGATCGGGCTCGACGACACGGCGGAGCTCGCGCTCATCGGCCGCACCAAGGACGACGACGCGGGCGTGCGCTTCGCCGCGACGTACGCGCTCGCGCGCGGCTTCGTCGACCCCGCGTCGGCGCCGCCGGCCGCGACCGATCCGGTGGTGCGCGCGCTGCGCGATCGCCTCGGCGACAGCGACGCCGTCATCCGCGCCACCGCCGCCGCCGGTCTGGGCGCCCGCCGCGCCGTTCCCGTGACGACGCCGCCGCTCCTCGACAAGCTCGAGGACACCGACTGGCGCGTCGCCGTCGAGCTCGTGCGCGTCCTCGGCGGGGCCTCGGGCACGCCGGAGACCAAGAAGGCGCTGGTCGCGTACCTCGCGCGCGTGCAGAGCGAGTGGGCTACGGGCCGCTACGCCCCGCCGTTCGCCCACGTCCTCCTCGAGGGTCTGCGCCAGCTCCCCGAGCGCGCCAACGATCCCAAGACGCGCGGGTTTCTCGTCGCCATCGCGCGCAGCTACGCCGACGATCCGCCGGCGCGTCGCCCCGCGCAGCTGCAGCTGGCCAGCGCGTGGTCGAGCTGCCTCGCGCTCGCCGCGCTCGCCCGCCCGCTCGCGACGACGCCGCCCGGCGACGCGCTCAACGATCCCGAGGTCGCGCTCTCGCAGCTCGCCACGTGCGGCGCGGGCCTCGTCCCCGATCACGAGGTGCAGAAGCTCACGCTCGACGTGATCGCCGCGCGCGGCGGCAGCGACGCCATTCGCCGCCTGACCAAGCTCACCGATCACGGC
The DNA here is from genome assembly GCA_035525615.1 of Kofleriaceae bacterium. GTDB lineage: Bacteria > Myxococcota_A > Polyangia > Haliangiales > Haliangiaceae > UBA2376. Next base: position 7,884 of record DATLEB010000214.1, on the reverse strand, counting down.
GACGTGCGCATCGCCGCACACGCCGCCGAGCTCCTCCCCGAGCTCTGGGAGAAGGCGACCGCCGCCGACCGCACCGCGATCGGCGAGGCGCTGACGCGCGCCGTGCAGCGCCCCGAGGCGGGCGTCGCCGGCGGCGCCGCCGAGGCCGCCGGTCCGCTCCTCGCCGCGCAGGGCAAGGCCGGCCCGCTCGCCCCGCTCGCCGACGCGATCGTCGTGCGGCTCCAGTCGGCGACCGGCGACGCCGAGCTCGCCACCGCGCTCCTCGGTGCGATCGGCGCCGCCAAGCTCGACGCGCTGCCCGCGTGCCAGGCGATGCGCACCGATCCCAGCTCGCCGCTGCGCGCCGCCGCGCGCGAGTGCGTGAAGCAGCTCGTCGGCGAAGATCCGGGCCCGGCCGTACCGTCGGCGGCGCCGGCCACGCCGCCGGTCGATCCGCTCGCCTCGCTCAGCGGCCCGAAGCGCTGGAAGCTCACGACCACGCAGGGCGACATCACGATCGCGCTCGCGGGCGAGCTCGCGCCCTGGCACGTCGCCGCGATCCAGGAGCTCACGCACGAGGGCTTCTACGACGGCACCCTCTTTCATCGAGTGGTGCCCGACTTCGTCGTCCAGGGCGGCGACCCGAGCGGCTCGGGCTGGGGTGGCCCCGGCTTCACGCTGCCGGCCGAGCCCGGCTCGCGCATCGATTCGCCCGCGCCCGAGTACGTGCCCGGCGCGATCGGTGTCGCCGACGCCGGCAAGGACACCGGCGGCTCGCAGTGGTTTGCGATGCACGGCCGCGCGCCGCACCTCGACGGGCGCTACACGTGGATCGGCACGATCGTCGAGGGCGCGGACGTGGCCGATCGCCTGCAGATCGGCGACCGCATCGTGCGCGCGCGCGTGGAGTGATGGCGCGCTCGGAGCGGTTCGCGGCGTGGAAGGCGGGCGGCAAGACGCTCCGCTATCGCGGTCACGCGATCTTCTATCGCGCCGACGGTGACGCCGACCGTCCGCCGCTGCTCGTGATCCACGGCTTCCCGAGCGCGTCGTACGACTGGGAGCCGATCTGGAACGAGCTCGTGTCGCGGTTCCGCGTCGTCGCGTGCGACATGATCGGCTTCGGCTGGTCGGCCAAGCCGAAGCGCTACGCCTACTCGATCTTCGACCAGGCCGATCTGCACGAGGCGCTCGCGCGCGAGGTCGGGATCAGCGAGGCGCACGTGCTGGCGCACGACTACGGCGATACCGTCGCGCAGGAGCTGCTGGCACGTCATGAGGAGCTGGCGAATCGTCGCGCCACCACCGCCGGCGGTCCCGGTGGCATCCGGCTGCGGTCGGTGTGCTTCCTGAACGGCGGCCTCTTCCCCGAGACACATCGCCCGCGCTTCGTGCAGAAGCTCCTCGCGGGCCCGGCCGGCGCGCTCGTCGGGCGACTCTCGACGAAGCGCGCGTTCTCGTCCGGCATGACCGCGATCTTCGGCCCGAAGACGCCGCCGTCGCGCCAGGTCCTCGACGAGCTGTGGGAGCTCCTCGAGCACGACGACGGCCGCCGCGTGCTGCACCTGCTCATCGGCTACATGGCCGAGCGCCGCGCGCACCGCCAGCGGTGGGTCGGCGCGCTCGTGAAGACCAAGGTGCCGCTGCGTGTGGTCGACGGTGTCGTCGATCCGGTGAGCGGCGCGCACATGGTCGCGCGCTACCGCGAGCTGGTTCCGGCTCCCGACACCGTCGAGCTGCCGGGCATTGGCCACTACCCGCAGCTCGAGGATCCCGACGGCGTGCTCCGCGCGTTCCTGCAGTTCCATGATCGTCTGGGCGAGACGCCGTTGCGTTGACCGGCATCTCACTCCGGACAACACTCCCGTCGGGGGAAACCACATGGACGAGCGCAACCAGAAGCGCGATCTCGTGCTCGCACCGAGCGAGTACGCTTACATGCAAGACGTCACCAAGGGCATCATCAAGACGTACACGGGCCCGACGGTGATCAACCCGACCGCGCAGGAGCGGCCGGTCAACTTCAACCCGGAGAACAAGCGCTTCGAGCCGTGCACGCTCGAACAAGCGGTCCAGCAGATCGCGATCGCACCCGAGGGCTACTACGTCACTCTCAAGAATCCGTCGGCGAAGAACGATCATCCGCCGTCGGGCGGCGTGTATCCGTCGCCGGATCTCGAGGTCGGTCGCAAGATCAACATCACCGGCCCGTGCTCGTTCGCGCTGTGGCCCGGGCAGATGGTGAAGCTGGTGCCCGGTCACCACCTGCGCTCGAACCAGTACCTGCTCGTCCGCGTCTACAACGAGGACGAAGCGCGCAAGCACTGGGGCCAGGCGGTCATCAAGCCGGCCGGCGACGGCACCGAGACGGCGCGGCCGATCGGCGGCGCACCGCGCGACCTCACCGTCGGCAAGCTCTTCATCATCAAGGGCACCGACGTCTCCTTCTACATCCCGCCGACTGGCGTGGGCGTCGTCACCGACGAGGCCGGCAGCTACGTGCGCGACGCGCTCACGCTCGAGCGCCTCGAGTACTGCATCCTGGTCGAGCAGAACGGCAAGAAGCGCTACGAGCGCGGCCCGCAGGTCGTGTTCCCCGAGCCGACCGAGACGTTCATCGCGCGCGACGGCGTCCGCAAGTACAAGGCGATCGAGCTGCAGGAGATCCAGGGCCTGCACGTGAAGATCATCGCGCCGTACACGGAGAACGGGAAGTCGTACCGCGAAGGCGACGAGCTGTTCATCACCGGCAAGGAGACCGCGATCTACTTCCCGCGCGAGGAGCACTCGATCGTCCGGTACGACGGCAAGGACAAGCACTTCGCCGTCGCCATCCCGGCCGGCGAGGCGCGCTACGTCATGAACCGCAAGACCGGCGAGATCCGCATGGTGCGCGGGCCGGCGATGCTCCTGCCCAATCCCGTCGACGACGTGATCGTGCGGCGCGTGTTGACGGACCGCGAGTGCAACACGTGGTACCCGGGGAACGTGGCGGTGCTCGCGTACAACCGCGGCCTGCGCCAGCTCGAGAACGAGGCGCCGGCGGGACGCGCGGGCGTGGTGGCCGAGGCGGAGATCCAGAAGCAGCAGAAGAAGGCGCCCGCGTCGCAGCAGGTCGCGATGGGCGCGGCGGCGGCACCCGCGTCGAACCAGGTCGCGGGCGACGTGCTCGAGCGCGGCAACCAGTTCACGCAGCCGCGCACGGTGGTCCTCGACACGCGCTTCCAGGGCGTGCCGGCGATCAACGTGTGGGTCGGCTATGCGGTGATGGTGCTCGACAAGCAGGGGCATCGGCGCGTCGAGCAGGGGCCGGTCAACCTGTTGCTGGGCTACGACGAGACGCTCGAGGTGATCGAGCTGTCGACGGGCAAGCCCAAGTCGACCGACCGCCTGATCCAGACGGTGTTCCTGCGCGTGCTGAACAACAAGGTCGGCGACATCTGCGTGGTCGAGACCAGCGACCACGTGCAGGTGACGCTCGAGTACTCGATGCGCGTGAACTTCACCGGCGAGGCGAATCGCTGGTTCGAGGTCGAGAACTACGTCAAGTTCCTCTGCGACCACGTGCGCAGCGTCCTGAAGGGCGCGATCAAGAAGGTGTCGATCGAGCAGTTCTACGGCGGGTCGATCGACATCATCCGCGACATCATGCTGGGGAAGGTCAAGGAGGCCGGTGACGGCGGGGGCGGGACGCGGCCGGGGATGCGGTTCGGAGAGAACGGGATGCACGTGACGGATGTGGAGATCCTCGAGGTCGCGATCGATGACGAGGCGATCGCGAACCTGCTGGGCGATGCGCAGCACGACGCCGTGCAGTCGAACATCAAGCTGTTGAGCGCGACGCGCGGGCTCGACGTGGCGAGGAAGCAGGAGGCGATCGCGCGCGAGACGGCGATCGCGCAGGCCGAGACGCGGCGCAAGCTGGCCGAGCTCGAGATCGAGGCGATCGCGGCGCGCTTCCAGGTGGCGCTCGCGACCGTGCAGGGCGAGCTCGACGAGGCCAAGGCGCGCGAGGGCGCGGCCGTGGCGCGAAACGCGGCGGTCGATGTCGACCACAAGGCGAACCTGCGCCGGAGCGACGAGATCGAGAGCGCGCATCTCACGGTGGCGAAGGGCCGCCAGGCGCTCGCGCTCGAGGCGCTGTCCGCGGAGGTCGAGGCCGTGGTGAAGCGGTTCGGTGCGGCACAGGGCGGCTTCAGCGAGGCGCTGCTCGCGCTGTCGTCGCGCGAGACGCTGGCCAAGGTCGCGGAGGCGATGAGCGTCCAGTCGTTCGTCGGCGGCAAGACGCTGACGGACGTCATCGACAAGGTGTTCGCGGGGACGCCGCTCGCGGGGTTGATGGACCGCGTGAAGGACCGCGTGAGTGGTTCCGGTGGGAATGGCGAGAGCCACAAGCTGCCGCCGGGAGTCTGAGCCGGCGCAGCCGCAGCCGCAGCCGCAGCCGCAGCCGCAGCCGCAGCTGTTTGCGTGCGGCTCATGCGGCTGGCGGCCCGACGGGCAGGTAGGCGCTCAGGTCGAAGGCGAGCCGGTCGGGCGCCTCGCCGGTGAGCCCGATCTTGCTCTGATGCACGGCCTGGTGATGCGCGAAGCAGAGGCAGAGCAGGTTGCGCGGATCGTTGGAGCCGCCGTGCTCGCGCCAGATGATGTGGTGCAGCTGGAGCCAGCGCGCCGAGCGGCAGCCGGGCACGCGGCAGCATCCACGGTCGCGCCGCAGCACCAGGCGGGCGGTCGCGGGCGAGACCTCCTGATACGTGCGCGCCGGGATGATCAGGTCGGTGGTGCCGAGGTACTGCGCGTCGCAGATGGCCTGTGCGATCGTGGAGTCAGGCACCGCGATCGCGCGGCCGCCCGCGTCGTGCCATCCGAGCTCGCAGCTCGGGCAGACCGTGAGCGCGATCTGGTACGGCGCGACACGCGGCGCGGGATTGCGGGACGTAGCGTTCCGCGATGCCTGGTCTCGCGAGCCGTCGATCGGTGATGCGTCGATCGGTGATGCGTCGATCGGTGATGCGTCCCCACGTGGAGACTCGGCGACGTCGCAGTCTCCACGTGGAGTCGCTCCGCCGAGGACCGTCGCGCACATCGCGGCCATGGTCTCGTCGTCGGTCAGGTGGTGACCCATTTCCTCTTCCAGGCGCCGGCACGCCTCGCGGAACAGCGCCATGGTCGGCGGCGTGAGCTCGAGCGTGATCTTCCTCAGCCGTAGATCCGGATCGATTGGATCGGCCGGCCGATCGCCCTTTCGGTGACCCGACAGCAGGTCCTCGATCTCGCGCAGGCACTTCCCGCGAACGAGCTCGAGCCACTCGCCCTCCGTCTTCGCCGTGACCTTCCGGCTCAGCTCGCGAACCGCGCTGAACGACAGCCGCCCCTGCTCGAGCGCCGCTCGCGTCAGCGGGAGCTCCTTCAGCTCGCGCGCCACACGCAGACGCTCGTGCGCTGCCTTCGGCCCGTGCCCGAGCACCCGCTCGACGTACTCCAGCATGCTCGCCATCCCCAGCTGGCGATGCAGCTCGATCTCCTGCGCCACCGCGAGCCATCGCAGCTCCTCCGCTTCAAGCGCCGCCTGCGCGCTCGCGACCCGACGCAACCGCTGGTCGATCTCTCGCCAGTCCGTGATGACGAGTTCCGCGCTCGTCTCCACCACCGCCGCCGCCGCCGCCGCCGCCGTGAACTCAATCGCCTCCGCCACCACCGTCGTCGCGCCTTCGAACATCACACCCTCCTCGCGCACTCACGCGCGAGAACACCTCTACCACACGATTTTTTCGGCCCCTGGTTTGCCCGTGGCGCGACGAGGAGGCCCTTCGATCTCGAATCCTCGTCGAGAACGAAGAAATGCGCGCCACGCGAAGCACCGCGCGCCTGACGAGTGATCGCGACGCGTTTGTCCGAACGCCACCCGACGCGCGCCGAAACTCTGTCAACGACAAGTTGATTCATCGCGCTCGAAATCGCCCGCGCTCGAGCCATCGCGAGCAACGACGTGTCTCGGCGGCGGCCGCGCGCGTCTCCACGTGGAGACTCCACGCGAACCCACGCGACGTCACTCTGACCGTGCGTGCACGAGAAGCGCCGATGACGTGCGGCGATGACGGGCGGCGACTGTTGTGTGCACGGGTCACGCGTGGGACGTGCGCATCGTGCGTCCCCACGTGGAGACACCGCGCCACGTCGAGTGAAGCCATCCCACGCACGACTTGTGGCCACGCACGACTTGCCGCCGCGCGCGGCTTGGCGCGCGCGAACTGCCGCGACCCGCCATTCCGCGCATTGCTTCCTCTCGCACCCCATCCCTTCACTCTCCGCCCTGGCGCACCCCGCCCGCAGGCGGGGCATTTCGCGCGTTTCACCGCGCTCCACTCCGCACTCGGCACTCCGCACTCCGCAACCTAGAGCGTGTACTCCACCGCGTACTGGTGCTTCCCCTCGACCACCTCGATCGTCATCCGTCCGGCGATCCCGCGCAGCTCCTCCGTGCCCGAACCCGGCACGATGCTCAACGTCAGCGACGTCTTCCCCGCGTCCATCACGCCAAGGTGCATGACCACGAAACCGCCGCGCCGCCCGTCGAGCGCGCCCGTCAGCCGCTCGAGCGCGACATACCCGGCCGATCCTTCCTCCGGCGTGCGCGCCGCCAGCATGTGCACCTTGCTCGTCCCCGCGAAGCCCCCGCTGAAGACCTTCTCGAAGCTGACCCGCGACAGCGTCACCCCACCTTCCACGTCATACGGAGGCTCCGCGCTCATCGTGATCTCGAACGTCCCGTGCGCCTTCATGCTGCTCATGCTCCAGACCTACCGCGCGGCCCCTGCAGCGTCTTGAAAAAAGCCGACACCCCGACGACGCTCGCCCCATGCCGCCAGCCGCGCAGCGCACGCTCGTCTCCGCGAGCCCGGCACGCGGCGTCCTCGCCTCCGACGGCCGCTCCCACCAGCGCATCCTCCCCTGTCCCGAGCTCGCCCCCTACGTCGCGCACTTCTGGTGGGTCACCTGGGATCTCACCCAGCCCTTCCGCGCCGAGACCCTCCCGCATCCCACTGCCCACCTCATCTTCGAATCGCACTCCACCAGCACCACCCGCACTCGCAACCGCGCCAGCGTCCACGGCGTCCCGACCCGCCGCTTCACGCGCACGCTCCGCGACCGCGGCCGCGTCTTCGGCATCAAGCTTCGCCCCGCCGCGCTGCGCGCCTTCACGCGCGCACCCGCCTCCCGCTTCACCGATCACCGCGCGCCCATCTCCAACCTCCTCGGCCCGGACGGCGCCATTCTCGCGCGCTCACTCCGCGACACCACCACCGCCACCACGACCACCACTGTCATCACGACCCTCACGCTCGCGCAATGCATCGCCATCGCCGAGCCCTTCCTCCTCTCCCGCGCCACGCCGCTCGCACCCGACGTCGCCGCCATCCGCGACCTCGTCGATCGCATCGAGCACGACCGGACCATCCGCCGCGCCGAGGACGCCGCGCGCATCCTTGGCTGCGACGAGCGCACGCTCCAGCGCCGCTTCAACACCCACGTCGGCGTCGGCGCCAAATCCGTGATCCAGCGCTACCGCCTCATGGAGGCGGTCGAGCAGCTGAAGCACCCCAACCCGCAGTCCCTCGCAGCCCTCGCCGCCGACCTCGGCTACGCCGACCAGGCCCACTTCAGCCGCGACTTCGCAGCCGTCGTCGGCCAGACGCCGCGAGCCTACGCCGCGAAGGCTGCGCCTACTGCCCGCCGCCGCTAGCGCCCGCGCTCGCGCTGATCTCGGCGGACACCTCGATCGAGACGCTCACACGCGCCTCGATCTGCGCCGCCGCCGCCACCGACGCCGCCAGCTGCACGCCGACGCACAGGCCCTTGTCGCCGACCTGCTTGGCCAGATCGGCCGACGCCTTCACCAGGCGTCCA
>DATLEB010000140.1:0-65074 GCA_035525615.1 Kofleriaceae bacterium | reverse complement strand
GGCCTCGGCTGGCCGGCGCCCGCCGGACGCGGCGCGCCGCTCCTGCGCCAGGTGATCTTCCACGAGGAATACGCGCGCGCCCGCGCCCCCGGCCGCATCGGCCACATCGGCGAGTACCTGCTCGGCCACACACTCGCGGTGCTCGGAACGCCGGCGCAGCAGGCGCGCTTCCTGCCCGCGATCGCGCGCGGCGAGCACCTGTGGTGTCAGGGCTACTCCGAGCCGGGCGCCGGCAGCGACCTCGCCGGCGTCGCGACCCGCGCCGAGCTCGTCGACGGGACCTGGCGCGTCACCGGCCAGAAGATCTGGACCTCGCACGCGCACCTCGCCGACTGGTGCTTCGTCCTCTGCCGCACGTCGCCGGGCACGACGCGCCACCACGGCCTCTCGTACCTGCTGGTGCCGATGCGCCAGGACGGCATCACGGTGCGGCCGATCCGCCAGCTCACCGGCACGTCCGAGTTCTGCGAGGTGTTCTTCGACGGCGCGCGCACGCCCGAGGACCACGTCATCGGCGCCGTCGGCGAGGGCTGGAAGGTCGCGATGTCGACGCTCGCCTTCGAGCGCGGCGCCTCGACGCTGGGCCAGCAGATCGGGTTCGCCGCCGAGCTCGACGCGATCATCCACGCCGCGCGTCACAACGGCGCCGACGGTGATCCGCAGCTCCGCCAGCGCATCGCCGAGGCGTGGATCGGGCTGCGCGTGATGCGCTGGAACGCGCTGCGCGTGCTCGGCCACGGCGAAGGCGGCGCGCTGCCGCGCGAGGCGCTGGGCAGCAAGCTCTCGTGGTCGACGTGGCACAAGAAGCTGGGCGAGCTGGCCATGGACGTGCTGGGCGCCGAGGCCGAGGTGATCGCCGCGGCGCCATATGCGCTGACGCCGCTCCAGGAGACCTTCCTGTTTTCGCGCGCCGACACCATCTACGCCGGGTCGAGCGAGATCCAGAAGAACATCATCGCGGCGCGGGCGCTGGGCCTGCCCAAGGGATCGTGAGGAGCACCATGGCGCTCGCCGAGGAGTTTGCGCAGACGTACAAGGACGCCCTCTCCTCGTGGGCCTCGGGCGTGTCGATCGTCGCGACGCGCGCGGGCGGGCTGGTGCACGGCGTGACCGTGTCGAGCTTCGCGTCGCTGTCACTCGATCCACCGCTCGTCCTCGCGTGCATCGCGCAGAAGAGCAAGCTGCCGCCGATGGTGCGCGAGTCGCGCCGCTTCGCGATCAGCCTGCTCTCGCAGGAGCAGCACGACACGTCGGCGGCGTTCGCGCGCTCGGGCCGCGAGCCGTCGCCCGGCTTCGCGTCGCTGGGGATCGAGGAAGGCACCACGACCGCCGGGATGCCGTTCGTCGCCGGTGCGATGGCCTACCTCGACTGCGAGCTGCACGCCGAGCTCGGCGTCGGCGATCACACCATCTTCGTCGGGCGTGTGGTCGAGGCCGTCACGGAGGCCGACCAGGCGCCACTGGTCTACTACCGGCGCAAGTACCGCCGCCTCGACGCCGCGTTCTAGATCCGGTGGGGCCGCGCTAGAAGCGTCCGCGCAGCGTGACCTGGGCGCCGCCCGGGCCGACGGCCGGCTCGATGCGCGGCGCGCTCGCGTCGCGGCGCTTGCCGATGACGAAGAGCGTGGTGCCCGTGGCCGTGAGCGCGACGCCGGAGAGGGCGAGGATGCGAGCCCGCGACGCGAAGCTCTCGCCATCGCGATAGCGCTCGGCGTCGTCGTGGTTCCACTGGTGGTCGCGCGGCAGCGCGCCGAGGTCGTCGGAGATGGTGTACGCGCGATACGTGTCGACCGCGGCCCCGAGGAGCACGACCGCACCGACCGACGCGATGCCGAGGCCATAGGTGCGCAGCCGCGAGCGACGCTGCGGAGGCGCGCCGGCCGCGGCGACGGAGGCCGAGGCGTCGAGCGCGGAGGTGACCGAGAGCGGCGCGCCCGGAACGGTGAACGTGGAGTCGCCGGAGAGGCGCAGGATGGGAGCGTCGCCGTCCTCGGGGTCGTCGCTGCCGTCGCTGACCTGGACCTCGATGTCGTCGTCGGCCTCGGCGGCTGCGAGCTCCTTCTCGAGCGACGCGATGGTCTGCGTCGCCAGCGTGACGCGATGATCGTCGCCGGGCGCGGCGTCGAGGAAGCGGCGATACGCGCCGATCGCATTCTCCAGGTCGTTCGCGCGGCGGTAACACGACGCGATGTTGAAGAGCAGCACCGGCTCCGGGTACAGCGCGTACGCGCGCTCGAACGAGACGCGCGCGTCGTTGAACATGCCGGCGCGGAACGCGGACGTGCCCTGCTCCACCTCGAGCTTGTACGCGACGAGCACGTCGGGGTTCGCAGGATCGGGCTTGGGCTGGGCGTGCGCGACCGCGACGAGCGCAGTGAGCGCGACGACGAGCGCGAGCGACGCCGAGCGCCGGCTAGTAGAGCGTTGGGGGTGCGACCGCAGCAAAGCGGTTCTCTCCGGCTGAGGGTTGCGAGGACGATGGCGAGGACGATGGCGAGGACGATGGCGATGCCGGGGAGGCAGTGGCAGCACGACGGCGGGACGCAGAGGCAGAGGCAGAGCCAGAGGCAGACGCAGAGCGCGACGGACGGGAGCGCGACGTTTGGGACGCGCGCACCGATTCGCGCGCAGGTGATTCGCGCGCAGGGGATTCGCGCGGCGCCGGCGCGATGGCAACGACCGCGACGGGCGCCGGTTCGCGAGGCGCCGTCTCGCGGGGCGCCGCGGTCGGCTTGCGCGTGACCGGCGCCGTGCGGCTCTCGGTGCGCGCCTTGCGGCGCTCGGATGCGGCCGCGGTCGCGACGGCGGGCGCCGATGCGGGCGTAGCCGCGGATGCCGATGCGGATGCCGATGCCGATGCCGGTGCCGCCCCAGATGCCGATCGCTTCCCGCGCGGCACCATCGCCGCCAGCATTCCCACGGCGATCGCCGCCGCGATCGCGACGGGCGGGACCCACCGGCGCATCTTCACGACCACCGGCGCGCGGGACACATGGCGTCCCGTCTTCTCGCGCGTCGACACCGACGCGACGGCCGCGTCGAGCGTGTCCTCGAGCTCGTCCGGCAGATCCGGGTTCGTGTCCTCGGACTCGAACGCGTTCTGCGCCGCCGGAATCGGCAGGCCGGTGCGACCGAGCTCCGCCGCGAGATCCGCCATCGTCGTGAAGCGATCCTGCGGGCGCTTGGCGAGGCAGCGGTCGATGATCGTCGACAGCGCGTGCGACACGGACGCGAGCGACGCCGCGGGCGTCGGCGCGCAGAACGCCTGCTCGGCCAGCACCTGCTCGGTGTTCGCGCCCGAGAAGGGCAGCTGCCCCGTCACCATCTGGTAGAGCACGACGCCGAGCGCGAACACGTCGACGCGCGGATCCATGCTGCCGGTGCCGTCGAGCTGCTCGGGCGCCATGTACTGCGGCGTGCCGAGCACGACGCCGGTGAGCGTCCGCTCACGACCATCGTGATCGCGCAGCGCGATCCCGAAATCGAGCACCTTCACGCGCTCGCCGCCCGGCACGTCGGGATCGGGAACCACGTACAGGTTCTCCGGCTTGAGATCGCGGTGGATCACGCCGGCCGCGTGCGTCGCCGCCAGCGCCGACGCGATCTGACGCGCGAACACGAGCACCTTCGACTCCGAGAGCTTTCCACGGCGCACGCGCGCGCTGAGCGGCTCGCCGATCAGGCGCTCCATCACGACGTACGCGCGGCCATCCTCGCTCACGCCGACATCGAGCACGCCGACGATCCCGGGATGGTGCAGCCCGGCGATCGTGAACGCCTCGCCGATCATCCGCCGCGCCATCACGCTGTCGGCGACGAGTTGCTGGTGGAGGACCTTGATCGCGACCGGCCGCCGAAGCGTGGTGTGCTCACCTGCGTACACCGTGCTCATCCCACCCGCGCCGATCGGCTCGAGCACGCGGTACCTCCCAAGATTCTCCAGGCTCGTCACGCGAGGAGCGATTGCAAGGGGTGTTCCGGCCGCAAACCGCTGTAGCTACAGCATGTAGGCGGGCGTGGATGAACCAAGGTGGGGTTACGCCTCCCAGCGTCACGGACGCGACGCCCATGATCTCGCGGCTCCTTCGCGGAGTGATCACCCGCGCCGCGTGGCACCGACCCTGCATTTGCTGAACTGTGCAATGTTCGAACGCACTTCGCTCGGTCTCGGCCTCCTGGCGACCTCGTTCGTCGCCTGCTTCGAGCCGGGCCTCGACGACGGTGATGTTCGCTGCGGCGAAGCGGGATGCCCGCCGGGTCTGAGCTGCGCCGGCGACGGTGTTTGCCGCGTCTCGACCGGCGACACCGAGAACGCGGTGCTCGCCGTCGCGCGTGAAGGCGCCTCGCTCCAGCTGTGGGCGTCGTGCGACGACGGCATCGTGCTCGCGTGGGACCTCGACCACGTGCAGGACGCCAGCACGATCGCGTGGGGCGAGAGCGACGGCCCCGAGGGCCATCGTCGCCTCGCGATCGGCAGCGGCGGCGAAGAGCTCCGCGTGAAGACCATCGACGGCGATCAGATCCAGGAGGAGTTCTCGTCGTGGCAGCTGCGCGGCGCGCGCGGCGTGTCGTGGGCCGACTACGACCGCGACAACGATCTCGACCTCGGCGTCTCCAACGGGATGCAGTCGGTGGTCGTGCTCGAGCAACGCCGCGACGGCTTCGAGACCGAGTGGCAGGCCAACAACATGGGCGAGCCGTACGGCGTCGCGTGGGGCGACGTCGACGGTGATGGTGATCCCGATCTCGCCGTCGCATCCGGCAACGCGCGCGTGTATCGCAACGACGGCGAGTACTTCCAGGACGTGTGGTCGAGCCCGGCCCGCGAGGAGCGTCGCAGCGTGCTGTGGGCCGACCTCGACCGTGACGGCGACCCGGACCTCATCACGGGCTCGCTCGCCGGCCCGGTGCGCGTTCACAGCAACAACGGCGGCGTGCTCACGGAGACGTGGCAGTCGGGCGACGTCGCGTACGTGCCGCAGCTCGCCGCCGGCGACGTCGACGGCGACGGCGATCTCGATCTCGCCGTCGCGGGCCGCGACCAGCCGTCGCGCGTGTACCGCAACGACGGCGGCACGCTGGTCCCGTTCTGGACCACGGCGGCGCCCGAGACCACGGCGAGCGTCGAGTGGTTCGACGTCGACGAGGACGGCGACCTCGACCTGACGCTCGGCAACGTCGACGAGCCGAGCCGCATCCTGCGCAACGATCGCGGCGTGCTGGTCGACTGGCTCGTGCTCGACGGCATCACCGGCGTGAACCAGCTGGCGTGGCAGCGCTGGTCGCTCGACGGGCACACGCCGGCGTGCGACGTGGCCAGCTGGCGATGATGACTGGCCCGTGCGGGCCAGTCGGGCCTCAGACCTCAGACTTCAGACCGACCACCATGAGGCTGCGAGGCTTTCTCCTCTGGCCGAGGCCCGAGGTCCGAAGTCTGAGGCCTGCCTGGGTCCGCTGCGGACCCAGGCTCAGACCTCGTCGTCGGCCGACGTGAGGCCGTAGCGCCGCGCCAGCTCGCTCAGGTGCCCGCGGTCCATGCGCGCCGCACGCGCCGCGCGCGAGACGTTGCCGTCGTGCGCGGGCAGGAGCTCGCTCAGGTACTGCTTCTCCCAGTTGCTGGTCGCGCGCTGCTTCGCGGCGCGGAACGTCATCTCGAGCTCCGCCGACGGCTCGGACTCCGACTCGATCGCCGGCGCGCCGACCAGCACGCGCTCGACCGCGCTGCGCAGCTCGCGCACGTTGCCCTTCCACTGGCCGCGCATCATCAGGCGCACCAGATCGACCGGCGGCATCGCGCTCGGGTCGCCCGACAGCTCGCGAAAGAACTCGGCGACGAGCATCGCGATGTCCTCGCGGCGCTCGCGCAGCGGCGGCAGCACCGCGCGCACCGTGTTGAGCCGGTACCAGAGGTCGGCGCGGAACGCGTTGGTGTTGACCGCGCGGCGGAGATCGCGGTGCGTGGCGGCGATGATCCGCACGTCGACCGGAAGCTCGCGGCTCGCGCCGACGCGCCGGATCACCCGGCGCTCGAGGGTGCGCAGGAGCTTGGGCTGCAGATCGATCGGAAGCTCGCCGATCTCGTCGAGCAGCACGGTGCCGCCGCCCGCCGATTCGAACAGGCCGATGCGCTGCTCGACCGCGCCCGTGAACGAGCCGCGCTCGTGCCCGAACAGCTCGGACTCGAGCAGCGCGCCGGGCAGCGCGCCGCAATCGACGACGACGAACGGCGCGCCCGCGCGCCGGCTGGACTCGTGGATCGCCTCCGCGAGCGCGCTCTTGCCGCTGCCGGTCTCGCCCTCGAGCAGGATGGTCGCGTCCGACGCGGCCACGCGGTCGAGCAGCGTGAACAGGCGCCGCATCGCGACGCTGCGCCCGAGCACGCGGCCGAAGTGATCGCGCTTCGACAGCGGCTCGACGTACGAATCGCCGAGGAGCTCGACGGCGAGCACCGTGCCGCCGACGGTGACGGTGTCACCGGGCTCGAGCTGCGCGCTGGTCACGCGGCGATCGCCGACGTACGTGCCGTTGGTGCTGCCGAGGTCCTCGCAGATGAGGCCGTCATCGCCGACGCGGATGACGCAGTGATGGCGCGACACACACGCGTCGCGCAGGCGCAGCGTCTGTCCGGGCGCGGAACCGATGGTGACCTCGTCCGTGGTCGATTCGACCGGGCCGGGATCATCCGGGCCGTCGATGACGGTGACCCGGAAGCGAGCGATCTCCACACGATCGCGAGTGAGGCGGCGAGTCGACACTGGCTGAAAGTTCAGCAACCCCCGTGCCACCGCCGGAACGCTCGCCTCCGCGCGCACTTGGCTCGCCGGCGACGATGCACCGGCGACCACTGCGGGGTCCAGCCGACAGGGAGCGGGGGCCGCCGTCCCACCACGCTCGTCTGTGAACCCGTTTACAGCGCAGCGGGCGAGCCGGCCGGGGCAGCGCCCACGACGAAGCGGCCGAGCCCGCGCAGCGGGCGAGCCGGCCGGCACCAAGATTAAAGGTGCCCGTCGCCGGCGACTTCGTCGACCGCGAAGACATCGCGGGTCAGGCCGAGCGGCAGCTGCACCCAGCTCGAACCGCCGTCCTCGGTCGACACCACGACGCCGTCATCACCGGCGGCGAGGCCGACGCCGCGCGCGTTGATGTGGATCGTGCGCAACGTGCCGGGCGCGATCTGCGCCGACGTGACGGCGTCGGTCCGCGCGACTCGCACCATCATGCCGTCGGCGCCGACCGCGATGGTCTCGCCCGCGCCCGTGACCCACGCGTCGTGCAGGTCGAAGCTCGCGCCGAGCTCGATCGAGCGCCACGTGAGCCCGCCGTCATCGCTGCGCAGGATCGAACGACCCGCGCCCGCCACCACCGCGTGCAGGCCGTCGTGCGACATCGACACGACGCGCGCGCCCGCGAGCGTCGCGACGGACGTGAACGAATCGGTCGCGGAGTCGTGCCTCCACACCGCACCGCTGGCCGACAGCGCGAGCGCCGCGCCGCCGTGCCCGGTGGTCACCGCGTTCCACGACGCGGAGGGATCGACCGGCAGCGGGGCCCAGGTCGTGCCGCGATCCGGAGACCGCAACAGCAGGCCGTCGCCACCCGTATAGACGACGTCGTCCGCCGCCGCGACGGAACGCAGCGTGCGCGTGGTGTCGAGATCGATCACGTCCCAGCTCTCGCCACCATCGAAGGTGCGCAAGAAGGTGCCGAGCTCACCGACGACGAACGCCGTGTCGAGACCGCGGCACGCGATGCCGAGCAGATCGTGGTCGCTGTCGAGGTCGTAGCCGGGCCCGAGCGCGCCCTCGGTATCGACCGACGCCATGAGGCCGTCGGAGCCGACGAGCCATCCGCCGGGGCCGGGGCCGCCACCGTCACCCTTCTTCTTGCAGCCAGCGCCGCCGGCGCCGATGAGGAGTGCGGCAGCCGACGCCGCGATCAAGGAGGTCGCGAATTGAATCTTCATGGAGAGTCTCCGTGTGCTGTGGTGGGCCTCTCGCACTGCAAGCATGGATCCCGATCGGGATCGTGTCACCACGCATGTTCGCGACGTTTCGCGTGGGGCTCTCTGCCCGCCGGCTGTCGGCGCGTCCCGACAAGCTCGCACATGCGAACGCGACTCGATCACGCTGATCGTTGATCTCGTTGATGCAAGCGCGATGGAACGGAGGGTGCAGAACGACCACGCATGACCAGATCACTCGCGCTCGTCATCGTGGTCGCCGGCTCCATCGCGCCAGCGTGTTACGGGGCACCACCAGACGGAGGCGGTAGCGGCGACCCGCTGACGGACCCCGAGTGCCAGCTCGACACGGAGCGCGAGAACACGCCCGGCTTCCCGTACGACATCGATCGTTTCACCAACGACGTCATGCCGATCATCTCCGGCAGCTGCGCGCTCGGCGGATGCCACGGAGCACCGACGGGCCAGGGCGACTTCACCGTCTGGAAGGACGCGCAGCCCGGCGACTGCGATTACGGCAAGACCTTCAACAACCTCGTGCGCAAGGTCGACCTGACCACGCCCGCCAACAGCCGCATCACCGCGGCCATCTCGGGCGGCTCGGCGACGCACCCGTTCACGTTCGCCGCCGACAACGGCAGCCTCGCGACGCTGCGCTCGTTCGTCGAGGACGCGGCCGACCGCTACGAGCGCGAAGGCGGTGGTGGCGTGACGCCGCCGCCCGGCCCGAGCCCGTTCAACTACGACGTCTATCAGACGTCGATCCAGACGTCGCTCAACGCCGCCGGCTGCGCGACCACCGGCTGCCACGGCAGCGCCGCGGGCGGCTTCACGCTGAAGCCGCAACCGGCGTCGGCGAGCGCGGACATGGAAGCGAACTTCATCGCCGTCACGTCGCGCGCCAGCCTCGAGACGCCGGCCAACTCGGTCATCTACGTACGCGCGACCGTCCGTCATGGCGGCGGTCTCTCGACGCAGGTCACGCCCGAAGCGGCGGCGGCCATGCTGGCCTGGATCGAGGACGCCAAGCAGAACGCTGGCAACCCACCGCCCGGCGGCAATCCCAACTGCGCGCCAGTCGAGAAGTTCAACGTCGGCGTGTTTCGCACCGAGATCCTGCCCATCCTCTCGGGCGATCTCGATCTCAACGTGGTGGGAGGCCAGGGCCGCGGCGCCGGCTGCATGTCGGGCGCGTGCCACGGCACCGCCCGCGGACCGGGCGCGCTCTCGCTCGAGCCCAACGCCGATCCCGCGACGCTCCTCCAGAACTTCGCGTGCTTCGTGAACCTGGGCGCGCCGTCGACGTCGGAGATCCTCGCCTGCCCGCTCAACGATCCGCGCTGCCGCCGCTACCCGCACCCGGGCCAGGACGTGCTGCAGGGCGCGAACGACCTCAACTACCAGCGCCTCCTCGCGTACGTGTACGGCGCCAAGGTCGACGTCTCGCCGATGGACTTCGCGTTCTTCGTCCGTCGCATCAACCCCATCTTCAACGACAACCTCGCCGTCGAGAACGGTGCGCAGGGCCGCAGCTGCAGCGACGCCACCGCGTGCCACGGCGTCACCGTCGCCGGTCAGTCGCCGCCCAACGGCTCCGACTTCCCGATCATCCCCAACGCCTCGGACGTCGGCCGCCTGTCGTTCAACTTCGTCGCGGCCACCGGCTTCGTGAACTTCCTGAACGCGCGGCAGAGCTCGCTGTTCCTCTACCCGACCGACGAGATCGCCAACCGCGCCCAGAACCCGCTCGCCACCGGCCTGCCCCACCCCGGCGGCCGCGACTTCGAGGTCGACAGCGACTTCGCGCTGGCCATCCTGCAGTGGGCCGGCGGCCTGCGCCCCGACGGCAACGGCCTCCAGCGCAACTGGCTCGTCGTCGGTGACTTCGCGGCGACGCGCATCAGCGACCCGACGCTCATCGACGAGCTGACGGTGCAGCCGCAGATCTTCGATCTCGGCGGCGGCGCCTTCAACCGCGGCGAGTGGGACGGCCTGTTCTCGGACCGCGGCGAGGTCGACCTCAACCTGGCCTTCCCGCGCAACGCCACCAGCGGCCGCGTCGGGTACGCCGTCTCCTACGCCATCAACACGGTGCCGCGCCCGATCACGGCGCAGCTCGTGGTCCAGACCAACAACCCGATCCGCATCTACGTCGACGGCGCGCTCGTCGCGCAGAACGACAACGGCGGTGGCGCCACGGCGCTGTTCAACCTGCCGCCGGCCAGCCCCGGCGCCGCACCCAAGCGGATCATGATCAAGCTGCTCCAGCGCGCCAACGACGCGCAGTTCGCCTTCACCGCCCAGCTCCGTGACGAGCTCGGCACCCTGCTCACCGATCGCACCGGCGAGCTCGTGTTCACGCTCGGCCCGAAGGGAGGCATCTGATGTCGACGCTCCGCACCACGTCCTCGATCGCACTGTCGGTCGCACTCGGTCTCTCCGTTGCCGTCTCGGCGGCTGGCTGCGTCGCCAACGTCGGCGGCCCACCCGGCGGCGATGACAGCGGTGACGACGACGGCACCCAGCCGCCGCCGCCCCCGCCGCCCGAGCCTCCGCCGCCGGCCCCCGCGATCTACAAGCGCGGCTCGCTCCAGCCGGTCTTCCAGCTGACTCCGCGCGGCGAGTACGGCCGCTTCGTCGAGGGCGGCGTGACCATGGCCGACGCCGACTTCATCTCGACGGCCGGCAACTTCGTCACCACCGCGCAGAAGATGGACGAGATCGGCGCGCAGCTCGGCCGCGAGCGCGGCGTCGCCTCGGTCAACGTCATGCCGCGCGCCGAGGACCGCCAGCGCGCGCAGCAGATCCCGTTCCGCGGCAACCCGTCGGACGTGGACATCATCCGCGTCGACGGGCGCCGCAAGGCGTACCTGCCCCTCGGCGGCGACCTGATGACGCCGGGCAACGAGATCGCGTCGGTCGATCTCGACAGCGGCGTGGTCACCCGCATCAAGGTCGGCGTGCGCCCCCAGCGCATCGCCATCCACCCCGCGGGCCTGGTCTTCGTGTGCAACCAGTACTCGAACTACATCAGCATCATCGATCCGCGCACCGACACGCCGCTGCGCAACGCGCAGGGCAACCCGATCGAAGTCGCGACCGAGTACTACTGCTCCGACCTCGCCTTCGTGCCGCGCAGCGTCGCCGCGCAGGACGTCGACGAGCAGGACCTCTACGTCGGCAACGGCTGGCGCGGCAGCGTCCTCAAGTACGGCCTCACCGTCACGCGCGACGGTCTCTCCGACGACCCCGTCGACGTGCGCGTCACCAACCCGGCGGCGCCCAACCCGGCCAACCAGCCCGCGGTCGAGATCACCGGCGTCGGTGCCAACCCGTACCGCCTGAGCGTCGGCCAGAACCAGCGCCAGCTCTACGTCGCCAACAACCGCGGCGGCGAGCTCGCGCTCATCGACCTGGGCAGCAACGCGGTCAGGCGCATCGCCGTCAACGCGCCGGTGCCCGACATCATCCAGGTCAACGACATCGTCATCGTCCCGACCACCGCGATCGATCGCGGCCTCCCCGACGGTGACGACCAGCAGCCGACGCAGATCACCGCGGCGCCGGTGCGCCTCACCGGCATGGACGGTCAGCAGCACGTCGCGCACCCGGGCGCGCTGTTCGACAACACCAAGGCCTACAACTTCGAGGACGTGAAGAACGGCATGCTGACCATCGACGCGCAGCTGCCGCAGGGCGGGACACAGACCTACTTCACCGACGACGTCTCGCCCGAGCCGGGCTTCGTCGCCGGCCAGAAGATCCTCCAGGGTGCGCTGCCGCAGGCGGTGGTCGTGAACGCCGCGCGCACGCGGGCGTACGTGGCGATGTCGGGCTCGGACTCGGTGCAGGAGTTCTCGGTCCGCGCCGGCGCGCTGCGCCTGGCCGACGGCCCGACGCCGCTCTTCCGCACCGCCGAGCGTCCGTTCGCGCTGGCGCTCGACGAGGCCGAAGGCGAGCTCCTGGTCGCCAACTGGGGCGGAGAGACGCTCGAGGTGTTCGACACCGGCAACGCGCAACGCCTGCGCCGCATCGACCTCGGCTACGCCACCGCCGACTATCCCGCGACCAACATCGAGCGCGGCGAGTTCTTCTTCTACAACACGGCGTGGTCGAACAACGGCCGCAAGTCGTGCGCGACCTGCCACTTCGACGAGCTGCTCCTCGACGGCATCGGCTACGCCAACGGCGCCACCGCGCCGACCGCGTATCACAAGGTTCCGGCGAACTTCAACCTGCTCACGACCGACTCCTACTTCTGGAACGGCTCGTTCTCGAACGGCACGTACACGTCGCTCGCCGCCGACGCGCAGACGCGCACCAACTGCGAGCTGATCCTGTTCGGCCTCACCGAGGGCATCGCATCGGACCCCAACCAGCGCGTCGGCGACCCCGCCAACCGCGTGCGCAACGGCAACGACGCGCAGTGCCGCCCCGACGCCGACGGCCCGACGATCCTGCCCGACAACTTCCAGCAGATCGCCAACGTCATCGCGCAGCAGAAGCTGGTGCGTGACCAGGTGGTCCGGCAGGCCACCGGCCGCGGCTTCGCCGAGGTGTCACGCGTCGTCGACTTCTACTCGGTGTCGGAGATGCGCCTGCCGCCCAACCCGCTCACGCGGCTGGCCGCGGCCAACGAGCTCGACGCCGGGACGATGGCGAAGATCAACCACGGCCAGCAGCTGTTCACGAGCTCGGGCTGCGCCAACTGCCACCAGCCCAACAACGCACGCGCGCCCTTCACCGACGGGCTCGAGCACGGCGCCGGCTCCGACTGGCGGCAGAAGTTCGTCGACACGTACCTCGCCGACCCGCGCATCGTGAACGAGATCGGCGGCATCCCGCAGGTGATGCTCGAGGCCATCTCCGGCGCGACGCCCGACCGCGAGATCAACGTCCACCTCGACCCGATCGACTTCTTCACGCCGTTCTGCTTCGACGTGCAGAACTGCCTGACCTTCGAGGATCCGCTCGCGGTGCGCGGCAACAACGCCGCCGAGAGCGACCGCCTCGACGCGCTGGTCACGATCAACCTGGCCAACGCCGACCGCGGCTTCGTGCCCGGCAACCTGCGCGGCTCACCGGCGACCAACACGCCGTCGCTCCGCGGCATCTGGTTCCAGACCAACTACCTGCGCCACGGTCACGCCCACACGCTGCGCGAGGCCATCCTGGCGCCCGGTCACCCGGCGCTGACCGGCGGCGAGAAGGGCTTCGCCGTCGATGCGCTCGGCAACATCGACGTGCACGGCGCGACCTCGACGCTCAGCGCCACCGACGTGGACGACCTGTACCTCTACCTCCAGACCATCGAGTGAGGATCCCATGCGCGTCCTACCCTCCCTGCTACTCGGCCTTTGCCTCGCGGCACCGGTCGCGCTTCCCGGCGCCGCGCGTGCCGAGGAGACCGCCTGGCCCACCGACAACGTGCGCCTTCGTGCTCGTCCCGGTGAGACCGCGCGCATCGTGGCCCGCGCCGAGAAGGACGAGGAGCTCGCGATCGTCGCGACCTGGGGACGGTGGGTGAAGGTGCGGCGCGGCGAGCGCGTGGGCTGGGTACCGCGGACGCACCTCGACATCCGCGACGTCGAGCAGAAGCCGCGCAAGCGGTCGCGGCGCTCCGGGTTCTCGGGCAAGGCGCACGCCGACGCGCTCGAGGTGACCATCGCGATCGAGAAGGTGCGCGGCTTCGACGACCCGGTCGCCAAGACGGCGATGGTGCTCGACCTCAAGCGCGGCGACCAGGCCACCGTGATCGGGCGCGGCCACGAGGGCTGGATCCTCGTCGAGCGCGCGGGCGTGGTCGGATGGATCCCGTCGAGCGCGGTCGAGGACGGCGCCGGCGACTTCGTCGGTGACCCGCGCCGGACCGAGGCCGAGCGGATCGCGGCCCGAGCCGCCGGCCCCGACAGCCCCGGCAGCCCCGACGGCGACGAAGGCGAGGAGGGCGCCGCGGACGTGCTCGTCCTCACCGGCGACGTCATCGAGTCGCCCGAGCGCTCCGGTCCCATGCCGCGCGTGGCGGCCGCGTTCGTCGCCAGCGTCGGCGGCCAGACCTTCGCGATGCGCCAGACCGGGGCCGGCGAGGCGCTGGCCACGGCGAGCGGGCCCGCCTCGTTGATCTCGGCGAGCGCGCGCGTCCGCGTCACGAAGCAGCTCTGGGTCGGCGGCGACACCGACGCCGGCATGGGCACCGCGAGCCTGGTCTACGCCAACGCCGACGAGACGTCGCAACCGATGGCGACGCGTGACATGGCGGTCGACGCCCACGCCTGCGTCGGATGGGGTCAGACCTGGCAGGTGCAGGCCCGCGCCGGCTACCACTACGCGTCCCTCTCGATCGAATCGGAGCGCGGCGAGTCCATGCTCGTCGGTGAGCAGCTCGGTGGTCCCACCGTCGGCGTCGGCGGTGCGATGCCGGTCGGCAAGAAGATCCGCGTCGCGCTCGGCCTCGACGTGATGCCGGCCGGCGCGCTGCGCCCCACCGAGCTCGCCGAGGGAAGCATGTACGCGACGTCGGTTCGCGCCGCGTGGGCGCACAGCACCCTCACCTACCCGCTTCCCGCTCGCATCGTCTTCGCCCTCGCCTATCGCGGCGGAATGACCTCCGCCCAGCTCACCGACGGTGCACCCGCGCCGAGTACCGCGAGCCGCACCGACCAGTCGCACACCCTCACCGCCGGGCTCGGCCTGCGATGGTGACCACCGAGGAGAATCTCATGACGTTCAAGGACGCCAAGCGCGAGATCGTCGACCAGTTCGAGCGCCGTTATCTCGACACGCTGCTCGATCGCCACGCGGGCAACCTCTCCGCCGCCGAGCGGACGTCAGGGCTCTCCCGCAAGTACCTCCGAGAGCTGATCCGCAAGCACGGGATGTTCGAACGCGTCTTGCAGTCGCGCATCTCGAGCCTGCTCGCCTCCCTCAACAATCAACCGGAGCTGCCCTGATATGCGCATCGCCGTGCCTCGCGAAGTGACCGCACGTGAAACGCGCGTCGCGATCACCCCCGATTCCGTGGCTCGCCTCGTGGCGCGTCACTTCCAGGTGTCGGTGGAGAGCGGCGCCGGGGTCGGCGCGTGCTGCGACGACGCTGCCTACGAGGCGGCGGGCGCGCGCATCGAGCCCATCCCCGCGGCGCTGTGGCAGGCCGGCGATGTCATCGTGAAGGTGCGGCCGCCCACCGACGACGAGATCGCGCTGATGCGCCCCGGCGCGACGCTGGTCAGCCTGCTCTACCCGCTGGCCGACGTCGACCGCGTGCGCGCGATCGCCGACCGCGGCGCGAGCGCGCTGGCCGCCGACCTGGTGCCGCGCACCACCGCGGCACAGATGATGGACGTGCTCAGCTCACAGGCGACGGTCGCGGGCTACCGCGCCGTCCTGGTCGCGGCGGAAGCGTCGCCGCGGCTCTTTCCGCTGCTCATGACGGCAGCGGGTACGATCTCGCCGGCGCGCGTGCTGGTGCTTGGCGCTGGAGTCGCAGGACTTCAAGCCATCGCCACCGCGCGCCGGCTGGGTGCCATGGTCGAGGCCTTCGACGTGCGCCGTGTCGCGCGCGAGCAGGTCGAGAGCCTCGGCGCCCGCTTCATCGAGGTGCCGCAGATGGAGGACGCTCAGACCGCCGGGGGCTACGCCAAGGAAGTCTCCGAGCGTGACCGCGCGGCCCAGGCGGCGCTCCTCCTCGAGGCGTGCGGGCGGGCCGACGCGGTCATCACGACCGCGCTCATCCCGGGCAAGCGCGCGCCGGTGCTCGTCACCGACGAGATGGTGCACGCGATGAAACCGGGCAGCGTCATCGTCGACCTGGCCGCGGAGATGGGCGGCAACTGCACCATGACGCGCGCCGGTCAGCGGCGGCGCACCGACGACGGCGTGCTGATCGTCGGCGACACGAACCTCGCGGCGCAGGTCGCGATCCACGCCAGCCAGATGTACGCGCGCAACATGGAGCGCCTGATCGCGCACGTGACGCGCGACAAGGACCTCGCGCTCGACACGAGCGACGAGATCGTGCGCGCCATGCTGGTGGTGCACGACGGACGCATCGTCCTCGAGCAGCTGGCCTCGCTCACCAGCAACAAGGCTGCCGCCTAGGAGGCAACCATGAGCCCCACGTCCATCATGGGTCTGTATGTCTTCGTGCTCGGCGCGTTCGTCGGGTGGCAGGTGCTGTCGAAGGTGCCGAACCTGCTGCACACGCCGCTCATGAGCGCGACCAACGCGATCTCCGGCATCTCGCTGGTGGGGTCGATGGTCGCCGCCGGCAGCGATCACGACCTGCTCACCACCCTCCTCGGCTGTCTCGCCGTCACCGCCGCGACCATCAACGTGGTCGGCGGCTTCCTCATCACCGACCGCATGCTCCGCATGTTCAAGAGCCGCGGACCTGCCCGAGGATCGCGATGACCACCACCGACATCGTCCAGCTGCTCTATCTCGCCGCCTCGGCGCTCTTCATCCTCGGGCTGCAGAGCCTGGGCAAGGCCGACACCGCGCGGCGCGGCGTCTTGCTGGCGGAGGTCGGCATGGCGCTGGCCGTCGCCGGCACGCTGCTGCACCACGAGATCGTCACGTATCACTGGATCGTGGTGAGCGTGGTGATCGGATCGGCGATCGGCACGGCCATGGGGTTGTTCATCCCGATGGTGAAGATGCCCGAGCGCATCGCGCTCTCGCACGCGTTCGGCGGCCTGGCGGTGGCGCTGGTCGGCATCGCCGAGTATCACCGCCACGGATCGCACCTCGGCGCGACGACGCTCACGGCGGTCGGGCTCGAGGTCTTCCTCGGTGCGCTGACCTTCACCGGCAGCTTGCTGGCGTTCGGCAAGCTGCAGGGTGTGGTGCGTGGGGCGCCGGTCGTGTGGCGCGGGCAGAACGTGATGAACCTGCTCGGCGTGGCGGCAGCGCTCGCGGGTGTGGTGTTCCTCGTGGCGGCACCGTCGACGCCGTACCTGCTGTTCGGCATCCTGGCGGTCGGGCTCGTGCTCGGCGTGACGCTGGTGGTGCCGGTCGGCGGCGCTGACATGCCGGTCGTCATCTGCTTGCTGAACGCGTATGCGGGCCTCGCGGCGGCGGCGACCGGCTTCGCGCTCGGCAACAACGTCCTCATCATCTGCGGCGCGCTCGACGGCGGCTCCGGGTTGATCCTGGGGCTGATGATGAGCAAGGCGATGAACCGCTCGTTCACGAACGTGCTGTTCGGAGCCTCCGACGCCGGCGGTGTCCCAGCGAGCGCGACGGCCTCGGCCGGTGGCGGTGGCGGAGGCGGCAGCGCGACGGTGTCGACCGTCGAGGACGCGGCCGCCATCCTCGAGGCCGCGCGCTCCGTCATCATCGTGCCGGGCTACGGCATGGCGGTGTCGCAGGCGCAGCACGCGGTGCGCGACCTGGCCAACGCGCTGACGGCGGCGGGCGTCGACGTCAAGTACGCCATTCACCCGGTCGCAGGGCGGATGCCGGGGCACATGAACGTGCTGCTCGCCGAGGCAAACGTCCCCTACGAGCAGCTGTTCGACCTCGACTCCATCAACGACGACTTCGGCAACACCGACGTGGCGATCGTCGTCGGCGCGAACGACGTCGTGAACCCGGCCGCGAAGACGCAGAAGTCGAGCCCGATCTACGGGATGCCGGTCCTGGCGGTCGACAAGGCCCGCACCGCGATCTGCTTCAAGCGCTCGTTCAAGCCTGGCTTCGCCGGCGTCGAGAACGAGCTCTTCACGAGGCCATCGACGATGATGGTCCTCGGCGACGCCAAGGACAGCGTCGCGGCGCTGGTGCGCGCGGTGCGGGAGGCCTCGGGCGGCGGCCACGGCCACGGGCGGATGGCCGCGTGATCGACGCGACCTCCGCCTCCGCCCACGCCGCCGCCGCTGCCCTCGCCTTCGCGATCGCCGTCGCCACCGCCGCCGCCATCGCGATCGCCGCGGCCGCCGCGCTCGCCATCGGCGCCGCCGCCGCCGTCGCCCTCACGTCCGCGATCGCCGCGATCGACGAGACCGCCCTCCCAGAGGGGTCACTCTCCTAGGTCGCAACGCACGAACATGACGTCGCTTTTGGACCCCAATGTGTCACGGCTGACAAAGGTCAGTGACGACACATTGGGGTCGAATTCGTTCGTGATCCTGCGTGACTGCGACCCAGGAGAGTGACCCCCTATCTGAAGGTCGCGGTCATGAGCGCGACGTTGTAGGGGATCCAGGTCGACATCAGGAACGTGATCGAGAAGGTGCCGTCGGTGTTGGTGGCGACGGTGGGCAGCATGTACGTGCCGTAGAAGCCGGCGTGCTGGCACTCGAAGAGGCGCTCACCGGGGCAGTCGGTGCCGGTGCAGCAGTGCTTCGCGCGGAACGCCGCGTCCTCCATGGTCGCGACCGTGACGGGCGCGCTCCACGGGCCTTCGGGCGCCTCGGCGAAGCGCGCGGCGATGCGGTTTCCGGCGGAGCCCTCCTGATCGAGCATCACGTAGCGCCCGATCTCCGGGTAGTAGCGGACGGAGAGCTCGCCGATGTGCGGCGTCGCGACGATCGGCTGGGTCACGGCGCGCGGCGCGACCCAGCGGTTGGTGGCGGCGTCATAGCGCTCGTAGCCGCCCTCGGTGCCGAGTGACGTGAGCGGCTTGCGCGCGAGGTGGATCGGCGACGCGCGATACGCGCCGGTGCCGTACATGTAGATGTAGTCACCGTCGACCAGCGCCGCGATGTTGATGAAGTCGCCGCGCAGCGCGCCGTTTCCGTCGAAGCGCTGGTCGACGTGATACTGGATGGCGTAGTTCGGCCGGCCGGTCGTCGACGGCGCGGCCCACTTCGCGAGGTACGACCCGCGCATCTCGAACGGGTCCTGGTTGATGATCGTGTAGAAGAGGTAGATCGATCCGCCGTGCGAGAACGCGCCCGACGGCACCTCGAAGTCGCCCGGCAGGTTGGGGAACGCGTTCTGCCCGCGCGGCCCCGACGGGTTGTGGATGAACTCGGCGATCGGGCGGCCGGCGGGCGGCGTCATGTGCGCGCCGGCGAAGTCGCCCTGCGCGGTCCCGCTCGCGCCGCCGGTGGTGAGAAAGCGCAGCTGCGAGCAGAGCACCATAGGATCTTCGGCGACAGCGGCGGCCCCCTGCGCGGCGAAGCCAACTGCGTCGGGCAGCGATTCGGGCCCGAGTGACCAGATGACCTGCGCGCCCGCCGTGTCGCCGAAGAAGAAGTAGAGGTCACCCGCATGCTCGAGCGGGATGCCGAGGTCGGTGCCGCGCACGTTGGCGCGCCCGTGTGTGTTGTTCGCGGTCGGGTTGTCGAGGTTGCGATCGTTGATGAGCTTGCAGCGAAACGCGAGCTCCTCGATTCCGGGGGTATATCCCGGGGGAAGCACTGTCGTCGTCGCCGCGTCGGGGTCCGTGGTCGCGCCGTCGCCGGTCGGGTCGCCGCCGCCGTCGGGCGCGCCTTCCTCGTTCGAGCCGCAGGCGCTGGCGAGGCCCGCAAGACCCGCGACGACGAGCCCGACGGCGCACCGGGTGGCAATGCGAGGCATTCGCGCGGAATCAGCAAGGAGTGTGCCGCATGTCTACCGTGCGTGATGTCAGGATCGTCAATGCGTTGACGCGCTCTCGCGGCGCACGCTGCAACCGATCGTTTGCACATCGGAGCCCCGGTGAAGACCAAAGCCTCCACTCTCCTTCTCTCGCTACCCGCGCTGATGTTCGCCGCGGCGTGCGGCGGTCCGCCGCGCAGCAGCACAGCGCCATCGGCGGCGAACACGACGAACGACGGTTGCACGGAGCGCATCCGTGTCGCGATACGCGCCGAGCTCGCCGATCGAGGAAGCGAGGCTGCGCAGGCCCACGAGCGTGAGCTCCTCGCGCTGGCCGAGCAGTGCACGACCAGCAATCAGTGGATCGCCCTGCGCGCGTCGCCGTCTCGGCCGTCGGAGGCGCTGCGGACCGCATGGCAAGAGGCCGCCCGAGCGCACCCCGATGACGCGCACGTCCAGGGCAATCTCGCCGCCGTCCTCCTGCGAGACAAGGACCACGAGGCACTTGTCGTGCTCGAGCGCGCCGAAGGAAAGTGGCCGGAGGAGATGCGCTGGCCCAAGGAGCAGGCGCACTTCCTCTCGTTCCTCTCCAACCACGGCGCAGACGCAGCGCTCGCGGCGCAGGCGTACGTCAAGCTCCAGCGCGCCACGGAGCTCACGCCCGCCGAATACCGCTTCGACCTCCTCGGAGATCTCTCGATCTTCGCGTTCGAGGCCGGCCAGCTCGACGACGCTCGCCGCTACGCCGAAGAGATCCTCGCCGGCATCGGTACGCGCGAGCAGTCGTGGAACACCGGCAACCTCATCCACGAGGCGCACACCACCCTCGGCCGCGTCGCGCTGCGCGCCGGCGATGTCGCCACCGCCAAGGCGCACCTTCTCGCCGCCGGCAAGACTCCCGGCTCGCCGCAGCTCGACAGCTTCGGTCCGGACTTCACGCTCGCCGTCGAGCTCCTCGACCGCGGCGAGCGCAAGACCGTCGACGACTACCTCGCCCTCGTCGACACCTTCTGGGAGATGGGCCACGCCGAGATCACGCTGTGGCGCGCCCAGCTCGCGCGCGGCGAATTGCCGAACCTCCGCTGATCCTCGGGCGTTGGCGCGACACCAGCCTTCCCGCGGGCGAACGAGCGCCCCCGTGATGATGCCCGCCGCCCGCGTGCACGTTTCCGCGGAAACGCGCGCAGCGTCGTCTCGAGCGAAAGGAGGTGCTCGAGCGGCCCTTCGCGCCCGCTGACATTCGTGTGACGGGCGGAAGGCCCGCGGCGCATCCCGCGAGCCGACGCCGCCGTGGCGCGGGGAACCAGCACGGTGCCTCGCGTGTCGCCCCGAAGTCAGCCGACGCAACAGCAGGCGAGCACGTTTCCGCGGGAACGCGTGCAAGGCCGTGTCAGATCGTCATTGCCACTGACGTTCTCAATTGACCTCTGAACAGGCGCGCAGTACACGTCAGTGATGGTGAACGTGGTGGAGCGGCCGGGGGATGTGAAGCGAGCGGCCATGCGAGCGATCGGGGAGCAGATCGCCGAGGAGGGGGCGCATTTCGACGCCGCCATGCACCGCCTGCTGACGCACATCCGGGAATTCGATGCGGGCAGTGGCTGGGGGCACGCCGGTGCTCAGTCGTGCGCACACTGGCCTTCTTGGCGCGTGGGGTGGAGTCTCGGAACTGGCCGTGAGCACGTGCGCGTGGGGCGGCGGCTGGACGAGCTCCCGCGCGTGGACGAGGCGCTGCGGCAGGGCACGCTGTCGTACGCCAAGGCCCGCGCGATGACGCGCGTGGCAACGCCTGCGACCGAGGAGCTGCTCCTGTCGTTCGCGCTGGTCAGCACCGGCGCGCAGCTCGAGACCATCTGCCGCAAGCTGCGCGCCGTTCAGCGGCTGTCCAAGGCGACCGTGCGCGAGGTCGACGAGGATCGACGCGTGACGCGGCGCGACCTCGACGACGGGATGGTGCGCATCGAGGTGACGCTACGGCCCGAGGAGGCGGTGATGGTGATGGCCGCGATCGAGACGCAGGCCAAGGCGAACGCGAGGGCCAACGCCGCTGTGACGGAGCGGGACGAGGACGGCCGCGCCACGAACGTTTCCGCGGAAACGCGGCGACGACGCTTCGACCGGGCGGATGCGCTGGTCTCGATCGCACAGGCCGTTCTGCGTGGAGACAAACCCGAGCGCGCGCCCGTGGAGGTGATGATGACCGTCTCGCGCGAAGCACTGACCACGACGACCGGGTCCGGCAATGACCTGGACGCGATCGAGCGAGTTGGCCTGTTCGTCGACGGACCTGCGTTCCCGCGGAAACGGCGCAGCGGCTCACCTGCGACTGCGCCCTCGTCGAAGTGGTCGAGGACGAGAAGGGCGATCCACTCTCGACCGGACGGCGGCGCCGCACGTTCTCGACGCCGCTGTGGCGGGCACTGATGCATCGCGACAGAGGCGCCTGCCGGTTCCCCGGGTGCACCAACCGGCTGTACCTCGAGGGCCATCACATCGAGCACTGGGCGCAGGGCGGCAACACGTCGCTCGACAACGCGTGTCTCTTCTGCTCGCGTCACCACGTGTTCGTGCACGAGTACAAGTATCGAGTCGAGCTCGTGGACGGCGAGGTCCACGTCTTCGATCCGCAGGGGCGCCGCATCCATCAGGAAGCGCCGCGCCTCGCGCCGAGCTCGGTCGTCGCCTGGGAACACATGAAGGAACAGAACGCCGCGCTCGACATCACCTCGGCGACGAACACACCGCGGTGGAACGGCCTCCCCGTGCAGTACGACCTCGTGATGAACGGTCTCGCCCGCCGCGAAGGTCTCGGGGGCCGGGAGAGTGGCGGTCGTCTCGTAGGTCTTGCGAGCTGACGCTGCCGATCACCCGTTCCCAGACGGCGCGGCCGCTCGCCGATCGTAGCGGTCAGCCGCCGCGGGCGGCGTGCCGGCCGGCGATATAGCCCCAGGTCATTCCCCTGAGATTGGAGAGACCCGACTGATATCCCGCGCCGGTGTCGAGCGCGGCGGCGCTGTTGCCGCACGCGTAAAACCCGGGGATGGCGTGGCCGCGCACGTGCTTCACGCGCGCGAAGCCGTCGGTCTCGAGGCCGACGGAGTTCACGCCGACGCCGACGGGAGCGAGCTGGATGCCGTAGTACGGACCCTTGTCGAGCGGACCGAGGTTGGGATTGGGCCGGCTCTTGTCGCCGGTCATCATCGCCGCCCACGGATAGCTGCCGCGGTTGTAGGCCGGATCCCGCCCCTCGCGCGCGCCGATGTTGAACTCGGCGATCGTCGCCTCGAGCATGTCGCCGTCGATGCCGAGCTTCGCCGCGAGCTCGCGCGGCGTGTCGGCGCGCATCAGCACCTCCTCGGGCACGTCCATGCCCGGCAGGTACGTCGCGAACGCGTACTTCTCGCGGTACTGCTGATCGAAGATCAGGAACGGCGGATAGTTCGGGTGATCCTGCGTCAGGCCGTCCCACGCGTGGCACTTGGGCAGGTAGTCCCGGTAGAAGGATTCGTCACCGAAGCGCTCGCCGGCGCGATTCACCCAGATGGCGTGCGGATAGCCGCCTTCCCACGACGCGCGGAACAGCGGCTTGCCGTCGTGCTCCTCGCCGGGAATGCGGTACCCGAAGAACATGCCGAGGTTGTGGTTCGGCACGCGCCCCAGCGACGCGCCGATCTCACCGCCCAGCACGATGTTGTCGCCCTCGACCGACGGCTGACACATCGAGTGCCACTCGGGAAGCTGTTCGTACTGCTTGGCGAGGCGCTTGTTCCAGTCGTACCCACCGATCGCCATCACCACGCCGCGCCGCGCGCGCACCATCCACGGCTTGCCCGCCTTCTCCGCGCGCACACCGACCACGCGGCCGCCCTCGACGACGAGGCCGCGCACCGGCGTGTCGACGTGCGCGGGGATCCCGCGATCGACCACCGCCGCCTTCACGAAGTAGCCCATCATGCCCGGGCCCATGCCGCGCTGATCCTTGGAGATGCGCTTGCCCATGAGCGCGAAGTTCCACTGCGTGATCGTCGCGAGCCCGCCCCACGCGAACAGCTCGTCGTGGATGATGCCCGGCGGCATGTGCGGCGTCAGGTACGTCTTCTTCTGCCACGGCCCGAGCTGCGCGCCGTCGAACAGCTCGACCTCGAGATACCGGCCGGCGGCGGCGGTCCCCGGGGCATGCGGATAGTGGTAGTCCGGGAAGTTCTCGATGATCTTCCAGCGGACGCCGCACTTCTCTTCCGCCCACTTCGCCACCACCGGCCCGGTCTCGAACAGGATGTTGGCCAGCTCCGGGTCGGCGTAGCCGCCCGCGAGATAGCCGAGGTAGGCGCGCGCCGCTTCCGCGGAGTCCGGCGTACCGCGCTCCGCCATCTTGTGGTTGCAGCAGACGAAGACCTCGCCGCCCGAGTACGCGCACACGCCGCCGAGCTTCGACGCCTTCTCGAGGATGACCGCCTGCGCGCCCTCGTCGTGTGCAGCCATCGCGGCGGAGATCGCGCCCAGGCCGGAGCCCACCGCGACGACGTCGACTTCGAGATCCCACGTGGTCATGAATCGGTCCTCTCGTGCCTGGAGCTTGCTAGAGCTTGAAGATCCGCTCGGCGTTGCCGCGCAGGAACTTGGGCCATACGGTGTCCTTGAAGGGCACGTCGGGCATCTCTTTCCAGATGCGCTCGAGCGAGAGCCCCATCGGGAAGTAGCCCGCGTACATCACCTGCTCGGCGCCGCGCGTGTTCGCGAAGTCGATGATGTCGCGCGGGTAGTGCCGCGGCGCGAACGCGCTCGTCGAGTACGACAGGTTGGGGTACTTGAGCATCAGCTTCACCGCGAGGTCGGTCCACGGCTCCGCGCCGTGCCGCATCACGAACTTCAGCTCGGGGAAGAACCAGCACACCTCGTCGATGAGCTCGACCTTCTGCGGCGCCATCGGCAGGCGCGGCCCCGGCACGCCGACGCACACGCAGATCGGCAGGTCGAGCTCGACGCACTTGGCGTAGATCGGGAACCACTTCTTGTCGTCGATCGGCACCTGCGGGCACAGCCCCGACGGGAACGCGGTCACCGCCTTGATGCCGTAGTCGCGGTGCATCCGCACGATGTCGCGCACGCCGTCCATGCCGCGATTGGGATTGGCCTGGAAGCTACCGAAGAAGCGCTCGGGATACCGCTTCACCGCCTGCGCGTTCGGAGAATCCGTTCCATCCAGGCCCACCATCGCGCGCGCGATGCCGTGTCTGTCCATCTCCCCGACGGTGTAGGCGACGTAGTCGTCCTGCGCGCCGACCTTCGGGATGTCCTTGAACAGGTACTGCGCCGGCATCTCGAAGCGCTCGCGGCTGTCCTGATCGAGGAACAGCGGCTTCATGAACTCGTACCAGCCGCGCTGATCCTCGCCAGGGATGTTGAGCATCAGGTCGATCGCGCCGAGCGTCCGGATCGACTGGGCGAGGTCCGCAGCCGCCGGCATCAGCTCAGCGCTCCACCGTCGGCGCGGATCTCGGCGCCGTTCATGTACTTCGCGTCGTCCGACGCGAGGAACGCGATCACCGACGCCGCGTACTCGGGCCCCACCTGCGGCACGAGTGGCATCGCGCCGCGCAGGAGCTCGAGGTCGACGCCCTTCGGCATGCGGAACTGGCCGTGCAGCGGCGTGTTGATGCCGCCCGGGCACACGCAGTTGGCGCGCAGGCCCTGCTTGGCGTACTCGATCGCGATCACGCGCGTCATCGACAGGATGCCGCCCTTCGACGCGGCATACGCGGCCATCCACGGATGCGAGCCGAGCGCCGACGTCGACGACGTGTTGACGATGTTGCCCTTGGTCTTGAGCAGGTGCGGGATGGCCGCCTTGCACACCAGGAACGTCCCGGTGAGGTTGACGCGGATGATCTTTTCCCAGCTCTCGAGCTTGAGCTCGTGGGTGTGATCGGAGCGCAGGATACCGGCGACGTTGCACAGGACGTCGAGCCGGTCGTGCTTCGCGATCACGGCCGCGACGGCGTCGTTCACCTGCTGCTCGTCGCTGATGTCGCACTTGAGGTCGACGCGCCCCGGGCCATCGGCGATGTCGAGGGCGAACACGGTCGCGCCTTCCTCCGCCAGCCGCTCCACCGTCGCCTTGCCGATACCCGACGCTGCGCCGGTGACCAGCGCGACCTTGCCTTCGAACCGCTTCAAGCTCATGACTGCTCCTCGTTGCCGATGCTCGCGGGCTCACCCGCTTGATTCACGTAGAACTGGCGATACCAGCGGCGCAGCGCACCGATCGCGCCGTCGCCGTCACAGAGCGTCGGCCGGTCGCGCCACACCTTGTTCTCCCAGATGGCGACGTCCTGCTGGAACCCGATGGTGAGGTTGTCGGCGTACGCCTTGGCGTAGCGCGCCATCTTCTTCTCGTCGCCGACCTTCTTCAGCATGACGCCGAAGCGCAGGTGGAGCGTGTGCTCGTCGATCGGCGTGTGCGCGTTGATGAGGCGGTTCGGGATGAACGACTCCATCTCCGTCACCTGGAACGCCGGGCCGTAGTACGTCGCCGTGAGCTTGAAGCGATCGTCGCCGCCTCCCACCGGATGCGCGATACCGCTCGAGCGCTGGATCGCGACGTGCTCGATGAACTCGTTCTCGAAGGTCTCGAGATCGGTGCCGTGCACCGCGGGAAAGTGGCCGCGGTCGGCGACGTTCTCGATGATCTCGCGCGGGTGCGTCTTGATCGTCATGATCGAGAGCGTCCACGGCGTCCACTCGTCGGAGCCGTGCTCGGCGATCACCGGCATCTCGTACATGGGCGGGCGACCGAGCTGGTCGTGCCACACGAAGACCAGGCCGTTGCGCTCGCTCACCGGCCACGCCCGCGTCTGCGCGCGCATCAGGCTCTTGGGCTTGTTGTCGCTGCGGTCGTAGGGGATCTCGACGCAGCCGCCGTTGCCGGCGAAGCGCCACGCGTGGAACGGACACTTGATCGAGTCGCCGACGACGGTGCCGCCGTAGCCGAGGTGCGCGCCGAGGTGCGGGCAGTGCGCGTCGAGCACGCTGACCTGGCCGCTGTCGCCGCGGAACGCGACCAGGTGCGTGCCGAAGTACGCGAGCGGCAGCACCTTGCCGACCGGCAGCTCCTCCGCCGCCGCGACGACGAACCAGCCGGTCGCGTACCCGCTGTGCTGGCCGAGCTTGCTCATCGATCCTCCTTGTTCGCGCCGGCTCGCTCGATGACTCGCTCGGCCGGGTCGTCGTGGGTGCTGCCCCGGGGCGCGCTGCGCGCGCGGCTCCACTCCTCGCGGCTGGCGCTCACAGGGCGCCTTCCTTCTCGATGACCGCCTTTGCCCACGCGTAGTCGGGCTTGCCGCTCGGGTAGCGCGACACCGTCTCGACCAGCGACAGCTGGCGCGGCACCTTGTAGCCCGCAATGAGCGTGCGGCAGTGCGCCTGCAGCGTCGTCAGGTCGGGCGAACAGCCGGCGCGCGGCTGCACCACGGCTGCAACACGTTGCATCCACTTGTCGTCGGCGATGCCGACCACGAGCGCATCGAAGACCTCGGGGTGCGCCTTGAGCGCCTCCTCGACCTCCTCGGGGAAGACCTTCTCACCGCCGGTGTTGATGCAGTTCGAGCCGCGGCCGTACACCGTGATGCGACCGTCGCTCTCGACGGTCGCCATGTCGCCGGGCAGCGCGAAGCGCTTGCCGCCGATGGTGACGAAGCGCTCCGCCGTCTTGACCTCGTCCTTGTAGTAGCCGAGCGGGATGTGGCCGCCGCGCGCGAGCTTGCCGAGCTGGCCCGAGCCGGGCGCGATCGGCTGGAAGTCGTCGTCGACGACGAGCGAGTGCTCGTCCATCGCGAAGCTCGGACGCCCGTCGGCGCCGGTCTCCGAGCCTGGAAACGCCGAGCCCTGGTGGCCGGTCTCCGTCGAGCCGAAGTTGTTGAGGATGAGCGACTCGGGGAGCAGCTCCTGCAGGCGATCGCGCACCGCGGGCGAGAGGATCGCGCCCGCCGACGCGACCGCGAGCAGGCTCGAACAGTCGTACACGCCGCCGCCGGCGCCGAGCACCTCGGCGATGGGGCGCGCCATGGCGTCGCCGACGAGCGTGAGCGTGGTCAGCTGCTCCTCGGCGATGAGCTCGACGCAGCGCTTGGCATCGAAGCTGCGGCCCGGCTGCAGCACCAGCGGTCCGCCGGTGAACATCGAGATCCACGCGCCGAGCTGCGCCGCGCCGTGGATGAACGGCGCCGCCGGCAGCATGCGCATGGCGTTGTCGGGATCCATCGCGTGCGCCACGACCTCGTCGGGCGACGTGACCGGATCGCCGCCGGGGCGTCCGCCCTGCAGGCCGGCGAAGAAGATGTCCTCGTGGCGCCACATCACGCCCTTGGGCTTGCCGGTGGTGCCGCCGGTGTAGATGACCCAGAGGTCGTCACCCGAGCGCGCGCCGTAGTCCTTCCGCGGCGTGGCCGCGGCGAGCGCCGTCTCGTAGTCGCGCGCCTCCAGGCCGGTGACGGTCACGCCCGAGCCGTCCTCGACGGCGATCACCGTCGACGCGATGCCGGTGCCGCGCACGGCCTCGGCCACGACCGGCAGGAGTTCGCGCTGCGTGATGATGCCGACCAGGTCGGCGTCGACGCACAAGGGCTTCAGCTCGGCCGCGACGTAGCGATAGTTGAGGTTGATCGGGACCGCGCGCAGCTTGAAGCACGCGATCATCGACTCCACGAACTCGTGGCCGTTGAAGAGGTGAAGGCCGACGTGGTTGGTGGGCCCCACGCCGCGGCTGCGCAGCACGTCGGCGAGTCGGTCGGCGCGCTCGTCCAGCTGCGCGAACGTCATGCGATGCGAGCCCGACACGAGCGCCGTGCGCTCGGGCATGGCCCGCACCAGCGACTCGAAGAGGTCCGCGATGTTGAAAGTCCCCGCCATGGCGATCGGATGCTCGCGCTCGATGCCCACGGTGTCAAGGACAGACTAGAACATGTTTCAATTTGCACGCGGTGTGGTGTAGGGTCACCGGCATGAGCTCTCCCGAGGTGGGTTTCTGGAAGATCGCGACGACACGCCCGGACTGGATCGCGGTGGTCGAGCCCGACGGCACCGAGATCACCGCAGGCGCGCTGCTCGCCGGTGCCAACCGGCTCGTGCACGGCCTGCGCGCGCTCGGCCTCGAGCCGGGCGACTGCATCGCCACCGTGCTCGACAACAGCGCGGCGATGATCGAGGCGTTCCTCGCCGCCCATCAGGCCGGCTGGTACGTGACGCCGATCAACTGGCACCTGACGGCCGCCGAGATCGGCTACATCATCGCCGACTGCGACGCGGCCGCCGTCATCTCGACGCCGCGCTGCGGTGACGCGGTCGCGCGTGCGTGCAACGAGATCGATTTTCCGAAGGCCGCGCGGTTTTCTGAGTCGGCCACGGGGGGCGTCCTGCCCGACTTCCGCCCGATCGACGAGCTCAAGCACGGCCAGCCGGTGACGGCGCCCGAGCAGCGCAGCGCCGGCGCGTCGATGACGTACACGTCGGGCACGACCGGCAAGCCCAAGGGCGTGAAGCGCCCGCTCGTGCCGGCGCCGCCCGAGACCGTCGCCACGCAGCAGGCGCTCTTCCTGTCGCTCTTCGGCGTCATGCCTGGCTCGCCGGGCGTGCACTTCGTCGGCGCGCCGCTCTACCACACGGCGGTCCTCAACTTCGCGACCAACCACCTGCACCTCGGCCACACCCTGGTCCTCGTCGACAAGTGGGACCCCGAGGGGATGCTGCAGCTGATCGAGAAGCACAAGGTGACGTCGAGCCACATGGTGCCGACGCAGTTCAATCGCCTGCTGAAGCTGCCCGAGGATGTGCGGGCGAAGTACGACCTCTCGTCGCTCTCGCACATGATCCACAGCGCGGCGCCCTGCCCCGTCGACACCAAGAAGAAGATGCTGGCCTGGTGGGGCCCGTGCATCTACGAGTACTACGCCGCGTCTGAAGGCGGCGGTACGGCGTGCACGCCGAGCGAGTGGCTGAAGAAGCCGGGCACGGTCGGCAAGCCGTGGCCGATCTCGGAGATCCGCGTCCTCGACGACGAGCGCCAGCCCGTCGCCGCCGGCACCGCCGGCACGGTGTGGATCCGCATGGGCAACCACAAGTTCGAGTACCACCGCGACCAGAAGAAGACCGGCGACGCGTGGCACGAGGGCTTCTTCACCGTCGGTGACGCCGGCTATCTCGACGAGGACGGCTTCCTGTTTCTGTGCGACCGCAAGGCCGACATGATCATCTCGGGCGGCGTGAACATCTACCCGGCCGAGATCGAGGCCGTCCTGGTCGCGCACCCGGACGTGGCGGATGCTGCTGTGTTCGGCATCCCCGACGAGGACTGGGGCGAGCAGGTGCGCGCGGTCATCCAGCCCGCGGCCTCGGCGAATGCGGGACCTGATCTCACGGCCACGCTCATGGCCTACGCGAGCGAGCGGCTCGCCAAGTACAAGCTGCCGAAGTCGATCGACTTCATCTCGGAGATGCCGCGCGATCCCAACGGCAAGCTCTACAAGCGCAAGCTTCGCGATCCGTTCTGGGCGGGGCGCGACCGCGCGATCTGACGCGATTGGACGTCGACGTCGACCTTGACCTTGACCTGGACGTTGACGTTGACGTTGACCTGAACTTGAACCTGAACTCTACCCTTGACCTTGACCTTGACGTTCGAACGTCAACGTTTGTGGTCAAGGTCAACGTCAACGGTAGGGTTCAAGTTCAGGTTCAGGTCAAGGTTCAGGTCAAGGTCAAGGTTCAGGTAGTGGTCAACGATCGATCGCGAGCCACTGAGTTCGCGATGATGTTGTTCGCGGCGAGGAAGTCGATGACAGCCGAGGAGAACGCGTCGTTCTCGTCTCCGGCGACCATGTGTGCGGCACCGGCGACGTCGACGTACTCGGCGTGAGGGACGAGGGCGCGGAGCGCCGCGACACCTTCGAGTGAGAGGACGTCGCTCATCCGGCCGCGCACGATCAGGGTCGGCGCCTTGATGTGGTGCGCGGCGGCCTCCATGCGCTCGACGGAGAACGTGTGATCGCCGCGCTCGCGACGGATGAAGCGCGGGTCCCAGTGCCAGTGCCAGCGGCCGTCGTCGCGCTGGCGCAGGTTCTTGGCCAGGCCGCCAATGTCGCGCGGACGCTTGCGGTTGGGCAGGTACGCGGCGATGGAGTCGGCGGCCTCCTCGAGCGATGCAAAGCCATCGAGGCCCGTGGCCATGAAGTTGATGATCTTGGCGACGCCGTCCTGTTCCATGCGCGGCGCGACGTCGACGAGTACGAGGGCCCGCAGGAGCGGACCGTTCTCTCCCTCGGCGAGCAAGCCGGCGAGACCGCCGAGCGATGCACCGACCACGACCGGCGGACCGCCGAGCTGGTGAGCGACGGCGCACACGTCCTTCGAGAAGGTGGCCAGGTCGTAGTTGCCGTCGGTCGGCCAGCCGCTGTCGCCGTGGCCGCGATGATCGAGCGAGATCGCGTATGCGCCGGCGCGCGCGACCGCGGCCGCCGTGCCGCCCCAGGCGTGGCGGGTCTGGCCGCCGCCGTGGAGGAACACGATGGGCGGGCCATCCGGAGGGCCCCAGGCGTCACCGGCGAGGCGGACGTCGCCCGCACCAATGAACGAGATCGGAGAAGACTGCACGACTCATCGTAGCACGGCCGTCGACGGAGCTTGACGGCAGAAATGAAACACGTTTCACTCCTGACGTGCGAGCTGTCATGCGCGAGGTGGGTTGGACGGCGGACCTCGTCGTCGAGCCCGACGGCGAGCGGCCCACGCCGAGCGGCGCCGACGTCGTCGTCGAGATCGAGGCCTGCGGCGTGTGCGGTCGTGACTGCCTCGACCGAGCCGGCCGCTTCGCCTTCGTGCAGGTGCCGATCACGCCGGGTCACGAGGCGGTCGGACACGTCGTCGCGGTCGGCCCCGACGTGACCGAGTGGCGCGTCGGCCAGCGCGTCGCCACGCTGCACCGCGACGCCTGCGGCGATTGCGCGGCGTGTTCCGCCGGCGAGACGTCGCTCTGCGGGAGCGCCGCGGCCGTGCTCGGCCTGCTCGTCGACGGCGGCTACGCGCGCTGGCTCACGGTCCCGCAGCGCGCGCTCTATGGCATCCCGGATGACATCGAGCCGGCGCTCGCCGCCGTCCTCCACTGTACCGTCGGCACGGCGTGGCGTGGGCTCACGCGCGCCGGCCTCGTCGCCGGCAAGCGCGTGCTCGTCACCGGCGCCAACGGCGGTGTCGGCGCGGCCGCCGTCGAGGTCGTCTCGCGCCTCGGGGCGAGCGCCATCGCCGTCGTGCGCAAGCGCGAGCACGGCGAGATCGCCGAGGCGCGCGGCGCCGCCGCCGTGATCGTCGACGACGGCAGCACGTTCCACAAGCGCATCCCCGGCGGCCCCGTCGACATCGCGATGGACTGCGTCGGCGCGCCCACCTTCAACGGCGCCTTGCGCGCGCTCGGCGTGGGCGGTCGCATGGTCGCGGTGGGGAACATCGTCGATGCGAAGGTCGAGCTCAACGTCGGCTACGTCATCACGTACGGGCTCCAGATCACGGGTTCGTCGGGCGCGACGCGCGCCGACATGGCCGCGGTGCTCGCGCTCCACGCGCAGCGTCCGTTCGACGTCCCCATCCACGCGCGCCTGCCGCTCACCGACGCCGATCGCGCGCAGCGCCTCGTCGCCGGCGGCGGCCTGCGCGGCCGCGTCGTGCTCTTTCCATCCCTCGGCCCATCCCTCGGTCCGGCATGAGCCAGCCCATGCCTTACGTCGAGCTCCCCGACGCCCGCGTCCACTACTCGACGAGCGGCGCGACCGGCAGCCCCGTGCTGCTCGTCATGGGCTTCGGCGTACCGGGCCAC
Organism: Kofleriaceae bacterium; assembly: GCA_035525615.1. Lineage (GTDB taxonomy): Bacteria > Myxococcota_A > Polyangia > Haliangiales > Haliangiaceae > UBA2376. The sequence continues at coordinate 32,732 of DATLEB010000140.1, read as the reverse complement.
ATGTGGCTCAACCAGATCGACGCGTTCGCGCCGCAGCACCGCGTCGCGTGGTTCGACAACGCGGGCGCCGGGCAGACCACGCGCCAGCGCACGCGCCCGGCGTCGATGCGCGACCTCGCGCGCCACGCCGTCGCCGTGATCGACGCGCTCGGCTGGGAGAGCGCGCACGTGGTCGGCGTCTCGATGGGCGGGATGATCGCGCAGGAGATGGCGCTCAACTGGAAGCCGCGCGTGAAGAGCCTGACCCTGGTCGCCACGCATGCCGGCGGCCTGCGCGATCTCACGCCGCCGTCGACGAGCCTCTTGCTCTTCGGCCGCGCCTTCCTCGGGCCGCGAGCCCACCGCGCCCGCATCCTCGAGCGCCTCATCTTCCCCGACGAGTACCTCGCCACCGTCGACGTCGCGCCGCTCCGCCGCGCGCTCCGCGATCAAGTCGTCTCGGCCGCGCCGGCGCGCGATCGCCTCCGGCAGATCGCCGCGATCATCGGGCATCGCACCGCGTCGCGCCTGCACCAGCTCGAGGGCATGCCGACGCTGGTCGTGAAGGCCAGCAAGGATCGCCTGGTCCGCCCGAGCGCGCACCACCGGTTGCATCGCCTCATCCCGGGCTCACGCCTCGTCGATTTCGAGGAGGCCGGCCACGCGATCCTTCATCAGTGCGCGGCACGCCTCAATCACGTGCTGCTCGATCACTTCGCCGCCGTCGATCGAGCCGGAAACAAGGCTTGACGGGGAAGTTTCCGTCGGCTTTACTGCCCGAGTAGAACATGTTTCACGGAGGGGCCTGACGTCATGCGCAAGATTGCAAGCTGCAAGGAATACTTCGAGACCGTTCAGGAGCGTTTCGTGGCCGACCAGGCCGCGGGCGTGAACGCCACGTTCGTCTACGAGCTCGAGGGCGAAGGCGGCGGCACGTGGACCGTCCGTGTCACCGACGGCAAGCTCTCCGTCGAGCCGGGCACCGTTCCCGAGCCGACCGTCACGTACAAGATCAAGGCGAAGGACTACGTCGATCTCGCCAACGGCGATCTCAACGGCGCCAAGGCGTTTCTCATGCGCAAGCTGAAGGTCGGCGGATCCATCCAGATGGCGCAGAAGATGAACAAGTTCCTGCCGCCGGCGGGTAACTGAGATCATGAAGCCGTACCGCACGCCCATCTGCGAGGAGCTGGGGCTCGAGGTCCCGGTCTTCGCGTTCTCCAAGGCGCCGGAGGTGGTGGTCGCGGTCAGCCGCGCGGGCGGCATGGGCGTGCTCGGCGCCGTGGCGTACACCGTCGACCAGCTGCGCGAGGCGCTCGACTACATCGACGCCAACGTCGGCGGTATGCCGTACGGCGTCGACGTCGTGATGCCCGCCAAGTACGTCGACGGCGGCGCCGGCCACGACAAGCCGCTCGATCCGTCCAAGCTCGAGGCGATGATCTCGCCGCGCCACCGCGCGTTCATCGAGGAGCTCCTCGCCAAGCACGAGGTGCCCAAGCTGCCCGAGGGCGAGAGCGCCTGGCACAACCTGCTGGCGTGGACGGAGCAGACCACGCGCCCGCAGGTCGAGCTCGCGCTCGAGCGGCCCATCAAGCTGCTCGCCAACGCGCTCGGCCCGCCGCCCAAGGACATCGTCGACCGTGCCCACGCCAAGGGCGTGAAGGTCGCCGCGCTCACCGGCGCGCCGGCTCATGCGAAGAAGCACATCGAGAACGGCGTGGACATCATCGTCGCGCAGGGCACCGAGGCCGGCGGCCACTGCGGCGAGATCTCGACGATGGTGCTCGTGCCCGAGATCGTCGACGCGGTCGGTCCAAACGTGCCCGTGCTCGCCGCCGGCGGCATCGGCTGCGGCCGCCAGGTCGCGGCGTCGCTCGCGCTCGGCGCGCAGGGCGCGTGGACCGGATCGATCTGGCTCACGGCCAAGGAGTCCGACGTCTCGCCGCTGCTCAAGGAAAAGCTCCTCAAGGCGGGCTCGCGTGACACGGTTCGTTCGCGCGCGCTCACCGGCAAGCCGGCGCGCCAGCTGAAGACCGGCTGGTCGAACGCGTGGGACGACCCCGCCGGACCGGGCGCGCTGCCGATGCCGCTCCACTGGATGGCGACGGCGGACGCGACCAGCCGCATCTTCCGCTACGCCGGTCAGGCCGGCAACAAGGCCGAGGAGCTGCTCACGTCGCCGGTCGGCCAGATCGTCGGTCGCATGAACGAGGAGCGCTCGGTCGCCGACATCATGAGCGACCTGGTGCGCGAGCTCGACGAGAGCGTTCGTCGCTTCTCGCAGCGCTGACCGTCGTTCCATCGTTCGCACCACAAGCCTGGAGGAGGTCGACGTGGCCATCGTGTCCGCGATCGAGAGCACCGAGGGGCCGCGCAAGCTGCGCCTGGCCCATCCCGCCACCCACGAGGTGATCGGCGACGTCGCCGTCGCCAGCGCCGTCGAGGTCGCGAGCGCCGTCTCGCGCGCCCGCGCCGCGCAGCCCGCCTGGGCCGAACGCAGCTTCGACGAGCGCGCCACGATCATGCACGAGGCCGCGCGCCTCCTGCGCGAGCGCCAGGAGCACGTGATCGAGACCATCCGGCGCGAGACCGGGCGCTCGCACTTCGAGACCTTGATGATGGAGGTCTTTCCGGCGCTCGACTCGCTGACCTACTACGCCAAGAACGCGAAGCGCATCCTCATCGAGCGGCGCCCCGGGATGCACTTGCTTCGCACCAAGAAGCTGGTCATCACGTACCGGCCGCTCGGCGTCGTCGGCATCATCACGCCGTGGAACGGGCCCTTCATCCTGTCGCTCAACCCGACGGTGCAGGCGCTGATGGCCGGCAACGCGGTCATCGTGAAGCCGTCGGAGGTGACGCCGTTCTCGGGCGCGGTGGTCGGCGAGCTCCTGCACGAGGCAGGCGTCCCGCCCGACGTCTTCCAGGTACTCCACGGCGACGGCGAGACCGGATCGGCGCTGGTCGAAGCCGGCGTCGACAAGATCTCGTTCACGGGGTCGGTCGCGACCGGCCGCAAGGTCGGCGCGGCGTGCGGCAAGAACCTGATCCCGTGCACGCTCGAGCTCGGCGGCAAGGACGCGATGATCGTTTGCGAGGACGCCGACCTCGAGCGCACCGCCGGCGGCGCCGTGTTCGGCGGCTTCTTCAACGCCGGCCAGTTCTGCTGCGGCACCGAGCGCGTCTACGTGCACCGGGCCATCGCCGACCAGGTGATCGCGCGCATCGTGGAGAAGACGCGCGCGCTGCGCCAGGGCTCGAGCGGCGAGTACGACGTCGGCCCGATGATCTGGCCGCGCCAGCTCGACGTGATCGAGCGGCACATGGCGGACGCGGTCGCGCGCGGCGCCAAGGTGCTGTGCGGCGGACGACGCAACACCGAGATCGGCGAGCTGTTCTACGAGCCCACCGTGCTCGTCGACGTCACCCACGACATGCTGGTGATGAAGGAGGAGACCTTCGGGCCGATCCTTCCCATCGTCATCGTCGACAGCGACGACGAGGCCATTCGCCTGGCCAACGATTCCATCTACGGCCTGTCGGGCACGGTGTGGTCGAAAGATACGAAGCGGGCCGAGGCCATCGCGCGCCGCCTCGAGACCGGATCGGTGTGCATCAACGACACGTCGATCACGTACGGCGCGTGCGAGGCGCCGTTCGGCGGGCGCAAGGCGTCGGGGGTCGGCCAGGTGAACGGCGAGACCGGTCTGCGCGGGTACTGCCACGCGCTGCCCATCGTGATCGACCGCTTCGGCCAGCCGGCCGAGCACGTCTGGTACCCGTACACCGCGGAGAAGGAGCAGCTGCTCCAGAAGATCATCCGCTGGGTCTGGGGCACGCGCCTGGGGAGGCTGCTGTCATGAAGATCCTGGTCGACTACGACCGCTGCGAGGGCAACGCCCGCTGCGTCCAGCTGGCGCCGAAGGTCTTCAAGACCGACGAGAACGACCAGCTGCACGTGCTGCTGGAAGCGCCGCCCGAGGAGCAGCGCGCCGCCGTCGAGGCGGCGGTCGCGCGGTGTCCGCGCCAAGCCCTGATGATCGAAGACTGATCGCGGCCTGAAACACGTTGCAGGCGGCGCCGATCAACCCTCGACACGCTGACTAGAACATGTTCTAGTCGGGCCATGGATGGCGAGAATGGGGTGCTCGAAGCGCCCTACCGGCTCGAGTACACCTACACGCGCTCGACGGGGCCGGTGATCGGCCGGTTCCTCGGTGCGCTGCGCGACGCCACGCTCGAAGGCGTGAAGACCGCCGACGGCGGCGTCCTCGTCCCGCCGCTCGAGTACGACATCACCGGCGCCGCCACCGGCGAGGCCGTGAAGGTCGGCCCCGGCGGCGTGGTCACGACGTGGGCGTGGGTCAGCGAGCCGCGCAAGGAGCACCCGCTGCAGCGGCCGTTCGCGTGGGCGCTCGTGAAGCTCGACGGCGCCACCACCGCGATGCTCCACGCCGTCGACGCCGGCGACCTCGGCGCGATGAAGACCGGGATGCGCGTGGTCCCGCGCTGGCGCACCGAGCGCACCGGCTCGATCCGCGACCTCGAGTGCTTCGTGCCGGAGACGCCGGTCACCCTGAGCGAGGCGCGAAGCGCCGAGTCGAAGGGTGCAGCCGCATCCGCCGGACCCGTGACGTTGTTCCCCTCGCCGGTGGCGCTCGACTACACGGTGACCGCCGGCCACCACCTGTCGCTCTACCTGCGCGCGATGCAGGAGAAGCGCATCGTCGGCGGGCGCTGCCCATCGTGCACCAAGGTGTACCTGCCGCCGCGCGGGGCGTGCCCGACCTGCGGCGTACCGGCGGCCGAGGAGGTCGACGTCGCCCACCACGGCATCGTCACGACCTTCTGCATCATCCGCATCCCGTTCGACGCGGCGCCCTTCCCGCCTCCGTACATCGCGGTCGCCGTGATCCTCGAGGGCGCGGATCTGCCGCTCTTCCACCTCCTCCGCGGCATCCCCCCCGAGGAGGCGCGCATGGGCATGCGCGTCCGCGCCGTCTGGGCGCCGGACGAGGAGCTCGGCCCGACGCTGGCCAGCATCAAGTGGTTCGAGCCGACCGGCGAGCCCGATGCGGACAAGTCCGAGATCGAGAGGCACCTGTGAGCTCGGGCAAGCGCCCGAGCGCCAGCCCCGAGGAGTGGGGCAGCGAGCGAAGCGAGTACCGGGGCAGCACTCACGACGAAGGGGCCGAGCGAGTCTGCGAGCGAGCCGGCGCGAGGAAACAACAATGATCGACGTCGCCATCATCGGCTTCCACCAGCTCCCGCCGGTCGCGCGCGACGTCACGCGCGACGAGGCCGAGCTGGTGCAGCCGGTCGTCACCGAGGCGCTCCGCAAGGCGGGCGTCACGCGCGCGCAGGTCGGCTTCACCGTCTCGGGCAGCTGCGATTACCTGATCGGCCGCCCGTTCTCGTTCGTGTCGGCGCTCGACGGCGTCGCGCCGTGGCCGCCCATCGCCGAGAGCCACGTCGAGATGGACGGCGCGTGGGCGCTCTACGAGGCGTGGGTGCGGCTGCAGCAGGGCGACATCGAGATCGCGCTCTGCTACGCGTACGGCAAGTCGTCGCTCGGCGACCTGCCCGCGATCCTCACCCACCAGCTCGACCCGTATTACCTGGCGCCGCTCGGCATCGACGGCCACAGCCTGGCCGCACTGCAGGCCCGCGCGCTCCTCGACAGCGGGCGCGCCACCGAGCGCGACTTCGCCACCGTCGCGGCCGCGCGCCGCGGTGGTGACGCCGCCGCGTACCTGGCCGCCGACTACACGGTCGCGCCGCTGCGCGCGCACGACTGCCCGTCGGTCTCCGACGGCGCGTGCGCGGTCGTGCTCGCCACGGGCGAGGCCGCGAAGAAGGCCGCGAAGAAGGCCTGGATCCGCGGCATCGACCATCGCGTCGAGCCGCACCAGCTGGGCAGCCGCGATCTGGCGCGCTCGCCATCGACGGCCATCGCCGCCGAGCACGCCGGCGTCGGCTCGCTCGGCAAGGTCGACGTCGCCGAGCTGCACGCCCTCTACTCGCACCAGGAGCTCATCCTGCGCGACGCACTCGGCCTCGCCGCCGACGTCGACGTCAACCCGTCGGGCGGCCCGCTCATCGCCAACGCGATGATGACCGACGGCTTGGCCCGCATCGGCCTCGCCGCCGAGCGCATCCTCGACGGCCGCGCGAAGACCGCGATCGGTCACGCCTCGAGCGGACCGTGCATGCAACAGAACCTCGTTTGCGCTCTCTCGTCGGAGGTGGCGTCGTGAATCGGTGCGCGATTGTCGGAATCGGCCAGACCCAGCACAAGGCCAAACACGCCGACGTCTCCATCGCCGGCATGGTGCGCGAGGCCGCCCTGCGCGCGCTCGCCGACGCCGAGCTCACCTGGAAGGACATCGACGCCGTCGTCATCGGCAAGGCCCCCGACATGTTCGAGGGCGTCGTCATGCCGGAGCTCTACCTCGCCGACGCGCTCGGCGCGGTCGGCAAGCCAATCCTGCGCGTCCATACCGCCGGCTCGGTCGGCGGCTCGACCGCGATCGTGGCGGCGCAGACGGTCATCGGTGGCGTGCACAAGCGCGTGCTCACCGTCGCCTTCGAGAAGCAGTCGGAGTCGAACGCGATGTGGGCGCTCTCGCCGCGCATCCCGTTCCAGCCGCAGCTCACCGCCGGCGCCGGCGGCTACTTCGCGCCGCTCATCCGCGCGTACATCCATCGCTCGGGTGCGCCCGACGAGGTCGGCATGATGGTCGCGGTCAAGGACCGCCTGGCCGCGCTGAAGAACCCCTATGCGCACCTGCGCATGAAGGACATCAGCATCGCGATGGTGCGCGACTCGCCGATGCTGTGGGATCCGATTCGTTACCTCGAGACGTGCCCGTCGTCCGACGGCGCGTGCGCGATGGTGCTCACCGACGAGGAAGGCGCCAAGCAGTCGCCGCGCCCGCCGGCGTGGGTGCACGGCCTGGCCACGCGCAGCGAGCCGGTGATGTTCGCCGGACGCAACCAGGTCGATCCGCAGGCCGGTCGCGACTGCGCCAAGGACGTGTACGCGCAGGCGCGCATCGCGAACCCGCGCAAGGACATCGACACCGCCGAGCTGTACGTCCCGTTCTCGTGGTTCGAGCCGATGTGGCTCGAGAACCTCGGCTTCGCGGCGCGCAACGAAGGCTGGAAGATGACCGAGAGCGGCGTGACGGCGCTGGGCGGCGCGCTTCCCATCAACCCGTCGGGCGGCGTCATGGCGTCGAACCCGATCGGCGCGAGCGGCATGCTGCGCTTCGCCGAGGCGGCGATGCAGGTGCGCGACCAGGCCGGCGAGCACCAGGTCGACGGCGCGCGCCGCGCCATGGGCCACGCCTACGGCGGTGGCTCGCAGTTCTACGCCATGTGGATCGTGGGCCGGGACCGCCCGTAACGGATCGCGAGGAGCGAGCAACGTGTACATCGACCTTTCCCCCGAGGAGAAGACGCTGCGCGACGAGCTGCGCACGTACTTCGCCGAGCTCATCACCCCCGACCTCCTCGCCGAGGTCCAGGGCACCGAGGGTGGCGGCCCGCTCTACACCAAGGCGCTCGAGCAGATGGGCGCCGACGGGTGGCTCGGCATCGGCTGGCCCAAGGAGTACGGCGGTCGCGCGCGGCCTGCGATGGAGCAGTTCATCTTCTTCGACGAGGTACAGCGCGCGGGGTTCCCGATCCCGTTCCTGACCCTGTGCACGGTCGGGCCGACGCTCATGAAGTTCGGCACCGACGAGCAGAAGGCGACGTTCCTCCCGCGCATCCTGAAGGGCGAGCTCCACTTCTCGATCGGCTACACCGAGCCGGGCGCCGGCACCGATCTCGCCTCGCTCACGACGCGCGCGGTGAAGGACGGCGACGACTACGTCGTGAACGGCCAGAAGGTCTTCACGTCGCTCGCGGAGTACGCCGACTTCATCTGGCTGGCGTGCCGCACCGATCCGGACGCGCCCAAGCACAAGGGCATCTCGATCCTGCTGGTCGACCGGCGCGCGCCGGGCGTGAGCATCACGCCCATCCACACGCTGGGCGGCAATCGCACCAACGTCGTGTACCTCGAGAACGTGCGCGTGCCGATGTCGCGGCGCGTGGCACGCGAGAACGAGGGCTGGCGCCTCATCACGAACCAGCTCAACCACGAGCGCGTCGCGCTGCTCGTGCCGGGGCCGGTGCAGCGCTTCGTCGACGAGGTGGCGGCGTGGGCGCGCGAGACGCGGCGCGCCGACGGCACGCGCGTCATCGACGAGCCATGGGTGCAGCGCAACCTCGCGCAGGCCGCGGTGCGCCTCGACGCGCTGCGCCTGATGGCGTGGCGGCAAGCGTGGAACGTGTCGCTCGATCGCCTCGATCCCGCCGAGTCGTCGGCGGTGAAGGTGTTCGGCAGCGAGTCGTTCATCCTGGTCTACCAGTGGCTGCTCGAGGTGCTCGGCCAGCCGGGCGCGCTCAAGCTGGGCTCGCCGGGCGGGCTCCTGCGTGGCCGCATGGAGACCTACTACCGGACCGCGCCGGTCCTCACCTTCGGCGGCGGCGTGAACGAGGTGCAGCGCGACATCATCGCGCAGCTCGGCCTCGGCATGCCGCGCGCCCCGCGCTGACCCGAGCTGCCTGGATCTGGAGCCTCGACCATGGATTTCGCACTCACCGACGAGCAGAAGGAAGTCGCCGATCTCGCGACGAAGATCTTTGCGGACCACGAAGGCGCCGGGACGAAGGACGCCGCGAAGGACGCCGCGAAGGGCGCCGTCGCGCTCTGGTCGACGCTGGCCGGCGCCGGATTGCTCGGCGTCGCCGTGAGCGAGCAGGCGGGCGGCGCGGGCCACGGCCTGCTCGAGCACTGCGCGCTGCTGGTCGCGGCGGGTGCCGCGGCGGCGCACGTGCCGCTGTGGGCGGTGTCGACCGCCGCGCTCGTGATCGATCACGCCGGCACGCCGGCGCAGCGCGCACTCCTCGCAGACGTGCTGCGCGGGGCGTCCGTGGTGACGCTGGCGCTGCACGAGCCCGACGGCGGCGACCCGTTCGCGCCGGCGGTGACCGTGAAGGATGGCCGGCTGAGCGGCGTGAAGACGTGCGTCCCTGCCGGTGACCGCGCGAAGCGCATCGTCGTCACGGCGCGCGGCGCCGACGGAAAGCCGACGCTGTTCCTCGTCGATCCGTCCACGAGCGGCGTGACGGTCGAGTCACAGATCGCAACCACCGGCGAGACCCAGGGCCAGCTCACGTTCGACGGCGCGGCCGCCGAGCCGCTCGGCGACGCCACGACGTTCGGCTGGCTCCTCGATCGCGCCACCATCGGCCTGTGCGCGCTCGAGCTCGGTATCACCGAGAAGGTGCTGCGCATGACGGCGGCGTACACGTCGCAGCGCACGCAGTTCGATCGCCCGATCGCCACGTTCCAGGCCGTCGCGCAGCGCGCCGCCGACGCCTACATCGACGTCGAGACCATCCGCCTCACCATGTGGGAAGCGGCGTGGCGCCTCGCGCAAGGCCTTCCCGCCGCGCGCGAGCTCGCCGTCGCCAAGGTCTTCGCGAGCGAGGCCGGCCAGCGCGTCACCTACGCCGCGCAGCACCTCCACGGCGGCATCGGCTTCGACGTCAGCTATCCGCTCGCCAGGTACTATCCGCTCTCGAAGTGGATCGAGCTGACCCTCGGCGGCGCCAGCGCCCACCTCGCGCGCCTGGGCTCACTCATCGCCGCGGGCTGACGGCGGGCACGTCCGCCGTACTAGACGCTGGGGCGGGTGAAAGCAACGTTCAGCGCAGCGGCCCGGGAACCTCGTGAAGCCCGATACGCGGATGCTTACGCCATCCGACGGTGAGGAGCCACGAGCGCGGCGCCTGCACCGACATGGGCTCGTATCCCTCGGGGATGGCGAAGCGCTCGAACGGCACGTCCCAGCCGTCGAACAACACGCCCGTCGAGTACGGATCGACGCTCGCCTTCTCGACCGATGCGAATTGATCCTCGTGGTGCCGGCGCCAGTTGTTGAGGACATACGCGAACGCCGAGCGCGCCTGCTTCGGTGATCCGATCGGCACGGCGTGTACCGCTGCGGAAACACCGAGCCCTTGCGCCCGCGCAGCGCGTTGAGGCGCCGCGTCGCCAAGATCATGAGCGCGCGGATGCCGTTCGCGAGCTCGCGCTTGTGGTCCGCCTCGATCAAGAGGTCTGCAGCTCGACGTGAAGCTGCTCCCCGACCTCCGGCGCCCTCTTCATAGATTTTCGCTTATATATACGCCTGACCCGTTTGTCAACGCTGTTCGCTGGCCGGGGACCGGCGCGTGGCCAGCCTCCACGGCGCTTCCTCGGGAACGCGGGGCTGGCGCCGGCCGGGCGCCTTGGCGTAGGTTCCGCCGATGCGCCGGGTCCTGGGCCTCTGTATCGCCGCCTTCCTCTGTGCTGTTTGCGGCGGAGGCCATGACGGCGGCGCCGTCGACGCGCCCTCGATCGATGCGCCGTTCATCGACGACGGCGCGCCCGGTGATGCGCCGGCCAGCGACGGCGCGCCCGGTGACGGCGCGCCCGGCGACGGGGCGGCGCCCGACGCCACCACGGACGCGAGCACGCCGGACGGGCCGCTCACGAACCTCGGGCCGGTGGACTGCCGCGTCGAGGCCGACTGCCCGGGACTCTCGTCGTGCACGACCACGGCGCCGGGCGGCGTCTGTAACGGCTGCGGCACGGACAACGACTGCCCGACGGGCACGACCTGCGGTCAGGTCGGCGCCTGCGTGCGCGACTGCACCTCCGACGCGCAGTGCTCGGCGGGCAAGGAGTGCTCGCAGATCAGCGGACTCTGCCGCATCCGCCAGTGCAGCGCGCAGTCGCCCTGCCCCGGCCCCTACGTCTGCAACGGCATCAGCCAGTGCGCGCGCCCGGCCTGCGGCTCCGGCAACACGTGTCCCGCGCCGATGACCTGCGGCGCCGGCAACCTCTGCATGGAGCCGTAGCGGCTCGCGCAGCTCAGAGGCCGTTGCGACAGCGATGCGTCGTGACTGTCGTCGCCGTCTCGCAAGCTACGACAGCCACGAACAGCGCAGGCAGCGGCCGGGCATGGCCGCGACAATGCGCGAAGCGCGCTACTCCGCGGCGGCGGCGGTCGCGGCGGTGTAGCCGGGGTTGCCGACGTAGAACTGCTTGGCCCAGCGGCGGAAGAGGCCGATCGGCCCGTCGCCGTCGACGAGCACCGGCGGGTGCACGTAGATCTTGTTCTCCCAGATCGGGATGTCCTGCTCGAGCTGGCGCGTGACCTCGCGCATGAAGGCGGCACCCACCGTCGAGGTGACGCCTTCGTTCACCATCTTCTTGAGCGTGAACGCGAAGCGGAGCTCGCAGTGGTCCTCGTCGATCGCCGTCGCCGACGAGACCAGGAGCGTTTCGACCAGCCCCTTGAAGCGGGTGGTCGTGAAGCCGAACCCGTGGACGTGGACGTCGATCTCGCCCTTCACCTTGCCCTGCGGCGTCTTCATCAGCGTCTGCGACGTGGTGTGAAGGAGCGGGCCGATGGCCTCCGCGTTGGTCGTCGGCATCTCCTGCGTGCCGTGCAGGTAGAGGAAGTGCGCCGAGTCGACCGAGTTCTCGGCCATCTCCTGGTTGTGCGTCCTGATCTTCCAGCTGCGCGTCTCGTACGGCGTCCACTCGGGGTTGCCGTACTCCGGCAGCACCGGAACCTCCCACGCCGGAGCCTCGCCGCCCGCGTGATGCCACGTCATGAGCAGGCCGTTCACCTCCCGCAGCGGCCAGGTGCCGAGCGTGGCGCGCGGCGGGATCTTCTTGCCGTACGGAATCTCCGTGCACGCGCCCGCGCCGTCGAACTTCCAGGCGTGGAACGGGCACTCGATGCAGTCGCCCTTCACCTTGCCGCCATGGCCGAGGTGCGCGCCCAGGTGCGGACAGTGCGCGTCGAGGAGCTTGGCCTCGCCACCCTCGGTGCGAAACAGGACCAGGTCCTTCCCGAAGTAGCGCAGCGGCTTCACGGCGCCGGGCGCGAGCTCGTTCGCGTACGCGACCTGGAACCAGCCATTCGGGTAGCGGGGCATCGGAAACCGGCTCATCGTGTTCCTGACTGAAACATGTTTCACTCACCCGAGCAAGCGGGTAATCTGAGAAGGCGATGATGACCTCGACCAAGGAAGGCGGAACCCTCCTCCGGTGGCTCCACCGGAAAGCCGGCGCTCCCGACGGTGCGAACGATCCGGGCGCGTACGATCCCGAAGCGGTCACGCAGATCCTGCGCTTCGCCGGAAAGTTCTTCGGCCCCGGCCGTTACTTCGACCTCGACGTGCGCGGGATGGAACATGTTCCAGAAAAGCCCGTCATGGTCGTGTCGAATCACTCCGGCGGGACCAGCATCCCCGACGTCTGGGGTTTCGGCTTCGCCTGGTACCAGCGCTTCGGCCTCGAGCGGCCCATTCACCCGCTCGCCCACGAGATGGTGCTGTCGACGAAGACCACCGCGCGCTTCTTCGGTCGCATCGGCGTCCTGCGCGCGGGCCGCGGCGTCGCCAAGGACGTCCTAACCCGCTGGGGTCGCGACCTGCTCGTGATGCCGGGCGGTGACGTCGACACCTGGCGGCCCTATCGCGATCGCTACCGCGTGCAGTTCGGCGGGCGCACCGGCTACGCGCGCACCGCCATCGCCGCGGGCGTGCCGATCGTGCCGGTCGCGAACGCCGGTCCGCACTCGACCCTGTTCGTCCTCACCGACGGGCGCCGCTTCGCCGAGCGCATCCGGCTGCGTGAGCTGACCCGCGCCAACGTCTTTCCGATCTCGCTCTCCCTTCCCTGGGGTCTCACGATCGGTCCGTGGCCGCACTTGCCGTTGCCCGGCACGTTCCGGTATCGCTTCGGCGCGCCGATCGTGCCGCCCCCGCTCCCACCGGGAGAGGAGCCGTCCGACGAGGTCGTGCTCGCCGTCGACGCGGCGGTGCGCGCTGCCGTGCAGGGCTTGCTCGACGATCTGAAGCGTGAGCAGAAGGAGGCGCAGGCATGAGCGCCACGCAACCACCTCCCTACGTGCCCGGTCACGGCCTCCTCGCCGGCAAGACCGTCCTCGTCACCGCCGCCGCCGGCACCGGCATCGGCTTCGCCGTCGCGAAGCGCGCCGTCGAGGAAGGCGCGCGCGTGATGATCAGCGACATCCACGAGCGCCGCCTCGCCGAGGCCGCCAAGGAGCTGGGCGGCGTGCCGTCGGCGCGCTGTAACGTCGCCGTCGAGGCCGACGTCGCCGCGCTCTGGGAAGCCGCCGAGAAGGAGCTCGGCCACGTCGACGTGCTCGTCAACAACGCCGGGCTGGGCGCGACCGCCACCGTGGTCGAGATGACCGACGAGCAGTGGCAGAACGTCATGGACATCTCGCTCACGGGCACGATGCGCATGACACGCGCGGCGCTCAAGCGCATGATCCCGCGCCGGGCCGGCGTCATCGTCAACAACGCCTCGGTCCTCGGCTGGCGCGCGCAGACCGGGCAATCCGCGTACGCCGCTGCGAAGGCCGGCGTCATGGCGCTCACGCGCTGCTCGGCCGTCGAGGCCGCGCCGCACAACATCCGCATCAACGCCGTCTCGCCGAGCATCGCGCTCCACAAGCACCTCGTGAAGGTGACCAGCCAGGACGTCCTCGACACGCTCACGTCCCGCGAGGCCTTCGGCCGCGGCGCCGAGCCGTGGGAGGTCGCCAACGTCATCGTGTTCCTCGCCAGCGACTACGCGTCGTACATGACCGGCGAGGTCATCTCCGTCTCCAGCCAGCACGCCTGACCCATGGCCCTCCACCAAGACGCACTGGGCGCCGTCGGCGAGCCGTTCGAGCTCGTCGTCGAGCGCGGCAAGATCGGTGAGCTCGCCCTCGCCGTGGGCGCCCACGATCTCACGCGGCCCGTTCCCACCTTCTTCACCACGATGTTCCACTGGGAGCGCCTGCGTGCCGGCAGCAATCCCTGGCACAAGGTCGGGATGAGCGAGGAGCGCGGGATGCACGCCGAGCAGGAGTACATCTTCCACGGCCCGCCGCCCGCCGCCGGCACCAGGCTGGTCTGCACCTCGCGGATCGAGTCGATCACCGAGAAGCAGGGCAAGCGCGGCGGCACGCTCACGTTCGCCGTGATGGTGACCGAGATGCGCGACGAGACCGGCGCGCTGCGGGTCGAGGCGCGCATGACCGGTGTCGAGACGGAGCAAGCGCCGACGGAGACCGAGGCCAAGCCATGACGCTCCCGCCGCCGAAGACGCTGGGTCCCATCACGCGCACCGACGTCGTCCGTTACCAGGGCGCGTCGGGCGACCTCAATCCCGTGCACCACGACGAGCTGTTCGCGACCAGCGCAGGCTTCCCGGCCCCGCTCGTCGTCGGCATGTATCCGGCCGGCGCGATGTTCGCGTGGGCCAGCGACGCGCTCGGGGCCGACAACGTGCGCCGCGTGCGCTGCCGCTGGCAGGCGCCGGTGTTCCCCGGCGACGTCCTCACGATCAGCGGGACCGTCGCCAAGGAGTACGAGGAAGGCGGCGAAGCGCGCGTCGACCTCGAGCTGGTCTCGACGAAGCAAGACGGCGCGGTCGCGGTGCGCGGCTGGGCCACGTTTGTCAGGAGCGGATCATGAAGCTCGGATTGATGGTCGGTTACTCGGGCGCCAAGGTCGCGATCGACATGGGCCCCATCCTCGAGGCCGAGCGCCTCGGATACGACTCGCTGTGGACCGCCGAGGCCTGGGGCTCGGACGCGGTCAGCCCGCTGGCGTGGATCGCGGCGCAGACCACGAAGATCAAGCTCGGCACCGCGATCATGCAGCTGCCCGGCCGCTCGCCGGCGAACGCCGCGATGACCGCGATGACGATGGACGCGTTGTCGAACGAGCGCTTCATCCTCGGGCTCGGCACGAGCGGCCCGCAGGTCGTCGAAGGCTGGCACGGCGTGGCGTGGAACAAGCCGCTCACCTGGCTGCGCGAGTACGTGACGATCGTGAAGCAGATCCTCGCGCGCGAGGGGCCGCTCACGTTCCAGGGCGAGCGCTACCGCATCCCGTACGACGGCCCGGGCAGCGCCGGCCTCGGCAAGCCGCTCAAGAGCATGGTGCACGGGCGAAAGGACATCCCGATCTTCGCCGGCGCGATGGCGCCGCTCGGTCAGGAGCTGTGTGGCGAGCTGTGCGACGGCATCCTCTTGACGTGCATGCACCCGGGTCGACCGGACGTCATCCTCGACCGCGTGAAGGCGGGACGTGAGAAGGTCGGCAAGACCATGGCCGGCTTCGAGGTGGCACCGACGGTGGCAGTCGCGATCGGCGACGACCTCGAGGCGCTGCGCAACCCGTTTCGCCAGCAGCTCGCGCTGTACATCGGCGGCATGGGCGCGAAGGAGAAGAACTTCTATCGCGAGTACCTGTCGCGCGTCGGGTACGAGGGTGAGTGCGCGAAGATCCTCGAGCTGTTCATGTCGGGGCAGCGCAAGGAGGCCGTGGCCGCCGTCACCGATGACATGATCGACACGCTCTACCTCATCGGCCCGCCGGCGCGCATCAAGGAGCGGTTCGCGGCGTGGAAGGATTCGGGCGTGACCACGCTCATCGTCGGCGCCGGCCAGATCGAGGCGATCCGCACGATGGCGGAGATCGCCCTGTGAAGATCGGGCTTCTCGGTGGGACCGGGAAGGAGGGCCGCGGCCTGGCCACGCGCTGGGCCAGGGCCGGCCACGCGATCGTCATCGGATCGCGCGATCCGGCGAAGGGCGACAACGCCGCGGCGTGCGCGTGCGATGTGGTCGTGGTGTGCGTGCCGTACACCGGGCAGGCGGAGACGCTGCGCGAGCTGGCGCCGCGGCTCGAGGGCAAGGTCGTGATCGATCTGGTGGTGCCGCTCGCGCCGCCGGCCGTGACCAAGGTGTGGGTGCCGCCCGGTGGCGCGGCCGCGCTCGAGGCGCAGGCGCTCCTGCCCGGCGCGCGTGTGGTGGGCGCGTTCCATCACGTCAGCTCGACGCACCTGCTCGACCCCGAGCACGCGATGAGCGGCGACGTGCTCGTGTGCGGCGACGACGCGACCGCGAAGGACACGACGATCGCGCTGGTCGCGGATCTCGGGATGCGCGGCCTGGACGCCGGCGCGCTGGCCAACGCGGTCGCGCTCGAGGCGATGACGCCCGTGCTCATCTACATGAACAAGAAATACAAGAAGACGGGCCTGGCGCTCGCGATCGCGGGGCTGGACGACTAACCATGTCGGTCGCGTGTGCGGCGAAGCTCGAGGTGCTGGCCCTGCCCGGCCTGCCCGTCGTCGTGCCCGGCGACGACCTCGCCGCGCTCGTCACTGCCGCGCTCGCGCGCGCAGACCTGACGCTGCGCGATGGCGACGTGCTCGTGGTCGCGTCGAAGCTGGTGTCGCGCGCCGAGAGCCGCTTCGTGGATCTCGGCACGACCGACCCGTCGCGCCGCGCGCATCAGCTCGCGGTGCGCACCCGGCACGATCCGCGTCACGTCGAGCTCATCCTGCGCGAGTCGAGCGACGTCTCGCGTGCGATCCCCGGCGTGCTCGTGGTGCGGCACCGCCTCGGCTTCGTGGTCGCCAACGCCGGCATCGACTTCTCGAACGCGGCGCCGCCGCCGGCGCTGGCCGCGCGCGGACGCGGACCGTGGGCGCTGCTGCTCCCCGAGCATCCGGACGCCTCGGCGGCGAAGCTGCGTGAGGCGATCGGCGGGTCGGGCGCGGGCGCGCGCAACCTCGGGGTCGTCATCAGCGACTCGTTCGGGCGCCCGTTCCGCTTCGGCTCGGTCGGCATCGCGGTCGGGTCGGCCGGGCTGCCGCCGCTCTACGACCAGCGCGGCAAGAAGGACCTCTTCGGCCGCGCGCTCGATCACACCGTCACGGCGCTCGCCGATCAGGTCGCGGCCGCCGCTGACCTCGTCGCCGGCCAGGCCGATGAAGGCCGCGGCGCCGTGCTCGTGCGCGGCCTGAGGTTCGACGCCTCCGACGACGGCGCCGCCGCGATCGTCCGTCCCGCCGACCAGGACGTGTACGCGTGACCCACTTCAAGCGAGTGGTCGCACTCTCGGGCGGCGTCGGCGGCGCCAAGCTCGTCGACGGGCTCGCGCAGGTCCTGCCCGCGGACGCGCTCACGGTCGTCGTGAACACCGGCGACGACTTCGTGCACTGGGGCCTCAGCGTCAGCCCCGATCTCGACACGGTGATGTACACGCTGTCCGGCCTCGCCCACCCCACCCAGGGCTGGGGCCTCGCCGACGAGAGCTGGAACGCGTTCGCCATGGTCGAGCGCCTCGGGGGACCGGCGTGGTTCCGGCTCGGCGACCGCGACCTGGGCGTGCACCTCATGCGCACGAAGCGGCTCGCCGCCGGCGAGTCGCTCACGGACATCACCGCCGACCTCTGCCGCGCGCTCGGAGTCGGCCCGCGTGTGTTACCCATGTGCGACCAGCGCCGTGCCACCAAGCTCGACACCGATGCGGGCACCCTCGACTTCCAGAACTGGCTGGTCGGGCGGCACGGCGCGCCCACCGTCGAGGCGGTGTGGTGGACCGGCGAGGCCGACGCGTCGCCGGCGGTGCTCGCGGCCATCCGTGACGCCGACCTCGTCGTCATCGGCCCGTCGAACCCGTACGTGTCGATCGATCCGATCCTCGAGCTCGACGGTGTACGCGACGCGCTCGAGGGCCGGTTCGTCGTCGGGGTCTCGCCCCTCGTGGGTGGCCGTGCCGTGAAGGGGCCGCTGGCGGAGATGATCCCGTCGCTGGCCCGGCGCGAGCCGTCGACCGACGCCATCGCCGAGCACTACGCCGGCCTCCTCCGCGGCCTCGTGGTCGAGACCGGCGACCGTACCGCGGCGTGCCCCACGCTCGAGACCCGGACCGTCATGACCACGCTCGACGACCGCGCGCGCCTCGCCGGCGAGGTCATCGCCTTCGCCGAGGAGCTGCGCGCGTGATCCGCCCGGCGCTCGCGCCCATGCGGCTGCGCGGCACGTGGGCGGTCGTGCCCGCCCGCAGCTTCGTCAGCGGGAAGTCGCGGCTCGCGGCCGTCGCGCGCAACGGCCGCGGCGAGGTCTCGCGTGCGCTGTTCGACCGCGTCGTGGCGACCACGTTGCGCGCCGCCGCCATCGACGGCGTGCTGGTGGCCACCGACGGGGACGACGTCGTCGCGGCCGCGCGCGATCACGGCGCCATCTCGCTGCGCGACGCGCCCACCGGCTCGTTCGCCGGCATCATCGACCGCGCGCTCGCCGTGCTCGCCGGTCGTGGCGCGACGGCGGCCGTGGTCGTCATGGCCGACCTGCCGCTCATCGGCCCCTACCACGTCGACGACGTGTGCGCGGCGCTAGACGGCGCGGACCTGGTGCTTGCGCCGGATCGCGATCAGCTCGGCACCAACGCCCTCGCGCTGCGCCTGCCCGCCGCGCTGCCCACTCGCTTCGGCCACCGCGACAGCTTCTCGCGTCACCTGGTCAGCGCCGCCGCTGCCGGCCTGCGCGTCGCCATGGTACGGGCCCACGGCCTCGCCTTCGATCTCGACACGCCCGCCGACCTCGACGAGCTGCTCGCCGCCGCGCCGGCGGCGGAACCGAAACCGCTCGTCACGGGTGAGGGCAGCGTACGTACCGAACGTCGACGCCGCGTCACCGATACCATCCAGCGCATCCACCTCGCGGTCACGGGATCCGGCGGCGGCAGCGTCGATGATGCGGTACAGCGTGGTGCGCTCGACGGCGACGCGACCGGCGTTGTGCGCGACCCGGCGTAGCTCCGCCGGCGTCGCGAACTGCCCGTGGCGCGCGCCCGCCGACGTCGAGATGCTCTCGTTCATCAGCGTGCCGCCCAGGTCGTTGACGCCACACGCGAGCAGGTGCTCGGCGACGCGCATCCCCTCCTTCACCCACGACACCTGGAGGTTGGGCAGGTCGGCGCCGAGGACGACCCGCGCGAGCGCGTGCGTGCGCACCACGTCGAGCCCGCCCGGCCCGGGGCGCACGCCCGGCTGCGCTGCGAAGAGCGGCGCCTCGTCGTGCACGAACGACAGCGGCACGAACTCGGTGAAGCCGCCGGTCTCGCGCTGGAGGTCGCGGATGGTCTCCATGTGGCGCAGGCGATCGGCGGGCGACTCGAGGTGGCCGTACATCATCGTCGCGGTCGTGCGCAGGCCGAGCTCGTGGGCGGTGCGCACGACGTCGAGCCACTCGGCGCTCGTGATGCGGCCGGGCGCGAGCTTGTCACGCACGGTGTCGTCGAGGATCTCGGCCGACGTGCCGGGCAGCGTGCCCAGGCCCGCCTCGCGCAGCGCCGCGAGATACTCGCGCACCGGCAGGCGGGCGCGGTGCGCGCCGTACTTCACCTCCTCGGGGGAGAACGCGTGCAGGTGGATCTCCGGAACGGCGCGCTTCACGGCGCGCGTGAGCTCCACGTAGAACATCCCGTCGAGGCCCGGCGCGAGCCCGGCCTGGATGCACACCTCGGTGGCACCGAGCGCGCGCGCCTCGACGACGCGGCGCACGATCTCCTCGGTGTCGAGGAAGTAGCCCTCCTCGGAGCGACCGGTGCGCGAGAACGCGCAGAACCCGCACTTCTTCACGCACACGTTGGTGAAATTGATGTTGCGATTGAGGACATACGTGACCGCGTCACCGGCCTGCTGCGCGCGCAGCGCGTCGGCCGTGGCGCACAGCGCGTGCAGGTCGGCGCCGGTCGCCTCGGTGAGCGGCAGGAGCTCGCGCCACGAGGGGCGGCGTCCGTTGAGGGCAGCGTCGAGCGCCCAGTGCTTGCTCACGCCGCCCTCCCCGGACCCAGGGGATCCATGCGCGCCACGTACGGCGCGAGCTCGGGCGCGACGAACGCCGACCGGTTCCACGCCTCGTGGATCGGCAAGCGCGGCGCGAGGGCGAAGCCGGCGGCGGTGCAATCGGCGGCGAGCCGGTCGAGGTGCGGCCACGCGTACGTGCGGTTGATGAAGTCGGGCGTGAGCGGCGAGATGCCGCCGAAGTCGTTCACGCCCGCGGCGAGGAGCGGCGCGACGTCGCTCGAGAGATTTGGCGGCGCCTGCACGGTGACCTCGTCGTCGAGGACGAGCCGCGCCAGCGCGATGGCGCGCGTGTTGGCGTCGTCGTCGGGCTCGGCGGCCGACGCCATGGGCGTGGCCGCGTGCGCCCGGAAGCGCTGCACGATGACCTCCTGGATGTGGCCGTGGCGGCGGTGGAGGTCGCGGATCGCGACCAGCGTGTCGAGCCGCTCGTCCTCGGTCTCGCCGATCCCGACCAGGATGCCGCTCGTGAACGGGATGCCGAGGCGACCGGCGTCCTCGTGCATGGCGAGGCGCACGGCGGGACGCTTGTCGGGCGCGCGGTGGTGCGGCCCGCCCTTCTCGCACAGGCGCGCGCTCGTCGACTCGAGCATGAGGCCCATGCTGGCGTTGAGCGGGCGCAGGCGCGCGAGCTCGTCGGCAGTGAGGATGCCGGCGTTGGTGTGCGGCAGGAGGCCGGCATCGAGCGCGGCGCGGCACGCCCACTCCAGGTAATCGACCGTCGACGAGAAGCCCCAGCCGCGGAGGAGGGCGCGGTACGACGGGAACGCCGCCTCGGGGCGGTCGCCGAGGCAGAGGAGCGCCTCGGTGCAGCCGAGCTCACGGGCCCGCGCGAGCGTCGACGTCACCTGCTCGGGCGTCATCGTGGACGCCCCCGGATCCTTGGGCGAGCGACGGAACGCGCAGTAGTCGCACGCGTCGCGGCACAGGTTGGTGAGGGGCAGAAAGACCTTGGGCGAGTACGTGACGCGCGTGCCCCACGTGCGATCGCGTCGCGCGGCCGCGGCGGCGACCAGCTCCTCGGTCGGCAGCGACAGCAGCGAGCGTTCGCCGACGCGCACCGTCTCGGCCCCGCGGGTCACGGCCCGGCTTTCGCCGCGTCGAGGAACGCGGGGCGCTCGCCGCCGCCGTGCACGACCAGCGCCGTGCCGCTCACCCACTCGGCCAGCGGCGACGCGAGGTAGAGGCATGCGCTGGCGACGTCCTCGGGCGTGCCCATGCGACCGAGCGGGATCGTGGCGTCGACGGCGGCGATGCCGGCCTCGCTGCCGTAGTGCATCGCCGCCTGCTCGGTGCGGATGGGCCCGGCGACGACGGCGTTCACGCGAACCCGGGGCGCCCACTCGACCGCGAGCGACTGCGTCAGGTTGATGAGGCCGGCCTTCGCGGCGCCGTACGCGGCGGTGCCGGGCGACGGGCGCACGCCGCTCACGCTCGCGATGTTGATGATGGCGCCGCCCGTCGCTTGCTGCTGCATGACGGCGTTGGCGCGCTGCGCGAGCCAGAGCGGCGCGACGAGGTTGAGCTGGATGATCGACGCCGAGAAGCGCGGCGACACGGTGGCGGCGTCGACGGGCGGCGAGCCACCCGCGTTGTTGACGAGCACGTCGAGGCGACCGTGGCGCTCGGTGACGGCCGCAACGATCGCGTCGAGCTGCTCCACGTCGCGCACGTCGCCGGCCACGAAGCTCGCCAGGCGCGAGCCAACGCCCGGCAGGCTCTCGGGCCGGTTGCGTCCGCAGATGACGACCTCCGCGCCGGCCTCGAGAAAGCGCGTGGCGATTCCGCGTCCGATGCCCCGGCTCCCACCGGTGACGAGGACGACCTTCCCGTCGAGATCGAGGGGATTTCCCATGGACGGTCCGAGTGAAACATGTTCTATTCTGGCCTGCAAGCCATGAGTTCGACTCCGACCCCTGGCCTCGATCAAAGTCTCCGTTTCTCCGTCGACGACACCGGCATTGCCGAGGTCGTCATGGCCCGCCCGCCGGTCAACGCGCTCGACATCGCGGGCTGGCAGGGCGTCGCCGATCTCCTGCGCTCGCTCGGCGCCGATCCGGCGGTGCGCGTCGTCATCCTGGCGGCCGAGGGACGCGGCTACAACGCCGGCGTCGACATCAAGGAGATCCACAACGCGCCCAACAAGCACGCCGCGCTCGTGGCCGTGAATCGCGCGTGCGCGAATGCGTTCGCCGCGGTGTACGAGTGCGAGGTCCCCGTCATCGCCGCCGTGCACGGTTACTGCCTCGGCGGCGGCATCGGCCTCGCCGGCAACGCCGACATCGTCATCGCGTCCGACGACGCGACCTTCGCGCTCCCCGAGGTCGATCGCGGCGCGCTCGGCGCGGCCACGCACCTTGCGCGCCTGGTGCCGCAGCATCTCATGCGCGCGATGGTCTACACCGGTCGCAAGATCCCCGCCGCGGAGCTGGCGCGCTTCGGCTCGATCCTCGAGGTCGTGCCGCGCGACAAGCTACGCGCCGCCGCGCGCGCCGTCGCCGCCGAGATCGCAGCCAAGCCGCCGGTCGCGATCCGCGCCGCCAAGCAGTCGCTCAACGGCATCGACCCGATCGACGTGCGCAAGAGCTATCGCTACGAGCAGGGCTTCACGTTCGAGCTGACCCTCGCCGGCGTCGGCGACGAGCAGCGCGCGGCGTTCTCCGAGAAGGGTGAGAAGAAGCTGTGACTCGCGACAAGCGGATGAAGATCGACGACGTCGTCGCCGAGCTGCGCTCGGGGATGACGCTCGGTATCGGCGGCTGGGGCTCGCGGCGCAAGCCGATGGCGATCGTGCGCGCCATCCTGCGCTCGCCGCTCACGGACCTGACGGTGGTGACGTACGGCGGCCCCGACGTCGGCCTGCTCTGCGCCGCCGGCAAGGTGAAGAAGCTGATCACCGGCTTCGTCTCGCTCGACTCGATCCCGCTCGACCCGTGGTACCGCCAGGCGCGCCAGAAGGGCGAGCTCGAGGTGCGCGAGTACGACGAGGGCATGTTGCAGTGGGGCCTGTACGCGGCGTCGCTCCGCCTGCCCTTCCTGCCGACGCGCGCGGGCCTCGGCTCCGACGTGATGACGCTTTACCCGGAGCTGAAGACGGTGACGTCGCCGTATGCCGACCCCGACGGCACGCACGAGCAGCTGGTGGCGGTGCCGGCCATCGAGCTCGACGCGGCGATCTGCCACCTGAATCGCGCCGACGAGGCCGGCAACGCGCAGTTCCTCGGCCCCGACCTCTACTTCGACGACCTCTACCTCGGCGCGGCGAAGCGTCGCTTCATCTCCGTCGAGAAGGTCGTCGCGACCAAGGAGCTCCTCGCCGAGGGCTCGGTTCACACCCTCAAGATCCACCGCGGCATGGTCGACGGCGTCGTCGAGGCGCCACGCGGCGCGCACTTCACGGAGTGCCCGCCCGACTACGGCCGCGACGAGGAGCTGCAGGCGCGCTACGCCGCGACAGCCGCCTCGCCCGAGGCGTGGAACGCGTTCTACCAGGAGTACGTGTCTTGACCGCCGCTGCAGCCGCTCGTCACGAGATCTGCGCGGTCGCGCTCGCCGAGGCCTTCCGCGGCGACGGCGAGATCCTCGTGTCGCCCATCGGTATCCTTCCCGGCATCGCGGCGCGGCTGGCGCGCGCCACCTTCGCGCCCGACCTCATGCTCTCCGACGGCGTCGCGTCGCTCGTCGACGCCGCCGGCAACGTCGAGGGCTACCTGCCCTACCGCACCGTCTTCGACGTGGTGTGGTCGGGCCGCCGCCACGTGGTCATGGGTGCCTCGCAGATCGACCGCTACGGCAACCAGAACATCGCGTGCGTCGGCGATCCGCGGAAGCCCAAGGCGCAGCTCCTCGGCATGCGTGGCGCACCCGGCAACACGATCAACCATCCGACGAGCTACTGGATCCCGTCGCACACGCGGCGCGCCTTCGTCGCCAAGGTCGACGTCGTCACCGGCGTCGGCTACGACCGCGCCGCCGCGCTCGGCGAACGCGCGTCGCGCTTCCACGAGATCCGCCGCGTCGTCACGGACCTTGCGGTGCTGGACTTCTCGACGCCCGACCACGCGATGCGCCTCGCGTCCGTGCACCCCGGCGTGTCGCTCGCCGACGTCCTCGAGAAGACCGGCTTCCCGCTGGTCTTCGCCGAGCCCGTGCCCGTCACGCGGATGCCGACCGACGAGGAGCTGCACCTGCTCCGCACCGTCATCGATCCGCAGGGCCGCGGCGCGAAGGAGGTGGCCGCGTGACGGCAACCAGGACCTCGGCGCTCCACACCCGCTTATGCGACCTGCTCGGCTGCCGCTATCCGATCATCCAGACCGGCATGGGCTGGGTCTCGGGCGCGCGCCTCACCGCGGCGACGAGCGCGGCCGGCGGTTTCGGCATCCTCGGCGCCGTCACCATGACCATCGCCGAGATGGAGGCGGCGATCGCGTCGGTGAAGGCGAAGACGTCCAGCCCGTTCGGCGTGAACCTGCGCCCCGATCAGGCCGACCTCACCCAGCGCATCGAGATCCTCGTGCGCGAGAAGATCAAGCTGGCCAGCTTCGCCGGCCCGCCGTCGAAAGACGTCGTCGCGCGCCTCAAGGCCGCCGGTATCCTGACCATGCCGACGGTCGGCGCGCGTCGCCACGCCGAGAAGATGGCCGGCATCGGCGTCGATCTCCTCATCGCGCAGGGCGGCGAAGGCGGCGGCCACACCGGCGACACCCCGACGTCCCTGCTCCTGCCGTCGGTGTGCGACGCGGTGAAGATTCCGGTCATCGGCGCGGGCGGCTTCAATGACGGCCGCGGCCTCGTCGCCGCGCTCGCGTACGGCGCCAGCGGCATCGCCATGGGCACGCGCTTCCTGCTCACGCAGGAGTCGACCGTCCCCGACGGCGTGAAGGACATCTACGTCAAGACGCAGGTGGGCGGCACGGTCGTCACGCGCCACATCGACGGCGCGCCGCAGCGCGTGATCCGCACCGACGTCATCGACGGCCTCGAGAAGGCCGGCTGGCTCCGCCGCTTCTTGCGCTCGCTCGGCAACGCCTTCCGCTTTCGCCGTGCCACCGGCGGCACGCGCCTCGGCCTCCTGCGCGAGGCGCGCGCCATGCAGAAGAGCCAGCAGCTGCCGCTGGCGCAGCTCCTCATGGCCGCCAACGCGCCGATGATGACGCGCGCGAGCATGGTCGAGGGCCGGCCCGAGGTCGGGATCCTCCCGACGGGCCAGGTCGTCGGCGTGATCGACGAGCTCCCGACGGTGGCCGCGCTCCTCGAGCGCATCGTGGCCGACGCCGAGGCCACGCTGGCGCGGCTCGCGTCGCCCGCAGCCGAGACCGGCGCCGCGAGGAGCCTGAAGAGCGTATGAGCGACGACGACGCGACGGAGGAGACCGACCTCGTCCTCACCGAGCGCCGCGGCGCGGTCGCGCTCGTCACGATGAACCGACCGCGCTACCGCAACGCGCAGAACGCGAAGATGACGCGCGCGCTCGACGCGGCGTTCTCGGCGGCGGCGGCCGACGACAGCGTGCACGTGATCGTGCTCGCCGGCGCCGGCGACCACTTCAGCGCCGGGCACGACATCGGCACGCCCGGCCGTGACATCCACAAGGACTTCGAGCGCATCGCCACGCAGTACTGGCCGCACGAGAACAAGGCCGGCGCCGAGGCGATGTACGTGCGCGAGGCCGAGCTCTATCTCGGCATGTGCCGGCGCTGGCGCGAGCTGCCCAAGCCGATGATCGCGATGGTCCAGGGCGCGTGCGTCGCCGGCGGCCTCATGCTGGCGTGGGTCTGCGACCTCATCATCGCCGCCGACGACGCGTTCTTCGCCGACCCCGTGCTGCGCATGGGCATCCCCGGCGTCGAGTACTTCGCGCACCCGTTCGTGATGAGCCCGCGCCTCGCCAAGGAGTTCCTGTTCACGGGCGAGCGCATGCCGGCCGAGCGCGCCGAGCGCATCGGCATGATCAACCGCATCGTCCCGCGCGCGCGCCTCGTCGACGACACGTTCGCCGTCGCCGACAAGATCGCGGCGATGCCGCGCTTCGGCCTCGCGCTCGCGAAGAAGGCCGTGAACCAGGCCGAGGATCGCATGGGCATGCGCGACGTGATGGACGCGACCTACGCGCTTCACCACCTCGCCCACGCACACAACTCGCTGACCACCGAGGACCACCTCGCCGGCCAGGATGCGAAGTCGATGGCCAAGGGGCTCAAGTAGTCGTGGATCTGGCGTTCTCGCACGCGGAGGAAGCCTTTCGCGCCGAGGCGCGCGCGTGGTTGCGCGCCAACGTGCCGCGCGACCTGCCGCCGTCGGGGAGCCGCGAAGGCTTCGCCGCGCACGTGGTCTGGGAGAAGCAGCTGTTCGAGGCGGGCTGGTCGGTCGTCGCGTGGCCCACGGAATATGGCGGGCGCGACGCGTCGATCCTCGAGTGGCTGATCTTCGAGGAGGAGTACTACCTCGCGGGCGCGCCACCGCGCGTCACGCAGAACGGCATCTTCCTCCTCGCGCCGGCGCTCTTCGAGTACGGCACGCCGGAGCAGCGCGCGCGCATCCTGCGCCCGATGGCAGCCGCGGACGTGCTTTGGGCGCAGGGCTGGAGCGAGCCCGGCGCCGGATCGGATCTCGCCGCGGTGAAGAGCACCGCCGTGCGCGTCGACGGTGGCTGGAAGCTTTCCGGCCAGAAGACGTGGAGCACGCGCGCGGAGTTCTGCCACGCGGTGCACGGCCTCTTCCGCTCCGACCCGACGGCCGCGCGCCACAAGGGGATGACGTACTTCCTGGTGCCGCTCGACGCGCCGGGCGTGCGCGTGAACGGCTTCCGCCGCCTCGACGGTGACCTCGACTTCGCCGAGATCTTCTTCGACGACGTCTTCGTCGGCGACGACGCCGTGCTCGGCCCCGTGAACGAGGGCTGGAAGGTGGCGATGGCGACGACCGGCTCGGAGCGCGGGCTCACGCTGCGCAGCCCGGGGCGCTTTCTCGCCGCCGCCGAGCGCCTCGTCGAGCTGCAGCGCCGCCACGGGTCCACGGCGAGCCGCGACGCGGTCGTGCGCGCCTGGATGGACGCGCGCGCGTACCAGCTGCTGACGCTCCAGACCGTGAGCCGCATGGTCGCCGGGCACGCGCTCGGCGCCGAGTCGTCGGTGTCCAAGCTGACGTGGTCCGAGCTCGACGTCCGGCTGCACCAGGCCGCGCTCGACCTCCTCGGCCCGCTCGCCGAGCTCGAGGGCAGCTCGCCCGACGCCGTCGACGGCGGGGCGTGGCTCAAGGGCTTCCAGTTCGCGCTGGCCGGGCCGATCTACGCCGGCACCAACGAGATCCAGAAGAACGTCGTCGCCGAGCGTCTGCTCGGGCTCCCGAAGGACTGACAGGACCTGCGATGAAGTTCGCGTTCACCGACGAGCAGCTCGAGCTCCAGCGCGTGGTGCGCGACCTCCTGGCGCGCGAGTGCCCGCCCGCGCGTGTGCGCGCGGCGTGGGATGGCGCGCACGACGCGCCGCTGGCGGTGTGGCCGCAGCTCGCCGGCGTCGGCGTCGTCGGCATGACCGCCCCCGAGCGTTTCGGCGGGCTCGGTATGGACGAGCTCGATCTCGCGCTCGTCCTCGAGGAGGCGGGGCGCGCCGCGCTACCGGAGCCGCTGCTCGAGCACACCGCCGTCGCGATCCCGCTCGTCGCCGAGACCTGCGACGACGCCTTCTGCGATCGCTGGCTGGGCGCCGCCGCCGCCGGCAAGGTCACGCTCGCGGTGCGGCTCGGAGACGCGCCGTTCGTCGCCAGTGCGGCGCGGGCGCGGCTGCTCTTGCTCGAGCATCCCGGAGCGCGCGGCGTCGAGCTGCACGCGGTGGAGCCGTCGGCGGTCTCGCTCGTGGAGCAGACGTCGGTCGACGGCGCACGCAAGCTCGCCCGCGTCGAGTGGCAGCCATCGGCGGACACGTGCGTCGCGCGCGGCCCACACGCACGCGCGGCGCTCGATCGCGCGTTCGAACGCGCCGCCTTCGCGAGCGCCGCCGAGCTCATCGGCGTCGCCCGCAAGCTGATGGAGATGACCGTCGAGTACGTCAAGCTGCGCCAGCAGTTCGGCAAGGCGGTCGGCAGCTTCCAGGCCGTGAAGCACATGCTCGCCGAGGCCCACGTCGCCATCGAGCTGGCGCGCCCGTGCGTGCACCGCGCCGCCTATGCCCTCGCCCGGCGCGAGGCCGACGCCAGCGACCCCGCCGTCCACGTATCGATGGCCAAGGCGTACGCGTCCGACGCCGCCAACCGCGCCGCGCGCGCCGCGCTCCAGTGTCACGGCGCGATCGGCTACTCGTTCGAATACGACCTGCACCTGTGGATGAAGCGTGCCTGGGTGCAGGCCGCCGCCTACGGCGACGCCGCCTGGCACCGCACGCGCATCGCGTCCCTCGTCCTGGATCAAGGAGTCTCTCGTGGCTGATGCATTCATCGTCGAAGCAGTTCGCTCTCCGGTCGGCCGCAAGAAGGGCGGCCTGTCCACGGTTCATCCCGCCGACCTCGGCGCGCACGTGCTCAAGGCGCTCCTCGAGCGCAGCGGCCTGGACCCGGCCGTCGTCGAGGACGTCGTGTTCGGCAACGTCGATTCGATCGGCCCGCAGGCCGGCGATCTCGCGCGCACGTGCTGGCTCGCGGCCGGCTTGCCCGACCATGTCCCCGGCGTGACCGTCGACCGCCAGTGCGGCTCGTCTCAGCAGGCCGTGCACTTCGCGGCGCAGGCCGTGATGAGCGGGACCGCGGACGTCGTCGTCGCCGGTGGCGTGCAGAACATGACCATGATCCCGATCGGCGCGGCGATGACGTCGGCGCAGCCGCTCGGCTTCAGCGATCCGTTCAGCGGGTCGAAGGGCTGGAAGGCGCGCTACGGCGACCGCATGGTGTCCCAGTTCCACGCCGCCGAGATGATCGCCGAGAAGTGGCAGTGCTCGCGCGACGAGATGGAAGCGTTCGCGTACGAGAGCCACCGCCGCGCCATCGCGGCGACCGACGCGGGCTGGTTCAAGCGCGAGATCGCGCCGCTCGGCGAGGTCGCGGCCGACGAGGGCCCGCGCCGCGACACCACGCGCGAGAAGATGGCGACCCTGCAGCCGCTGGCGCAGGGCGGCCGCCTCACGGCGGCCGTCGCGAGCCAGATCTCCGACGGTGCGGCCGCGCTGCTCGTCGTGAGCGAGGCCGCGCTGAAGGCGCACAACCTGAAGCCGCGGGCGCGCATCCACCACATGAGCGTGCGCGGCGACGACCCGATCTGGATGCTGACCGCGCCGATTCCGGCGACGAAGCACGCGCTGGCCAAGACCGGCCTGTCGCTGGCCGACATCGACCTCGTCGAGATCAACGAGGCGTTCGCGCCGGTGGTCCTGGCGTGGGCGAAGGAGCTCGGCGCCGATCTGGCCAAGGTGAACGTCAACGGCGGCGCCATCGCGCTCGGCCACCCGCTCGGCGCCACGGGCGCGCGCCTCATGACATCGATGCTCCACGAGCTCGAGCGCCGCGGCGCCCGCTACGGCCTGCAGACGATGTGCGAGGGCGGCGGCCAGGCCAACGTCACGATCATCGAGCGCCTCTGATACGCTCCGAGCCATGCTCGGTGAAGTGATCCACGGATACCGTGTCGATCGCGCGCTCTCCGTCGACAAGGGCGGCATGGGCGACGTGTTCTTCGCGACCCACGTCGAGTCGGGCGCCGACGCGGTCGTGAAGGTGCTCAAGCCCGAGATGTCGGCGCGGCGCGACATCGTCACGCGCTTCTTCAACGAGGCACGCGCCGCGGCGAGCATCCATCACCCCGGCATCGTGCAGATCCACAACGTCGGCTATCACGCCGACCGCGCCTATCTCCTGATGGAGCGGCTGCGCGGCGACGATCTGGAGAACCGGCTTCGGGCCGGCCCCATCCCGCTCGACCGGGCGATCGTGTTCATGCGGCAGGCGACCGGCGCGATCGCGGCGGCGCACGACCGCGGCATCATCCATCGCGATCTCAAACCCGCCAATCTCTTCGTCGTGCCCGACCCCGACGTCGTCGGCGGCGAGCGCGTGAAGGTGCTCGACTTCGGCATCGCCAAGCTGTCCCTCGACACCGGCGGCAACAAGACGCAGGGCATCTTCGGGACGCCCGCGTACATGTCGCCGGAGCAGTGCGCGAGCTCGGGCGACATCGACCCGCGCAGCGACCTGTACTCGCTGGGCTGCATCTTCTACGAGCTCGTCACGGGACGTCCGCCTTTCGGACACGGCGGGATCGAGCTGGTGGCCGCGCACCTGCGCGACATCCCGGCGTCGCCGCGCGCGATCGCGGCGTGGGTGCCGCCCGCCGTCGAGCAGATCATCATGCAGCTCCTGGCCAAGAATCCCGCCGAGCGACCGCCGAGCTGCGCGGCGCTCATCCAGGCGCTCGATCGCGTCCACGCCACGCTGCCACCGGCGGCGGCGGGCGTATCCGCTTCGTTGCCGGTGGCGGCCGGGCCGCACTCGATGCCGCCTTCGCACTCGCCGTCGACCTTCAGCAACGCGGCCGGCGCGTTTGCGAGCGGCGCTGGCGCGACGACGGTGACGCGGAGCCGTACCTGGCTGTGGATCGGCCTCGCGGTGCTCGCCGCGGCGGGCATGGTCGTCGCCGCCGTGGTCGCGACGAGCGGTGGCGGCACGGACACCAGCGTCGCGGCGAATGACGTACCCGACGACGCCGCGGTCGCGCAGCAGCCGCCGCCCCCGCAGCCCGATCCGCCACCGGCCGTGACCATCGACGCCGGCGCCGCGGTGGAGTCGCCGCCGCCCGCTGACCCGATCGCGGAGGCCAAGGGGCTCACCGAGCAGGGCAAGGCCGCCCTCTTCGACAAGCGCAACGGCGACGCGATCGCAGCGTTCACGCGGGCGGCGATGCTCGATCCGTCGCCGGCGAGCTACTTCAACCTCGGGCTCGCGCACCAGCAGGCGGGCCACTGCAGCGACGCGCGCATGGCGTTCGAGTCGACCGCGAGTCACGACAAGGTCGACTCGAAGCTGCGCGACAAGGCGCGAAAGGCGCTCAAGACGATGGGCAGCTGCTCGTCGTCATCCTCGTCGAACAGCACCGTCGCGTCGAACGATCCGAAACCGAACCCGACGCCGACCGGGGATCCGAAACCGGTTCCGCCCCCCGATCCGAAGCCGGTCCCGCCTCCGGATCCGAAACCGATCCCGACACCGGATCCGAGACCGACGCCGCCCGCCGGCAACAGCGCCGAGCGCGCCGCGGCGACCAACGAGGAAGGCAAGGAGCTCATGTACTCCAGCCAGTTCGCCGCCGCGTCTGCGAAGTTCCGCCAG
Source organism: Kofleriaceae bacterium (assembly GCA_035525615.1). GTDB lineage: Bacteria > Myxococcota_A > Polyangia > Haliangiales > Haliangiaceae > UBA2376. Next base: position 1,642 of record DATLEB010000140.1, on the reverse strand, counting down.
GCGATCGTCCTGGACCCGCTGCCCAAGTACTACTTCAACTACGCCACGGCCCTCTTCCAGGAGGGCAAGTGCGGCGAGTCGCTCAAGGCGATCGAGCACATCCTGAAGAGCGGCGCGCCCGACGCTCTCAAGGAAAAGGCGACCAAGCTCAAGGCACGCGTCACCGAGTGCCGCTGAAACGCCGGTCGTTTCTTGTTGCCTTTACTGCTCAGCTTGGTATACGCGATGTATACCAAGCTCGAGAGGAGGGCTCGCCATGATCAGCCGCGCGTTCTTGAACCGTCGGTCGTTTCTCCGGGGTGCAGGTGGTGCCGCCGCACTCGGTGCGTTCGCGGCGGGGCTGCCGTCGACAGGCTGCCTCACCGACGAGGAAGGCGACCTCCTCGACGAAGCCGCCGCGCCCGTCACCAACGGCTTCGGCCTGACCGTCCGCGAATCCGGCGTCTTCGACGGCCGCATGCACTACTACCGCTTCGCCACGCAGGAGATCTCCTGGCAGCCGGCGGTCAACGTGCTGCTCCCCGAGGACTACTTCTCGACGACGTGGCGCCGCTATCCGGTGCTCTATCTCCTTCACGGTGGCGCGCAGGACTTCCGCAAGTTCCACATGGAGGACGACATCATCGGCCTCACGCGCAATCGCCGCGTGATCGTCGTCATGCCCGACGGTGGCACCGCCGGCTGGTACTGCAACCCGGTGCGCTGCCTGTTCGGAAAGAAGAACTGGGAGACGTTCCACATCAACCAGCTCATCCCGTGGATCGACGCGAACTTCCGGACGTATGCCGAGTACGACGGCCGCGCGGTCTCCGGCTTCTCCATGGGCGGCTTCGGCGCGCTGAAATACGCCGCGAAGTTCTACGGTCACTTCGCGTCGGTGAGCGCGCACTCGGGTCCGCCCAGCCTGCGCCGCGACGCCAACGCGGTGCTGCTCTGGGCCGGCGTGAGCTCGAAGTTCGCCGAGCTGAACGGCGGCACCCTCTACGGCGAGCCCACCGATCAGGCGCGCGTGAGCGCCGACAATCCCGTCGAGCGCATCGACAGCTTCGGCTTCAACAAGCGCATCTTCCTGGTGTGCGGCCTCGACAACGACGTCAACGAGACATTCGTGCGGAACGGCCAGCGCGAATTCCGCGGCCTGCTCGCCCAGCGCGGGTTTCCGCACGAGTGGTACGAGCTGCCGGGGGCGCACTTCGTCCGCCGCGACATGCTCCAGCGCGACATCGACGGCGTGATCGCGCGTCTGCGCCAGGCGTGACCGTGTGGCGTCACGTCACAGCGTGACGCCGAGGAAACACGGCGCCCACAGCGAGATCCACGCCTGGAAGTCGAGCCGCGCGAAGCCGTCGGTGCCGCGCTCGTACAGCGCGCGGACCTCGGGTGCGTCGAGCTGGCCGGCGCGCCACACGTAGCCGGCCTCGTCGCCGGTGATCACCAGCACCGAGTCGTCACCGTCGCTGCTGGCGACGGCGATGCAGCCGACCGGCGCGCCGTCCTTCTGCAGCGACATCACCGCCCCCTCCGCGAGCGGGCTCGAGCTCGCCGGCACCGCCGCGATGGCGCGCAGGATGGCGTCGCCCTCCGCCGTCGAGTACGTGAACGGCTTGCTCGCGTCCATCACCTGCACCTGGTCCAGCGTGTA
>DATLEB010000125.1:0-29284 GCA_035525615.1 Kofleriaceae bacterium | reverse complement strand
CCCCCTCGCACCCCCGCCCGGAGGGGGCGGGCAGGTCGCGGGGGTCGCCGCATCGCGACGCGCGCGAGAGAATCCGTGCCCGCCGCACCAACGAACGCTCGCGCCGCCCGGACGTGGTTCTCCGCGGCGGCGCCCCCGCGTAACCACCACCGCTCACGCGGCGGGCACGGTTCTCTCGCAAGCGCGTGGCGATCGGCGCCCCGCGAAGAAGCCGCGCCCCCGAGGACGGGGGCATTGCTTCCATTCCCCGAACCCCGATTCCCGCCTCCCGCCTCCCGTCTCCCGCCTCCCGCCTCCCGTCACCCGCCTCCCGCCTCCCGTCACCCGCCTCCCGTCACCCCTCTCCCGCCTCCCGTCTCCCGTCTCCGCCCTCCGGCCGCTACCAGGCGCGAGCGGCGGCCCAGTCGCCATTGAACTGCGCGACCGCCGGCGCGGCGGCGTTGCCTTCCCTCACGAACACGCCGATCTCGCGATTCTCTCGCAGCGACGTCGACGACATGTTGTTCGAGCCGATGAGCGCGACACCATCGGCGATGATCATCTTCGCGTGCACGACGGGCGGCGTGAGCACCTTCACCGTGACCCCGGCGTCCTTCAGCGTCGTCGCCGTGGTGGCGTTCTCGCTCATGTCCGCGGGGTCCGCCAGCAAGACGCGCACCGCGACGCCGCGGGTCATGGCCTGGATGAGCGCGACGCGCACCGCGGAGTCGGAGATGTAATAGACCTCGACGTCGAGGGTCGCGGTCGCCGCGTTGATGAACCCGAGCACGCGGGCGCGCGCGTCGCCGGGCGTGACGACCAGCCGCGTGCAGTCGAGCGTGGCGGTCTGCCCGTTCCAGTCGGCGGCGAAGATCGCCGCGAGATCGGCGACGTCGTCCGGGTCGCGATCGACGACAGCGTAGTTCCGCTGATCGTCGAAGCCCGCGACCGTGAAGTTGCCGGAGATGATGAAGTCGAGCGCGCCGTCGATGACCATGTACTTGGCGTGCGCGTTGGGGAACGTGGTCGACGCGTACTTCACCTCGACGCCGCCGGCCTCGAGCTGCGACTTCGTCCCGGCGGCGCCGACCTGACTCTGGTCGAGGATGACGCGCACCGGCGCGCCGCGCTGATCGGCGGCGATGAGCCGGTTCGCGATGCGGTCGACGGTGAACGTGTACATGTGCACGTCGATCGAGCGGGTCGCGGCGTCGATGGCGGCGACCACGCGCTCCTCGAGCGCGGCGTTGCCGGTGCCGGGCCCGACGATGACCTCGGGCGCCATGGCGCGCGGCGCCGCGGGGTTGCAGGTCGCGCCGTCGCCGGCGGCGTCGATGGCCGGACCGTCGTCATCGGCGGCGTCGTCGCCGCGGCCGCCGCACGCGACCAGCGCGCTCAGCGCGGCGAGCGCGAGTGCTACGACCGCTCGTTGGGACATCGCTCGTCGGCGCCGCGGGCCTTGGGGCACAGGGCGTACAGCTCGTGACGATGGCGGATGACGGTGAATCCGCCCAGCCGCTGCGCGATCTTCTCCTGCAGGCGCTCGATCTCGTCGTCCTCGAACTCCAGGATCAGCCCGCACTTCGCGCAGATCAGGTGATCGTGGTGCTCGCCCGCCACCTCGAAGCGCGCCTGGCCGTCGCCGAACTGGCGTTCGATGGCGAGGCCGCTCTCGACCAGGAGCTTGAGCGTCCGGTAGACCGTCGCGTAGCCGACCCTCTGATGCCGCTTGCGCACCTTGGCGAGGAGCTCGTCGATCGAGATGTGATCCTGGGTCTTGAAGAACTGATCGACGATCGCTTCGCGCTGCGTCGTGGTGTTCAGCCGTTTCTCCAGCAGCCACGCCTTCCAGCGCTCCTTGAGCTGGCGGGCGTCGCTCTGGTGGAACTGGTTCGCCGCGGCCGACACGGTTTCATTGTATCATCGACCGATGGCCACGGCCGACGAGGACGGGTTCGATACGGTGCTGGCGCGGCTGCGCAAGGTGGTGGAGCGTCTCGAGACCGGCAACCTCAGTCTGGAACAGTCGCTGACGGCGTACGAGGAAGGTGTGGGGCTCGCTCAGCGCGGCCACCAGTTGCTCGACGGCGCGGAGAAGCGCGTCGAGCTCCTCATCGCCGGCGGCTCGCAATCGGTCCCGCTCGACGAGGCCGCCACCGACGATCCTCGGTGAGGCGAACGCTCCGATGACCCTGGTCGCCGTCGTCGACGACGATCGTGAGGTACGCGAGTACCTCGCGACGGTCCTGCGCAAGGCCGGCTACGACGTCGCGCTCGCCGCCAACGGCTTGCGCCTGGTGTCGGCGCTGCAGGTCGATCGCCCCGACATCATCCTGCTCGACGTCAACATGTCGTGGATCGACGGCTTCGAGCTGTGTCGCGCGCTCAAGAAGAACCCGGAGTGGGCGCAGATCCCGGTGGTGTTCGTGTCGGGCCGATCGGCGCCGGCGGACATCGAGGCGGGCATGGCGTGCGGCGCGGTCGATTTCTTCTCGAAGCCGATCGACGGAAGAGCGCTCGTCGCGCGCGTGCGTGAGCTGGTACAACCGGCGCCGTGACCGCAGTAACGATCGATCCCGGCGCCGCGCCTGCCAGCGTTCAGAGCTTTCTCGCCCGGGTCGTGCCCGCGATCGAGAACGAGCTGAGCGTGCGGCTCGACGCCAGCGGCGACGATCCCGGGCGGCTGCGCGAGGCGATGCGCTACGGCGCGCTCGGCCCGGGCAAGCGGCTGCGGCCGGCGCTGGTCGTCGCGGCGTGCGAGGCGTGCGGCGGCGAGCTGGTGAGCGCGTTGCCGGCGGCGGCGGCGATCGAGATGCTGCACGCGTACACGCTGGTGCATGACGATCTGCCGGCGATGGACGACGACGACGAGCGCCGTGGGCGGCCGACCGCGCACATCGCGTTCGGCGAGGCCATCGCGATCCTCGCCGGTGACGGCCTGCTCACCGCGGCGTTCGGCGCGCTGGCCGATCTCGGCGCGGGCTGCGCGGCGGCGGTGTCGGTGCTCGCGGCGCGCGCCGGCGGTCGCGAGCTGCTCGCGGGGCAGGCGATCGATCTCGCCATGACGGCGGCGGGCGCGGCGCCGGGCAGCTTCGCGGCGATCGAGGACCTGCACGCCAAGAAGACCGGCGCGCTGTTCGCGGCGGCCTGCGAGCTGGGCGCCGTGGCGGCGGGCGCGAGCCCGGCGGTGCGCGCCCGCCTCGGCCGGTACGGCATGGCGTTCGGCATCGCGTTCCAGCACGCCGACGATCGCGACGACGGCGACCTGTCCGAGCACGCGACGACGGCCGCGGCGCGCATCAAGCAGCTCGGCGGCGAGGCCGCGGCCATCGCGCGCGAGCTGGGCGCGGCGGCGCAGCCGCTGGTGGAGCTCGCGGCGTGGGTCGAGAGCAAGGCCTGAAGACCGCAGCCGGAGCTGCAGCCGCGGCCGTGATCGCGCTGGGTGCGTGCGGAGGCGGTGGCGGCGGCGCCGGTCGCATCACGCTCCCGACCGACGCGCGCGTGATCGCGCGCGGCAGCCTCGCCTACGCGGCGCGCGCCGGGGACGACGCCATCGTCACGATCGAGCTCGAGGAGCGCTTCGCGCTCGTGGTGCGCGACCCCGCGACCGGGCGCGAGCGGCGCCGCGTCGACCTCGGCCCGTCGGAGCGCGACCTCGTCGCCCTGGCCGTCGCCGGCGATCGCGCGTGGGTCGGCGGCGAGGATCGCGAGGTGCGTACGATCGACCTCGCCAGCGGCGCCGTGCTCGCGACGTGGCCGGTCGGCGCCGACGTCACCGCGCTGCGGTGGCTCGCGCCGGGCTGGCTCGCGATCGGCGACGCCACCGGTGTGGTGTGCTTGCGCCGCCTTGCCGACGCGGCGCTCGTGCAGTGTGCGGCGCTCGCGAGCGCGCCGATCACCTCGCTGGACGGAGGCGGCGGTGTGACGGTCGTCGCCGGCGAAACGCGTTCGACCTGGACGGTCCCGGCCCTCGCCGCTACCCGTCCGGCACCCGCCCTCGTATGGCGCAACCAGGTCGTCGCGATCGCGGGTCGCGAGGTGCTCGTGGGCGGCGCCGTCGTGGCCCGCCTCGGTGAGCGGGTCAGGACGGTCGAGGTCGGACCGCGAGGCGAGCTGATCATCGCGGGGTGGATCGCCCGACTCGACGATCCGTCGGTGATCGTCCTCCCGCCCCGGCGACGATGATAGATTCGCTCCGTTGTCCGAGTGGGATGTCGACACGAGCATCACCCACCTCGCCGACGCGAACGAGAATCGCGGCGTCACGAGGCGGGACCGGGCATGCCTCGTGGTGCTCTCGGGACCGCGCGTGGGCGCGGTCTTCCGCCTCGACCGCCCGACGACGGTGATCGGCCGCTCCGGTACGGCTGACGTCAACATCGACGACGACGGCGTCTCGCGCGCTCACATCCGGATCGTGCGCGAGGACGACGCCGTCATCGCCGAGGATCTGGGCAGCCGGAACGGGACCTTCGTGAACGGCACGCGGCTCGCCGAGCGGCTCACGCTCGCCGACGGCGACAAGATCCAGCTCGGGCGCGGCACCATCCTCAAGTTCACGTATCACGACGCGCTCGACGACTCGTACCAGCAGCGCATGGTGGAGTCGGCGCTGCGCGATCCGCTCACGCGCCTCTATAACAAGCGGTACTTCGACGATCGCCTCGACGCCGAGCTCCGCTTCGCGCGCCGCCACGGCACGTCGCTCGCGCTGCTCCTCATCGACGTCGATCACTTCAAGAACGTGAACGACCAGCGCGGCCACCTCGCCGGCGACAAGGTGCTGGCCGAGATCGCCGCGACGCTCACGCAGGCGGTGCGCAACGAGGACGTCGTCGCGCGTTACGGCGGCGAGGAGCTGGTCGTGCTCTCGCGCGCCATCGGCGACGACGGCGCCCACAACCTCGCCGAGCGCCTGCGCAAGACCGTCGAGAGCCTGCGCACCAAGGTCGAAGAAGAGCCGCCGGTGCGCGTCACGATCTCCGTCGGCGTCGCCGTCTATCCGACCATCGAGGTCGCGAACACGACGCAGCTGACCGCGGCCGCGGACCGCGCGCTCTATCAGGCGAAGGACGGCGGGCGGAATCGCGTCGCGATCGCGGCCCCTGCGGTCGAGCCCACACGCCCGTGAGCACGCCCCTCCTGCACCGACTGTTGCCGATCCTCGTCGGCGCGCTGATGCTCGCAGTCTGGTGGAGCCTGTCGGCGGCCGACATGTTCCCGACCGGCACCGTCCCCGATCCCGAGGCTGTCGGTCGCGCCTTCATCGGCGAGCTTCGATCGGGCCGGCTGTTCACCGACATCATCGCGTCGCTCTACCGCGTCGCGTTCGGGTATGTCGGCGCCTGCCTGACCGCGATCCCGCTCGGCCTCGTGCTCGGTCGCTCCGCGACGGCACGCGCCGCCCTCCTGCCGTGGATCAACTTCTTCCGCACGCTGTCGCCGATCGCGTGGATCCCGTTCGCGATCATCTGGTTTGGCATCGGCGATCCGCCGGCGATCTTCATCATCTTCATCGCGACGTTCTTCCAGCTCGCGCTCGCCACCGCGGCGGCGTCCGCGGCGGTGCCCAAGGTCTACTACCGCGTCGCCGAGGATCTCGGGCTGGGCGGCGGCGAGGTGCTGTTCGAGGTGACGTTGCCCGCGATCATGCCGCAGCTCCTGACCGCGCTGCGCGTCGCCGTCGGCGTGGCCTGGATGGTCGTGGTCGCCGCCGAGATGATCGCGGTGCGCAGCGGCCTCGGCTTCCTCATCATCGACGCGCGCAACGGCCTGCGCATGGACCTCGTCGTGGTCGGCATGATCACGATCGGCGCGATCGGCGTGCTCCTCGACATCGCCTTCGCGCGGCTGGCGAAGGCCAAGGCCGTGCGCTGGGGATTCGAGCGATGACACCTTCCACCGCGGTGTCGCTGAAGGGCGTCGGCTTCAACTACGGCCCCCTCGAGGTGATCGGCAAGCTCGACTTCGAGGTGAAGAAGGGCGAGCTCCTCGCGTGCGTCGGCCCGTCGGGCTGCGGCAAGAGCACGCTGCTCGGGCTGCTCGGCGGCCACCTGCAGCCGACGCGCGGCGCGCTCGAGCGCGCGGGCGCGAGCCGCACCATCTATCAGGACGGCGGCCTCTACCCGTGGATGACGGTGGCCGAGAACGTCGCGATCGGCGTGCCGCGCGGCACGTCGCCGGGCGACCGCAAGACCAAGGTCGAGGACTGGCTCACGACGGCCGGGCTCTCGGAGTTCCGCGATCACCATCCGCACCAGCTGTCGGGCGGCATGCGCCAGCGCGTCGAGCTCGGCCGCGCGCTCGTGGCGGAGACCGACCTGCTGCTGCTCGACGAGCCGTTCTCGGCGCTCGATTATCAGACGCGCGTGCGGATGCGGCGCGAGCTGGTCACGACGCTCGCGGCGCGGCCGCGCACCGTCGTGCTCGTGACCCACGACATCGAGGAAGCCGTACAGCTCGCGGATCGCGTGGTCGTGCTCGGCGCGCGCCCCGCGTCGGTACGGCGCGTGCTCGACCTGCCGGCGGGCAAGCGGCCGCGCGGCCCGGCCGATCCGGGCGTCGCTGCGGCCGAGGAGACGTTGCTGGAAGAGCTCGGGCTGACCTGAGGCGCGCCTTTTTAGGACAACAGGCGACAGGCAACAGGCGACAGGCAACAGGCAACAGGCAACAGGCAACAGGCAACAGGCAATTGAAGAAGGCCTCGGACCTCAGGCCCCGCAGTGCGCACACGGGCGTGGGCATTGACGGGCGGCGGTCAGGCCAGTTACGCGGAATCGCGATGAGCGCGCGCGGCATGTGCCGTGCAAACGCGGCCGGCGATGAAGACGTTGCCGTTTGCGGTCCTGCTCATTTCGTTGGCTGGTTGCACAGATCCTGACGAGGACGAGCTCGACGAGGATCTGTTCGACGAGGAGGCGCCGGTCGACACGACCGCGATCGAAGGGCGGCGGCTCGTCCCCGGCGAGAACGGCAACTGGTGCGTCGAGAGCCCGTTCAACTGCCGCTTCCGCGAGCCCGGCGTCAGCCAGCGCGTGCTCACCGCCGGCGGTGACGACAGCTGGGGCGTCGCGCCGGGCGCGTCGATCCGCGACGGCAACGGCGATCCGCTCCTGATCTCGACGCGCACGCGCATGACCTTCAACTTCGGTCAGACGCGCGCGCTCGCCGGCAAGGCGCACGCGCTCGCGCTCTCGACCGACAACGGCAGCGCCGGCTGGTACCCGATCGATCACGTCCTTGGCGAGACGTCCTTCCGCGCCCGCATGGGCGAGGTCAACGCGCGCGATCCGCGCGCCGGACGGATGGCCTGCTACGAGGTGCGCCACTCGCACGACGGCACGCGCGAGCTGCGCAAGGTGGTCTACGACAGCCAGACCTCGCACGAGCGCGCCGGCGACTACATGGCGCTGCCGCGCAACAACGGCCGCCGCTCGGCCAACCTCATCTTCATGGTGCCGGGCTTCGGGCTCGGAGGCGCGACCACCGATCACTTCCCGGCGGGCACGAAGTTCCGCCGCGTGAGCGTGCCGACCGACTCGGGACGCCCGTCGATCACGATCCCGCTGTGGAGCCGCGACGGCGACGGTCGCTACCGCAAGCGGGATGGCTCGATGCGCTTCTTCTACGGCTACATCGTCGGCAACGGCGACAAGCGCTTCGGCTGGATGGCCGAGGACGCGCTGCAGGTATCGACCGGCTGCCCCTGATGTCGTGACGCTACGCGTCCACGACGGAGATGCCGGCGAGACGCGGGAACCGCGGTAAGCTCCGGCCGTGCGCACGCTGTGGATCCGCATCGCCGCCGTCACCACGGCGGTCCTCGTGGCGCTCGCGTTGCTCCACCACAAGCCGTGGGACGTGAGGACCGCCCACGCGGGCGCGTCCCTGAACGTCGGCTTCCTGCCGGTGACGTGTCACCTCACCTGCCCGGTCACCGACTTCGCGACCAAGACCACGACCACGTCGACGCGCTTCGTGTCGCAGCGCTTCAGCGAGTTCCCCACCGTGGTCGAGTCCCTGAAGACGCGGGACCTCGACGCGTCGTTCCTCCTCGCGCCGCTCGCGATGGTGCTGCGCTCGCAGGGCGTGCCGATCAAGATCGTCTATCTCGGCCACCGCGATGGCTCGACGGTGATGGTGGCCAAGAGCTCGACGGCGAAGAACCTGCGCGACCTGCGCGGCAAGACCTTCGCGCGGCCCAGCAAGTTCTCGAATCAGTACCTCGTCATCACCAAGCTGATGGAGGACGAGGGCATGAAGCCCGACGAGATCAAGTTCGTCGACATGCCGCCGCCCGACATGCCGTCGGCGCTGGCGGCGGGGGCGATCGACGCGTACTTCATCGGCGAGCCGCACGCCGCCAAGGCCGAGCTCAACGGTACCGGGCGCGTCCTCTACCACGCCAAGGACATCTGGCCGCGCTTCATCTCGTGCGTGCTCGTCGTGCGCGAGGAGCTCATCGAGGAACACCCCGAGGTCGTGCGCGACCTGGTGCGCGGCATCGCCGAGTCGGGCGAGTGGGCGGAGCGCAACCGGCTGGCCGCCGCCAAGGTCGCGGCGCCGTATTACCGCCAGGATCAGAAGCTCCTCGAGTACGTGCTGACGCAGCCGCCCGATCGCGTGAGCTACCGCGGGCTCACGCCGACCAAGGCCGAGCTCGAGGAGATCATGAAGTACGCCCTCAAGGCCGGGATCCTGCAGAAGCCGATCGACGTCGACCAGCTGGTCGACCTGCGGTTCATCCCCGACCATATCGAGCCGGCGAAGATCGATCCCGGACAGCCGTAGCTCGCGCCCCGTGGGCCGACGGAACCGCCGCGCTGCTTCGGAGCCGACGGAATTTGCCGCAAGCGATCTACGTTGTTAGCTTCAACGCATGCGGCCTCTGACCTGGATCCTCGTCGGCGCAGCGGTTGTCGCGGGGGGCCTCGGTGGCTGTTCCGGCGACGACGCGCGCAACCATCGCTCCACGACGCCACCGCCCTCGACGGCGTCGGGCGCGGACACCGCGAGCGGCAATCCCGCGGCGGCCGACGGGACGCCGACCACGGTACCGGCTCCGTTGCCGCCGCCCGTCGCCGCGCTCACCGAGGACATGGGCACGCCCTGGTTCACGAGCGGCGCCGGCAAGGCGGCCGCGGAGCGCTTCGCGCTCGAGGACTGGGCGGCCGCCGCCGACGGCTTCACCAAGGTGCGCGCCGCGCTGCCCGCGAGCGACAAGGCGATGCGCGGGCGCGCCGCGCTCCTCGCCGCGATCGCCAGCGGCAAGCTCGGCAAGTGGGAGAAGTCGGCCGAGGGCCTCGCGGAGGCGCGCGCCGCGCTGCCCCACCTCGCCGACTGGATCGGCTACGAGGAGGCGCGGGCCCGCTACTTCGCGCACCAGCCCGACAAGGCGCTCGCGCTCGCGCGCGGCGTGTCTGCGGACTCGATCGCCGGCGCCGACGCCGAGCTGCTCGTCGGCGATCTCGTGCGCGCGCAGGGCGACAGCGCTGCGACCGCGGCGCACTACAAGGACTACCTGACGCGCCGGCCCAAGGGCATCCGCCGCTCCGAGGCGCGCTTCCGCATGGCCGAGGCGCTCCTCGTCGTCGGCAGCACGACGCCGGGCGCGCGCCTGCCGCTCGACAGCGGCCCCAACGCCGAGGCGATCGTCGCGCTGCGCGCGATCACCATCGAGGATCCGCTGTCGTCGTGGAGCAAGAAGGCACAGGAGCGCCTCGACGCGCTGGCGACGGAGGGCGCCACCGCGGCCGGCGCCGCGCTCACCGCGACCGAGCTCGTCGCGCGCGGCATGGTGTACTTCGACAGCATGCGCAACCCGGAGTCGGAGGCCGACTTCGCGGCGGCGCTCGCGGCGCCCGGCATCACGCCGGCCGAGGCGTGCGTGGCCTCGTATCACCGCGCGCAGAGCCTGTTCAAGGCGCGCGATCGGCGCGCCGCCGCGCCGCGCTTCGACGAGGCGGTGGTCGCATGCAAGGCCGCCGGCAACGCCGACCTCGAGATCCGCGCCAACTACCAGGCCGGTCGCGCGTACGCGTTCCACGGCGATCGCAAGCTCGCCGTCGAGCGCTACCAGGCCGCACAGAAGGTCGATCCGGCGCACAGCTTCACCGACGACGCGCTCCTGCGCGAGGCCGAGGAATGGGGCGACCTCGGCGAGGGCGCCAAGGTCACGGCCGCGCTCGAACGCCTGACCAAGGACTTCCCGCAGGGCGACATGCGCGCCGAGGCGATGTGGCGCCTGGGCTGGCGCGCGTATCGCGACGGCGACGACAAGAAGGCCATCGCCTACTGGGAGAAGCAGATCGCGGCCGCGCCCGTCGACGACAACTACTGGGCCGAGGGCCAGGCGCAGTACTGGATCGGACGCGCGCAGGAGCGGCGCGGCAAGCACGACCTCGCGCTCGCGTCGTGGACCAGCGCCGTCGAGAGCTACCCGGTCTCGTACTACGCGATGCTCGCGCTCAATCGCGTGCGCGAGGTCGACCCCAAGGCGTTCGCCGCGCTCAACGCGAAGATCACCGCCGATCCGCCCGGCTTCGATCCGGCGGCGCCCGCGTTCACGTTCCAGCCGCGCGCCGAGTACGCGACGCCCGGCTTCCAGCGCGCCGTCGAGATGATCAAGCTCGGGCTCGGCGACCAGGCCGAGGCCGAGCTGCGCACGCTCGGGCTGGTCGCGCCCGGCGACAAGAAGCGCGTCGAGGATCCGGACGTGATCGAGAAGCTGTGGGCGATGGCCTGGCTCTACGATCGCGCCGGCCGCTACGCGACGTCGCACTGGCCGACGCGGTGGCACATCCTCGACTACAAGCGGCAGTGGCCGGTGGGCGCCAACGCGGCGCGCTGGCAGATCGCGTATCCGCGCGCGTTCGTCGAGCTCCTCGAGGACCACGCCAGCAAGAACGGCGTGGTGCTCGAGGTGCTGCAGGCCATCGTGCGCGAGGAGAGCGCGTTCGATCCGCTGCGCGAGTCGTACGCCAACGCGATCGGGCTGACGCAGATGGTCAACTCGACGGCGACGCGCTTCGCCAAGGGCACCGGCATCGCGCCGACGCGCGAGAACCTCCGCGACCCGGAGAAGAACGTGACGATCGGCGCACGCTTCCTCGGCTTCCTGTTCAAGCAGTGGAACGGCTTCGTCCACCTGGTGCCGCCGTCGTACAACGGCGGCGAGGGCTACGTGAAGAAGGTGCTGAAGACGCGCGGCACGTGGCCGGCCGACGAGGTCATCGAGAGCATCGTCGACGATCAGATCCGCAACTACTCGAAGCGTGTGCTGGGCAGCTATTTCGCGTACTCGTGGATCTACGAGCACGACGTGCCCGCGATGCCCAACACGATCCCGTCCGAATTGCTTGCGAAGTGAGACGCGCACGAGCGCCGAGCGCCGCTGTGAAGAGCGTGACTGTGCGTGTCCGCCCGCGTTGACAGGTAGTTGCCGGCACGGGATGCTTGCTGACGAGGCGCCTATCCCGGTGAAGCTCTACCTGGTCCGTCACGCCGACGCGGTGTCCGAGGATGTCGCCGGCAGCGACGATGTTCGCTGGCTCTCGGCGCGGGGACGCGAAGCAGCGCGTGGCCTGGCTCGGCTCCTGCGGGAGCAGAACGTGGAGCTCGAGGCGATCGTGACGTCGCCGCTGCCGCGCGCCATGCAGACCGCGGAGCTGGTGGCGGCCGGACTCGACTATCTCGGCGTGATCGAGGCGCTGCCGGAGCTGGCGCCCGGCCGGCACCCGCGTCGCGCCGCCGAGGAGCTGGGATCGCGCGGCCGCGCCGTGATGGTGGTCGGCCACGAGCCGACGATGTCGTCGCTCGGGGCGTTTCTGCTGGGACGGCCATCGTTCCCGCCGTTCCGCACGGCGCAATGCTCCGCCATCGAGTCGGGCGTGCCGACGTTCACGTCGCGCGCGGACATCATGCAGACCCATGCCCTCTTCGTCGAATAGTCCTGCGGCCGGGTTCGACCCGGAGAAGCGCCCCGCGTGGGCGAAGCTCCTCCTGAGCGAGGAGGAATGGCGCGAGTTCTCGATCGCGCTCATGGCGGAGCTGATCCGGCGCGAGGTGGCCTATCGCGTCGACGAGGGCGTGCTGTGGGCGCGCTGGGGCAGCGACGAGGACGAGGCGCTCGGGCTGACGAACCTGGCGCAGCTGTGCCGGACGGCGGGCATCGAGTCGTTCCCGACCGTGATCGCGTCGCACTTCGACGCGCTGATCGCGGGGCGCGGCGACCGGGAGCTGGCGGGTCAGCTCGGTGCCGATCTGGTGGCGGCGCGCCCGCACCTGAAGATGCGCCTGTATGCGCGCGACACGTTCACGGGCGGATCCGACCAGTTCGTGCTGCGCGATGTCGCCGACGATCTCACGGCGGTGCTCTGCTACGACCTGCCGTCGAACGTGGTGACGGTGGCGGCCGATTCGCTCGGGAAGTGGAACGTGTCGCACGACGAGCTCTACTACCAGGCGCTGGCCAATCAGCGCCGCACGGAGCGCGCGGCGATCGAGGACATCGACGTGGGCGGCGCGGTGGTGCGCGCCATGACGGGCGAGAGCTTCTTCATCGCGAGCAATCTGTTGCTGCTGGGCGATTTCGTGGCGGGCGAGATGCCGTTCGGGTTGCTGGCGGCGGTGCCGAACCGCCACACGCTCATCTGGCACACGATCACTGACCCGAGCGCGCTGCGCGCGATCGACGCGATGGTCGTGATGGCGAGCAATCTGTGCAGCGAGGGGCCGGGCAGCATCTCGAGCAATCTGTTCTGGTGGAAGGACGGCGCGATCCGGACGCTGCCGACGAGGGAGACCGAGGAGCACTACGAGTTCGTGCCGCCGGACGACTTCGTGAACGAGGTGCTCGAGGCGCTGGCCGAGCGCGCCGAGATGAACTGAGGAAGCCGCGGAGCGGTGGCGGCGGCGGCGGGCGGGGAGACGCAACCGCAACCGCAGACGCAACCGCAACCGCAACCGCAACCGCAGCCGCAACCGCAACCGCAACCGCAACCGCAACCGCAGAGGCAGAATGGTGCGGGTCACGCGGTGCCAGGCGCGACGAGCACGGTGGGGCTCGGCGCGAACGCCGGTGGCGCGAGCGCTGGCGGCACGACGAGCTCGGGCTCGCGCGGGTGGTAGGCGCTGAGGTCGAACACCAGCGCATCGGGGGCGGTGCCCGCGATGGAGATCTTGGATTGGTGCAGCGCCTGGTGATGCGCGAAGCACAGACAGATCAGGTTCGACGGATCGTGCGAGCCGCCGTGCTCGCGCGGAATGATGTGGTGGATCTGCAGCCAGCGCGCGGATCGGCAGCCGGGCACGCGGCAGCGTCCGCGATCACGCCGCAGCACCAGGCGCGCGGTCGCCGGCGGAACCTCTTGTGTCGAGCGATCGGGCACACCGAGATCAGTGCGGCCGATGTACTGCGCGTCGCAGATCGCCTGTTCGATCGTCGAGTCCGGTAGGGCGTTCGCGCGGCCGCCGGCGTCGTGCCAGCCGCGATCGCAGCCGGGGCACACCGTCAAGGCGATCTGATATGGCGCGATTCGCGGAAATGCTGACGCGCGGCGGGCGCGTGCCGCGGCAGACGCGCCGTCTCCACGTGGGTACGAATCTCCGCCGTCTCCACGTGGGGACGAACCCGCGCTGTCTCCACGTGGGGACGAATCACCGCCGTCTCCACGTGCGGACGCGCCGGCGATTGCCTCGTCGTGCGCGTCAACCCTCGCGTCGCAGCACGACCTGACGCCGCCGAGCACGGTCGCGCACATCGCGGCCATGGTTTCGTCGTCGGTCAGGTGATGACCGAGCTCGTCCTCGAGCCGGCGGCACGCCTCGCGGAACAGCGCCAGGGTCGGCGGCGTCAGCTCGAGCGTGACCTTGCGAACGTGCAGATCTGGGTTGACCGGATCCCCTGGCCGATCGCCCTTCTGGTGCCCGGACAGCAGGTCCTCGATCTCGCGCAAGCACTTGCCGCGCGACGCCTCGATCCATTCTTCCTCGGTCCCGGGCGTTGCCTTCCGGCTCAGCTCGCGCACCGCGCTGAACGACAGCCGCCCGTCCTGCAATGCCGCCGCGAGCCGCGGCAATTCCGCGAGCTCGCGCGCGACGCGCAACCGTTCGTGCCCCGCCTTCGGCCCATACCCGAGCACTCGTTCCACGTACTCGAGCATCGTCGCCATCCCCAGCTGGTGGTGCAGCTCGACTTCCTGCGCGAGCGCCAGCCAGCGCAGCTCCTCCGCATCCATCACCGCGCGCGCCTTCGCGACACGACGCAGCTCGCGATCGACCTGCCGCCATCCCGGCCGCGCCTCGTCGCGCGCACGCGCGCCGTCGCGCACGCCGCCACCGCTGCGACCCTGTCCACCGCTGTCGCCCTGTCCACCCTCTCCATCGAGCATCGCTGCCTCCTCGTCCGCGCACGTCGCGTGCGCATCCCTTCCTTACCACGCGATATTTCGTGCTCGTGGATTGCCCTGAGAGCGCGAAAGTCACCCTCGGATTCGATTTCCTCGTCGAGAAACGCTCGACGCTCGCCACGCGAAGCACACGTCGCCCTCGCGTCGATCGCGAGCCGATGCGCCGACTCGCGCTCGCGTCACCGCCGAAACGTGTCAAGCGCCAAGAGCCGCTCGACGACGAGAATCGCAAGAAAACTCGTCGTCGATGACGCACGATCCCCGACGCGTGTCGTCGCAGCAGCGGTCCGCGAGGACGGGCGACGCGCGACATCCCACGTGGAGACATCCGCGTGCTCAGCGCCCAGCACTCGCGCGCGCGCCGATGCCGCAGAGCTCGCGCTCTCGCAACTCGTCCCCACGTGGAGACACCCGCGACCGCTCAACGCCAGCGCCACGCCCACCCGTAACCCGCCGACGCCGCATGGCTCGCCACTCTCGCAACTCGTCTCCACGTGGAGCCTGTCAGGCGACAGAGACATCCGCGTGCTCAGCGCCAGCACTCGCGCGCGCGGCGACGCCGCAGAGCTCGCGCTCTCGCACCCGTCCCACGCCATCGGCCCCACTCCGGCAATCCGTCTCCACGTGGAGACAGCTCGCGCTGAGAGGGTACGCGACGCGCGCACCAACTCACTCGAAGGCGCGGCAACGACCGCGCACCCGCCCCACTCGCCCCTCACCTGGCGCACCCCGACCCGCAGCGGGGGCGGGAGCGTCGCGGGGCTCGCCGCATCGCGACGAGCGCGCGGGGACCGTGCCCGCCGCACCAGCGAACCTCCCGATCCAAGCCGACCGTCCGCCTCCGCGGCGGCGCCTGCGCACCACCACCACCGTTCACGCGGCGGGCACGCGTCCTCGCGCGCCGCGGAGCGATCGGCGCCCCGCGAAGCTGCCGCCACCGCGAAGGGGAACGCCGCACTCCGAGCGCTGCGCTGCTGCTCGCTTTCCGCTGTTCGCAGCTCGCTCCGCGCGGTTCGCAGCTCGCTCCGCAATGATGCCGCTTCGCTCGCTCCGCGCTCCGGCGCTCCGCGCTACCGCTTCGACATCCCCGTCCACTCCCACTCACCCCGCGCACTCCCCACCCCGCGCACTCCCTACCCTACTTCTTCAACCGCCCGAACAGCCCCTTCTTCTCCGCCTTCACGTCCTCGTCCATCTCCGCCGCCAGCTCCCGCAACAACTCGCTCCCCCGCGCCGAAATCTTCGTCGGAATCTCGACCTTCCACCGCACGACCTGATCGCCACGCCCCTGCTTGCCCAGTCGCGGAATGCCCGCGCCCTTCCTCACCACGTGATCGCCCGGCTGCGTGCCCGGCTTGATCTCCACGGCCGCCACCGCCTCGCACGCGTCATCGAGCATCGGCACCTCGACCTCGCCGCCCAGGATGGCCTTCAAGAAGCTCACGTTCACTTCCGTGAGCACGTCGTCGCCTTCGCGCTGGAAGCGCTCGTCGCCGCGCACGTGCAGCACGACGTACAGGTGCCCGGCCGCACCGCCGCCCGGCGGTGACTCGCCCTTGCCCGCCAGTCGCAACGTCTGTCCATCATCCACGCCCGGCGGCACGGTCACCGACAAGGTCGTGGTCTCGACCTGCGTGCGCCGACCGTTGCAGTCCACGCACGGCTCCTTCACGACGCGACCCTCGCCGCGACACTTCGGGCAGGTGCTCTGCACCATGAAGAAGCCCTGGTTGTGCACGACCTGCCCGCGCCCGTTGCACGCGTTGCACGTCTCGGCCTTCGTGCCCGCCTTCGCGCCACTGCCGCTGCACGTCGCGCACGACACGTCGCGCTGGACCTTGATGTCCTTGGTCACGCCCCACACCGCCTCGGCGAACGACAGCTGCAGGTCGACGCGCACGTCGTTGCCCCGCGCCTGACGCCGGCCACCGCCCGCGCGCCCACCGAAGAAGTCGCCGAAGATGTCGCCGAACGCCGAGAAGATGTCCTCGACGGAGCCGAACCCGCCGCCCGGACCACCGCCGGCACCGCCGCGCAGACCATCGTGGCCGAAGCGGTCGTAGCGCGCGCGCCGGTCGTCATCCGACAGCACCTGGTACGCCTCGGCCGCTTCCTTGAACTTGTCCTCGGCCGCCTTGTCCCCGGGATTCACGTCCGGGTGGTACTGCTTCGCCAGCTTGTAGTACGCCTTCTTCAGCTCCGACGCATTCGCATCGCGAGACACACCCAGGACTTCATAGAGGTCGCGCATATCGTCTGGAGAGAAAGAAAATCAACCGCGTACGTAATGCGGGCCACGCGGGTTGTCAAGGTATCGTCCGGGGGTGAACGGAGCGGCACTCGTCGCCCAGATAGCCGAAAACGCACCGGATCCGGCCGATGCCGCCCGTCGTGCGGAGCGCTGGCTCCATGCCTCCGCTCTCGCGCCCGGATCCCTCTCGCCGGCCGCGATCGACATTCTGGCCCTCGTGTGTCGGCAGGCGCCCTACCTCGCCACCCTCTGCACGCGCGACCCGGCGCGCCTCGAGCGCGTCGCTTCGGACCCCTATCTGCGCCGTGAGAAGCCGGCCTCCGTCGTCGCCGCGCAGGTCGCGGCCGCCGCCGCGCTCGCCTCGACCCCCGACGACCTCGCCCGCGCGCTTCGCCGCGTCCGCGCCGACGAGCTGGTGCGCCTCGGCGCGCGCGAGCTGGCGATGGGCCTCGACACCGAGGTCGGCCGCGAGCTCGCGCACCTCGCCGACGAGTGCTTCGACGCCGCCATCCGCTTCCACGACGCTCGCCTGCGCGCGCGGTACGGCGCGCCCCGCTACGTCGACGACGACGGCGTCGAGCGCGACGCCACCCTCGTGGTCATCGCGATGGGCAAACACGGCGGGCTCGAGCTCAACTTCGCGAGCGACGTCGACGTCATCTACGTCTATACGTCCGACGCGGGCGCCGCCGGTGAGCTCTCGCTGCACGAGTACTTCGCCAAGCTCGCGACCGCGGTCACGCAAGCGCTCGGCGACGTCACCGCCGACGACACCGTGTTTCGCGTCGACTTGCGTCTGCGCCCGGAGGGGTCGCGCGGCGCGATCGCCAACTCGCTCGCGCAGTGCGAGCGCTACTACGAGACCTTCGGCCGGCCGTGGGAGCGGCAGGCGTGGATCAAGGCGCGGCCGTGCGCGGGCGACCTCGCGCTCGGCGCCGAGCTGATGACGACGCTCCTGCCCTTCGTCCATCCGCGCCACACCAAGCCCACGATCATCGAGGAGGTCATGGACCTCAATCGCCGCATCAAGCGCGACCTCGTCGTCGACGGCGCCGCGTTCGACGTGAAGAACGGCCAGGGCGGCATCCGCGAGATCGAGTTCTTCGTGCAGGCGCTGCAGCTCATCCACGCTGGTCGCGATCCCGCGCTGCGCGAGCGCGGCACGCTGGCGGCGCTCGACGCGCTCCTCTTCGCCGGGCTCGTCAGCGACGGCGAGCACCTCGCGCTCCACCGCGCGTATCGCTGGCTGCGCCACGTCGAGCACGTGCTCCAGCTCGAGGGCGGCCTCCAGACGCAGCGCCTGCCTCGCGACCCGGCCGCCGTCGACGTGCTCGCGCGCCGCCTCGGCGAGCCCGACGCCGCCGCGTTCACGCGCACGCTCACCGCGCACACCTCGCGCGTGGCCGAGCTGTTCGCGACGCTCGGCGATCCCGATGCCGCGAGCGAGACCGCCGACGAGGAGGACGCGATCGGGCACGTCGCGCGCGGCGAGCTGCCTCCCGAGCTCGAGGTCGTCGAGCTGGCGGCGCTCGGCTTCGCCGACGCCAAGGGCGCGGCGCGCGAGCTCGAGCGCGCGCGCAAGCGACCGTGGTCGCCGTGGTCGCCGGCCGCGACGGGTCAGGTCGCGCGCGTCGGCGGCGCGCTGCTCGCGGAGCTGGCGCGCTCCGCCGATCCCGACGCGGCCCTGCGCCACGCCGCCGACCTCGTCGGCAAGCGCGGCGCGTCGTGGTCGGTGTGGAAGCTCCTCGACGAGAAGCGCGCGCTCCTGCGCCTGCTCGGCTCGCTCCTCGGCGCCAGCGAGTACCTGGCGCGGTCGATCGTCGAGCGCCCCGAGCTCGTCGATCTCCTCGTCGAGGTCGGCACCGCCGCGCGCCGCGACCGCGCCGCGCTCGAGCGCGACGCCGATCGCCGCCTCGCCGCCGCGCACGCCGCCGACCCCGGCGACACCGAGCTGGCGTGGAGCGCGCTCGCCGAGTTCAAGAACGGCCAGGTGCTGCGCGTCGGGCTGTCGGACTTCGCGGGTCGCCTCGGCGCGCTCGACGTGTGCGCCGACCTCACCGAGATCGCCGAGGTGTGCCTCTCGCGCGCGTACGATCGCGTCGAGCGCGAGCTGCGCCAGCGCCACGGCGTCGTCGCGGGCGGACGCCTCGCCGTGCTCGGGCTCGGCAAGCTCGGCGGGCGCGAGCTCGGCTACGCCGCCGACCTCGACGTGGTCTTCGTCTACGACGCCGACGAGGACACGGAGAGTAGTGGCGCGCGTCCCCTCCCAGCCGTCGAGTACTTCTCGCGCCTCGGCCAGCGCCTCGTCGGCGGCCTCCACGCGCGCACTCCGCGCGGCCGCCTCTACGAGGTCGACACGCGCCTGCGCCCGTCCGGATCGCAGGGCCTGCTCGTCTCGTCGCTGTCGGGGTGGCGCCGCTACCACGCCAGCGAAGCGCGCCTCTGGGAGCGTCAAGCGCTCATCAAGCTGCGGCCGATCGCCGGCGACGCCTCCCTCGGCGCCGAGGTCGCGGCCGACGT
Organism: Kofleriaceae bacterium; assembly: GCA_035525615.1. Lineage (GTDB taxonomy): Bacteria > Myxococcota_A > Polyangia > Haliangiales > Haliangiaceae > UBA2376. The sequence continues at coordinate 10,126 of DATLEB010000125.1, read as the reverse complement.
CGCCACGTGGCTGTGGTCGAGCCCACCACCCGACGAGCGCGCCATCGCCGCGGAGATCATCGCGATGCGCGACCGCATGGAGAAGGAGCTGGGCAGCCCCGGCGATCTCAAGGTCGGCAAGGGCGGCATCATCGACGTCGAGTTCGCCGCCCAGTACCTGCAGCTCGCACATGGGCATGCGGTTCCCACCTTGCGCACGCCGTCCACGGCGCCGGCCTTGCGCGCGGCGCGCGCTGCCGCACGTGGGCCACGCCACGATCTGGAAGTGCTCGAAGAGGGCTACAAGTTCCTGAGGCTGATCGAGCACCGGATGCGCGTCGTGCACGATCGCCCGGTGAGCCGCCTTCCCGACGACGCAACCGAGCTCGGCCGGCTCGCCAGACGCTGCGGATTTCCCTCGGGCGACGCGCTGCGTGAACGTGTGGCGCGGTGGCAGGTGGACGTCCGGGGTGCGTTCGAGCGTGTGCTCGGTGCGTAGACCGGTATCTGTGCCTTGCCCTGGCGCCCGGCGGTTGGTACGACCGCATCATGGCCATCAAGAAGGTCGAGTCGATCTGGATCGATGGGAAGCTCGTCCCCTGGGATGACGCGACCGATCACATGCTCGCGCACACGCTGCACTACGGCGTGGGGGCCTTCGAGGGCATCCGCGCCTACCAGCGCGCGGACGGCAAGACGCAGATCTTCCGCCTGCGCGAGCACATCGAGCGGCTCTTCGACTCGGCGCACATCTGCACGATGGACATCCCGTACACGCGCGAGCAGGTGATCGCGGCGTGCGCGGAGGTCATCCGCTCGAACAAGATGGGCTCGGCGTACCTCCGCCCGCTCGTGTACCTCGGCTCGGGCGCGCTCGGCCTCGGCTCGTTCGAGCCGCCGGTGCGCACCGTGGTCGCGGCGTTCGAGTGGGGCGCGTACCTCGGTGATGACGGCCTGAAGAAGGGCATCAAGTGCATCATCAGCGGGTTCACGCGCGCCAACTCGAACAGCGTGATGAACAAGGGCAAGATCTGCGGCCAGTACGTCACGTCGGTGCTCGCCAAGCGCCTCGCGATCAAGAGCGGCTATGACGAGGCGCTCATGCTCGACCCGCAGGGCTACGTCGCCGAGGGCACGGGCGAGAACATCTTCGTCGTGAAGAACGGCGTGGTCCGCACGCCGCCGACGTCGGCCGCGATCCTCGCCGGCATCACGCGCGACACCGCGATCCAGCTCCTGCGCGAGCAGGGCGTCGAGGTGCAGGAGACCATGATCGCGCGCGACGAGCTCTACACCGCCGACGAGATCTTCCTCACCGGCACCGCCGCGGAGATCACGCCGGTGCGCGAGATCGATCAGCGCAAGGTCGGCAAGGGCGAGTGGACGATCACCAAGAACGTCCAGGAGACGTTCTTCGCGATCGTGAAGGGCGGCGACGCCAAGCACGACCACTGGCTGCACTTCGTCTGAGCAGCCGGCCGCGCGGTGGCGCGGTCAGAAGCGACGGCCCACGCCGAGCCCGATGTGGAGCAGGCGCGTGGTGTTCGACACCGTGATCTCCATCGACGGGATCCCGGAGCCGCCGCGCACGTCGCGCGATTCGTGCGAGGCGTGCTGGTAGCCGAGCTCGACCCGCGCGAAGGTGCCGGCGCCGATGTCGCGCTCGACGCCGGCGCCGACGCCCAGCGCGATGCCCTGCGCGGGCTCGCCGAACCCGAGTCGCGAGTAGCCGATGGTCCCGAAGGCGGCGACGCGCAGCCCGGGCGAGACCTCGCCGTGGAGCTCGAGCAGCGCGAGTAGATCGAGCTGCGAGCCCGAGTCGCCACCCGTCTCCACGTCAGGCGTCAGCTCGAGCACGAAGCGCGGCACCGCGCCAATGGAGAGGTTGGGCAGAGGTTCGTACGTGATCCGCCCGGCGAACCCGACCGTCGTGCCGAGCGGTTCGGTCCTGGAGTCGAAGCCGGTCTCGCGGTGCTGCAAGCGGCCGAGGGGTAGGACATCGACACGCGCGCCGATCGAACCGCCAGCGGTGGCGGGCGTGGCAGTCGCGCCGAGCGCGGCGAACGCGACGAGGAGCGAACGAGTCGAGCGCATCTAGGACCCACGTACCACGCAGCCCCTCGGGCGCGCGGGGCAACGTGCGGCAACGAATGCGCTGCGGTCTGCGGTCAGCGGCCATCGCCCGCGTCGTCGGGCATGCGCTCGGCGGGCAGCGACTTCGGGTCGGCGTCGGGTGACGGCGGATGGGGCGACCCGAGCGCTCCGGTGAAGAGCAGCACGAGCACGAGCACCGCCAGGACGCAGGCGAGCGCCGCCATCGCGAGCAGCACGATGGTCACGCGTCGCTCGCGCGTCCGATCCCGGTCGACCTTCGACGCCACGTTCATCAGTCCGCGACGAACGCCGGAATCTCGACGGTGACCTCGGCCTGCTGCTCCTTCGGCGCGAGCGCCACCGTGAGCTGCTTGCAGAACACGGGGAGATCGTCGCCGTGGCGCTCGAGGTAGTTCATCGGGTTGCCGCCCGCGACCTCCGCCGGAAGGGCCGCCGCGCACACGCTGTAGACGCCGGGCACGAGCTCCTTGAACGTCGCCGGGCGCCCGCCGAACATGATCCCGAGGCTCGACGTCCCGCCCTCCTGCGCCGACATGCGGGCCTGCAGTTCGCGCCCGTTCTTCGCCGCGACCACGCCCGAGACGAGCCACGCGAACCCGCCCTTGAAGTCGCCGCTCTTGGCCTTGGCGGTCACGATCAGCGTCACGTCGCCCTTCACCACCGCCAGGTCGGCGCGCGCCTCCTTGCCGGTCTCGACCGTCGCCTGCGTCGAGAAGAAGGTCATGCCGCGCATCGGCATGCCGAGCATCGCGGACACCTTGTAGGTGTCGGGCGCGAGCTTGTCGAAGCGGTACGTCCCATCCGGCCCGGTCGCGACCGTGTACATCGCCATGCCCGCGCTCGTCGACTGCGCGGTGATGATGGTCTCCGCCGCCGGCCCCGCCGCGTCGGTCGCCTTGCCGACCAGCGAGCCGAAGCCGGCCAGGTTCAACACCACCGCCTTCTCGTCGGACACGCCGCGCTGCAACCGGATCGCCGCCGAGCGCCCCATATCCGCGTGCTCGGCGACGACGGTGACGTCCGCTGGTCCCAGCCCGGAGATCGAGAAGTGTCCGTCCTCGTCGGTCGTCGCCTCGCGGTTGTTGCCGCGCCCCGGCGGCCCGCCGCCGATGTTGGCGGTGTTGCTCGAGCCCGTGCCGAACAGCTGGCGCCCCGCGAACACGGTCGCGTTCGGCACCGGCTTGCCCTGGAACATCACGTTGCCCGCGATGACGCGACCCTTGCCGACGGTGATCGTGCCGACGTCGGCGATCTCGCCTTCCTCGATCTCGACGTCGATCGTCTTCTGATCGATCTCCGGACCGCGCACGACGAGCTGGTACTTGCGCGGCGGCAGCTCGCCGAGCTGGAAGCTTCCGTCCTTGCTCGCCACCGGCTCCTGCGAGAAGCCGACACCGACGGTGAACGGCGTCGGCACGCTGCCGTCGGCGAACGCGACCTTGCCCTTCACGCCGCCGTCGGCGGGCATGACGATGCGCAGGTTGGTCGTGCCGGTCTCGGCGCGCTCGCCCTCCATGCCGAACAGGCGGCCGCGCGCCGCCGTCGAGCGCGACGCGCGCACCATGTACGCGCCGGGCGCGAGCCCGACCAGCTCGAAGCGGCCACCGGCGTCGGTGAGCTCCTGCGGGAAGCCGCGCAGCCGGAACGCCTGCGGATCGAAGCCGCCGCTGCGGAAGTCGGGCGCGGCGCCGACCTGCACGCCCTCGAGCGGCTCGCCCTGCTTGTCGACGACGACGCCCGCGATGGTGCCGGTGATGTCGACGGTGAGCTTCACGTTGGCGACGTCGCCCCGCGACGCGTCGACGGGCTTGGTCTCGGACGAGCCGCTCTCGGCCAGCGCCACCGCCTCGAGCGGCTTGCGCGGCAGACCGGCGACCGAGAACGTGCCGTCGTCGGCCGAGTACACCTGGCGCGGCTCGGCGCCGATCATGCCGCGCGACGCGACGCCGATGCGCACGCGCGCCGACGCCACCGGCGCGCCGCCTCCGTCGAGGACGACGCCGCTCACCGTCGCGCCCTCGGTCATGCGGATCTCGACGCCGTCCTTGGCGGTCGAGCCGTCGAGCGTGACGATCGCGCTCGACCCCGGCGCGTGCGCGGGATGGCGCGCGACGAAGCGAAAGCTTCCCGCCGGCAGCGCCGCGAACGTGAAGGTGCCGTCCTTGGCGGTGCGCTCGCCGTCGCGACGCTCGTCGGCGCGCACGTTCCAGTCGGACGCGCCGCTGTAGACCACGACGGCGTCGGCGACCGGCTCGCCGGCGGCGCTCACCACGCGTCCGCTCACCGGCGCGCCCGGGATGAGCACGACGTTCACCTCGACCGGCACGGTCTGCACCAGCGCCGACGCGAACGACGGCGCGAAGCCCGGCGCCGTTGCGACGACGTCGTAGCGACCTGGCACCACCATCGCGAACGCAGTCTTGCCGTCGGCGCCCGCGCTGCCGGTCTGTACGTCGAAGCCACGCAGCTCGACGACCGCCCCGCCCACCGCCTTGCCGGCGCGATCGACGGTGGTGACGGTCAGGGCGCCGCCGGGCGCGAGGCGCAGGACCACCGGATCGCTCTTCGCCGTGAGCTTGGCCGTCACCGGCCCGGCCACGCCGGCGGCCGAACGCGCGACGAGCGTGTACGGGCGCCCGACCAGCTTGTCGAACACGAACGCGCCATTCTCGTCGGTGGTCGTGGTGCGCGGCGGGTTCGCCGACACCACGACGACCGCGTTGTCGGCGGGCTTTTCCTCGGCGGTCAGCACGAGCCCCTCGAGTCGCAGCGTGCCCACCGGATCGTCGTCGACGAGCACCTGCTCCGGCGCACCACCGCCGCGATCACCCTCGGGTCGCTGCGGATCTTTCTTGGCGCCGCCCGCCCACGGATCGTCCTTGGCGGACGCCTGCGCGACCGGCTTCTTCGGCTTCGCCCCATCACCTCTCAGGAAGAAGAACCACCCGCCCGATGCGACGACGACGACGAGGGCGGCGAGGATCGCGACCTGACGAAGCTTCATGTGGCCGCGAACTATGACAGAACGCACGGCGGTCGCATTCCTACCGACACGCTACCGACATCGCCGCGACATCACCGGCGGTGAGATTTGGGTCACCGACACAAAGCGGACTGACCACTACCTTGTGAAACAACCTCGACCTGCGTTAGAAAAGCGGGGTCTGATTCATCGCAACCTTGGGGGATCCACGATGAGACTAGTCAACCGTTCTTTTGTCTGTCTTGCGGGCGCGTTGTCGCTCGGCCTCATGTCCGGAGCCTGCGGAGGCGGCGGTGACGACGACGGCGGGGAGACCATCGACCCGACCGGAACCGACCACACGTTCGTGGCGGCGACGCTCAACCTGCCCGAGAACGCGGCAGAGGCGATGACCCTCGGTCTGGACATCGACGGCAAGGCCAACGACGGCGTCGACAACCAGCTCGGCATGGTGCTCGGCTCGATCGGCGCGCTCGCGCCCGATCTCGATCTGCAGATGGCGGTCGACGAGCAGCTCGCCCAGGGTGACATCATCCTGCTCGCCAACCTGAAGGCGAAGGAGCTCGTCAACTCCGGTGGCGTCGGCTTCTACGTCTTCCTCGGCGACATGCCGACGCCGGCCGCGTGCATGAGCGACACCGACATGGTCTGTGGTCGTCACCTTGCCGGCGGCGCGAGCTTCGCGAGCGTGATGGACACGGACGCGGCGCTGGCCGGCCGAATCGTGAACGGCAAGTTCACCGGTGGCCCCGGCAACGTGAACCTCCAGATCGCCCTCGGCGGCGGCGTGCCCATCGACCTGCCCCTCCAGAAGGCGCGCGCCGAGCTCAATTCCGTCAGCGCGACCGGCTGGACGTCGGGCAAGATCGGTGGCGCCATCTCGCAGGAAGACATCGACACCAACGTCGTTCCCGCGATCGGCAACACCGTCCGCACCTCGTTCGACGAGACCTGCGCCACCAACACGCAGGGCGGCACGATGGCCAACATGTGCATGTGCACCGCCGGCGAGACCGGTGAGACGCTGCGCGGCCTCTTCGACAAGATGCCGTACGACTGCAACATCACGGACGCCGAGGTCCAGATGGTCGTCTCGGGCTTCCTGACCCCGGACATCGACCTCGACGGCAACGGTACCAACGACGCGCTGTCGCTCGGTATCGGTGTGACGGCCGTGGCCGCGACGTTCACGGTTCCTTGAGCGACATCCCTGACCACAGCCTGAGCCTGAGCTACAGGGTGTGATCGTGTGAACAAGGGCGCCGGAAGGCGCCCTTGGGTGTTTTCGGTCCTGGGGCCAGGGTCTAAGATGACCCGCGATGGGTCGTCTGTCGTCCGCGATGCGGTGCGCGGTGATCATGGCCGGCGGAAGCGGCACGCGGCTCTGGCCGGCGAGTCGGCGCGCGCGGCCCAAGCAGTTCCTGGCGCTCGGCGGCAGCGAGACCTTGCTCGCCGCCACGGTGCGACGCGTGCGCGCCGCGGCGAGCGACGTGATGATCGTGACGGCGGCGGACCAGGCCGCCGATGCGGCGGCCGCGGCGCCGGGGACGACGGTCGTCGCCGAGCCGGCGGCGCGCAACACGGCGGCGGCGCTCGGGCTCGCCGCGACGTACCTGGTGGCGCGCGACGCCGATGCCGTGATGGGCGCGTTTCCCGCCGACCAGCACGTCGGCGACGAGGCGGCGTTCGGCGCGGTGATCGAGCGTGCCTTCGGCGCCGCCGAGCGCGGCGATGTCATCGTCACGATCGGCATCACGCCGACGCGCGCGGAGACCGGCTTCGGATGGCTCGAGCTCGGCGGCGAGCGCGCGGAGCTCGGCGCGAGCGTGTCGGCGGTGGCCCGCTTCGTCGAGAAGCCGGATGCTGCGCGCGCCGCGCAGATGTTCACCGGCGGCGGCTTCCTGTGGAACGGCGGCATGTTCTTCCTGCGCGCGCGCCGCTTGCTCGACGAGATCGATCGGCACCTGCCGGTGACGGCGGCCGGGCTGCGCGAGGTCGGTGCGGCGCTGGCGCAGGGTGACGCGGCGGGCGCCGTGGCCGCCGCGGCGCGTGTGTATCCCGGCTTCCCGTCGATCTCGATCGATCACGGCGTGATGGAGAAGGCGCGCGACGTGGTCGCCGTGCCCGGTTCGTTCGGCTGGAGTGACGTGGGCTCGTGGGCCGCGGTCGCGGAGCTGCTCGCGCGCGACGGCGCCGCGAACACGCGCCAGGGCGACGCCGTGGTGGTCGACGGCCGAGACAACCTCACCATCACCGACGCGGGCGTGATCGCCCTGGTCGGCGTCTCGGGCCTGGCGGTGGTGCGCGCGGGTGACGCGGTGCTGGTCCTGCCGGCGGAACGCGCGCAAGACGTACGAGCGGCGGTCGACGCGCTGACGTCGGCGGGCCTTTCGCGCTACTTGTAAGACGTGCCCGCGCCGACCTTCAACCCGCGCATCTTCCGCGAGTACGACATCCGCGGTGTCGCTCAGCGCGACCTCGACGACGCCCTGGTGCACGACCTGGGACGCGCCATCGTGGCGCGCGTGTGCGAGCACGCCGCGTGGCGACGCCCGGTGGTCGCGGTCGGACGCGACTGCCGGCTGACCTCGCAGCGCCTGTTCGTCGCGCTGTGCGAGGGGCTCACGGAGCGCTGCGACGTGATCGACCTGGGCATGGTGCCGACGCCTCTCGTGTACTTCGCGTCGGCGACGCTCAAGGTCGACGGCGCGGTGATGATCACGGGCAGCCACAATCCGCCCGAGGACAACGGCTTCAAGATCATGGTGGCGGGCTCGACGCTGTACGGCCCGGGCATCGCCGAGTTGCGCACATGGATCGAGGCCGCGCGCTCCGAGCGCTACACGATGAACGACCGGTCGCGCGGCATGATCATGCCGCAGGACATCGTGCCCGACTACATCGAGCACAACGTGAAGAGCCTCCGCCTCGGTGCGCGGCGCCCCAAGGTCGTGGTCGACGCGGGCAACGGCGCGGGCGGACCGGCGGCGCTCGCGCTCTATCGCCGGCTGGGGTTCGATCCGGTGGCCGTGCACTGCGAGCCCGACGGCCGCTTCCCGAATCACCATCCCGATCCCACGATGCCGGAGAACCTCGTCGATCTGCAGCAGGCGGTCGCGGAGCACGGCGCGGAGGTCGGCCTCGCGCTCGACGGCGACGCCGATCGTCTGGGCGCGGTCGACGGCACCGGACGCATCCTGTGGGGCGATCAGCTCATGATCCTCCTCGGCAAGGCCGTGCTCGAGGAGGTGCCGGGCGCGCGCTTCGTCGGCGAGGTGAAGTGCAGCCAGGCCATGTACGACGAGCTCGAGCGGGCCGGCGGCAAGCCGGAGATGTGGAAGGTCGGGCACTCGCTCATCAAGGCGCGCATGAAGGAGACCGGCGCGGCGCTGGCCGGCGAGATGAGCGGACACCTGTTCTTCTCGCACCGCTGGCTCGGCTTCGACGACGCGATCCACGCCGGCGCGCGGCTGCTCGAGCTGCTCACGCGTGGTGAGCGCACGCTGGCCGAGCACGCGGCGACGCTGCCGGCCGCGGTCAACACGCCCGAGCTGCGGGTCGACTGTCCCGACGAGATCAAGTTCGACGTGGTGGCGCGCGTGACCGCGCAGATGCGGGCGCGGCCCGATGTCGTCGGCGTGGTCGACGTCGACGGCGTGCGCGCGCGGTTCGCCCACGGCTGGGGTCTGGTGCGCGCGTCGAACACGCAGCCGGCGCTGGTCGTGCGCTGCGAGGCCGACGACGCCGCGCAGCTCGCGGCGATCCGCGCGATCGTCGAAGGCGAGATCGCGGCGGCGCGCGCGGCCGCGGGGAGCGCGTCGTGACCCAGCAGCATCCCTGGGTCGTGGGCGTCGATCTCGGCGGCTCGAACCTGCGCGTCGCGGCGTATCGCGAGCTGGGCGCGGCGGCGGCCACGTGTCGTGCGCGCCGGGAGCCGCTCGCGCAGGAGCCCGCGGCCGTGCTGCGGCGTCCGGTCGGCGACGACCGGCGCCTCGAGGCGATCGTCGAGCGCATCGTCGCCGCGGTGAACGAGGTGCTGGCGACGGTGGGCGTGTCGCGCGTCGCGGTCGTGCCGGTCGGCGTGGGCGTCGCGGCGATGCTGTCGGATCGCAAGGGCACGGTCGCCAACTCGCCGCACCTCGGGTGGCGCAACGTCGCGTTCGGTCCGGCGCTCGCGCAGCGGCTCGGTCCGGCGCGCCCGGTCGGCGTCTACAACGACGTGAACGCGGTCGCCTACGGCGAGTACGGCGTCGGTGCGGGCGCGGGGTCGCGCGACATGCTGTGCGTGTACATCGGGACCGGCATCGGCGGCGGGCTCGTGATGAACGGCCAGCTCATCGAAGGCGCCACCAACTGCGCGGGCGAGATCGGGCACGTGAAGGTGGCGTGGGGCGACGATGCGGCGCCCTGCAACTGCGGCGGGCGCGGCTGCGTCGAGGCGTACGTCGGCGGCAGCTACGTGCAGGCGCGCATCCGGCGCGAGCTCGGTGACGGGGCGCGCTCGCTCGCCGTGGATCTCGCGGGCGGTGAGGCGTCGGCGGTGAACCCGGGGCATGTCGACGCGGCGGCGGCGGACGGCGACCCGTGGGCGCTCGCGCTGTGGACCGAGCTGGCGCCGCTGTTCGCGGTGGCGCTCGGGAACGCGATCACGCTCGTGAACCCCGACCGCGTGGTCCTCGGCGGCGGGATGTTCGGGCGCACGCCGACCCTGCGCGATCAGTCGGTGCTGGCGCTGTCGCTGGTGACGCCCCCGGCGCTGCTCGATCCGGTGGACATCGTGATGGCGGCGCTCGGTGACGACGCCGGGCTGGTCGGGTCGGCGCTCCTCGCCGACGGCGGCGTGTCGCTCATCTAGGCGACGCGCTACCATCGGCGGATGCGCCGGCCGGGGGTCCTCGCTTCGCTCGCGATCGTTCATGCGTGTGGCCCGGCGCCGCAGCCGCAGCCGCAGCCGCAGCCGCAGCCGCAGCCGCAGCCGCAGCCGCAGCCGCAGCCGCAGCCGCAGCCGCAGCCGCAGCCGCAGCCGCAGCCGCAGCCGCAGCCGGTGGA